>WGCN01000135.1 GCA_015493745.1 Calditrichales bacterium
AAATAGTTAAACGATCCACCTTATCAGACGCGAATAATAAACGGTTGTACCTTATTTATAAGGAGCTTTTTTTCTCGTTGTTACAGCGCGCCCAACGCATAGCTCCCAAATACAAATTAAAACTTAACAGAAAACTTTACTTTCTCGATGCTTCCGTTATTGACCTAAGTCTGAAGTTATTTCCCTGGGCCCGTTTCAGAAAAACCAAATCTGCCGTTCGTCTGCACACACTACTGGCCGCGGATGGTCTGTTACCAGAATTTATTGCCATAACCGATGGAAAAACCCATGAATCCCGCATGGCCAAATATATGAACATACCCTCGGGCAGCTACGTGGCCATGGATCGTGGCTTTCATGATTTTACCCTTTATAATTTCTTTAAAAACAACAATATCCGCTTTATTACGCGGGCAAAATCCAATGCCCGTTACGAGGTCGTGGAGCAAAGGGACACCGGCCAAAACAGATGTGTGCTAAAAGATGAAACCATACTCTTTACCGGTTATGCTACACATAAAAAGTACCCCTTTCCCTTACGCCTTATCCACTACTATGATGAAAAGCAAAGCAAGACGCTCACTTTTTTAACCAACGATTTTGAGAATGACGCGCAAACCATAGCCGATATTTATAAGTCGCGTTGGGAGATCGAGATATTTTTTAGAACCATAAAACAAAACCTTAAGATAAAACGTTTTTTCGGTACAAGTTCCAATGCCGTTTTTACACAAATCTGGATTGCAATGATAGCCTATCTGTTAGTCAGTTTGCACAAATTTCTGCAAAAGTCAAGAATGACCGTACAACAAATAATCAGACTGATACAAGTAAATTTACTCGAGCGCAAACCTCTGGTGGATATTTTTCAAGAACCAAAATTTAAACCACCTGATAGAGTATTAACCAACCAAACATCCCTTTTCAGATTTTAACCGGACACTAATGATTTCCCATAAATTAAAACAACTAACCAGCGATGGGCGCAGACGCAAAGCGCGGGTGGTGGCTCGCTTCCTGATTAAAAGTCGCAGAGAAACTAAACGCACTCTATATTTTATTTGGCATAAAATTATAAAAGAAATCAATTCTTACTAAAAAGGAGTTTAAAGAAGAGGGTTACACAGGCTGTTAGCCGGGTGGGAAAAATTATAAACTTACCTTACTTGATTCTTTGGAACCCTCAAACTATATTCCATAATAGTGTAAAAATGGAAGTAAAAGGGTGGGCTTATGGCTGCCATCACTGTAAAAAATATACCTGATGACCTTTATTTGAAGCTTAAAGACAGCGCGGGTAAAAATCATAGAAGTATAAATAGTGAAGTTATCGCCTGTCTTGAAAAAGTTCTTGCCAGTAATTTGATTGACCCGGATGAATTTTTAGCCGGGGTATATCAAATACGAGAAAAGATAGATGCCCCGCTATTAACGGATGAATTTTTAAATTTTGCGAAAAATGAAGGTCGGAAGTGATAGTCGTAGATACGAATGTGATAGCTTATTTATTGATTCCCGGTGACAATACATCAGAGGCGGAAAACTTGTTAAGGAAGGACCCCTTTTGGATTTCCCCACGATTATGGAGGAGTGAATTTCGAAATGTTCTTCTACAATATATGCGACACAATTATATAGATTTTCCGAAGGCCGTACAAATAATGTCTAAGGCAGAACAGTTAATGCGGGGAAGGGAATATGAGGTAAATTCGACTCAAATATTAGAAATATCTAAGAACTCAACCTGTTCATCCTATGACTGTGAGTTTGTAAGCCTGGCAAAGGAGACAGGAACACGTCTGATAACGACGGATAAAAAAATTATAAATCAGTTTCCCGACTATGTATCATCAATTCAGCAATACCTATTGGAAATTAAAAATTAGCCGGCTAAGCCGCGCATGCAGGCGAACCAAGGGCTTATCGGCCTCTGTTCGTGAAGGCGGTTCGTTAATGCCCCGGCCGGCCTAATGCGCCACTTGCTCGGCTAAAAAACTTTTAAATTAACAGAGAAATATAAAATTCAGGCTCCCATGCTTTTCCTGCTGAAATAAGTCCTTCATCTACGGGCGAACCCTCATGGGGTAGGTAAATAAAACCGCGCCCTTTCCTTCTCTCCCGTGGCTTGCCCCTTTGCCGCGATTATGTTAATATAGCCTCTTAATCAACCACCCTGGCCATGAAAACAATGCAATCTTCCCATAAGGAGCGGCTTGAGGTTCTGCACGGCGACCCCAATCAGTTGCTGGCCTACTATCAACGGCTCTTTAATTACAAATATCTGCTGATTTTTCCCGAGATCCGGGGCAATGAGGTACGGCCCCTTTTCAGCTTTCCGCAGGAGGCGTTTTCTCCCTTTTTTAAGGGCGCGGAAATCGACTGGCTCAACTACTACCCCAAGGCGCTCTATCGCAATCAGGGGGATGAGTCGGTGAATGCCGCGGAATTTATGAGCCACTTCGGTATAGACCATCTCTATCCCATCCGTTTTGAAAACAAAACCTTTGGCTTTCTGGGCGTGCATGCCCACGGCCGGGCGCCCAATGATTTTGAAAAACAGACGGCGCGGCTGATCGCCCGCTATCTGGCCTCGCAATGGCACGCCCGTAACCTGATGAGCGAAATCCGGCGTTCCACCGAAAAGACCGAGCGTTTATTGCAGGAGATCTCCACCGTTTTGGAAGTGACCCGGGCCATCGAAGGCGGCGGGGATATTCAGATGCTGCTGGAAACCATCATGGAGAAATGCATGGAGGTGATGGCCGTGGAGGCCGTCTCGCTGATGCTGACCATGGATGACGGCGACCTGGAATTTCGCGTGGCCCTGGGCCCAAAGGGCAAGCAGGTGAAACGTTATCGCATCAAGCCGGGGCAGGGTATTGCCGGCAAGGTGGCCCAAAGCGGCAAGCCCCTGTTGATACCGGAGGCCTACAACGATCCGCGCTTTGACCCCTCCTTTGATAAACGCAGCGGCTTTCGCACCCACAGCATCCTGTGCGTGCCCATGCAGCACCGGGGGAAAACCATCGGCGTGGTACAGGCCCTGAACCGCTTTGACGGAAAATCCTTTAACGAACACGACCTGCGCACCTTTACCATTTTTGCCGGTCAGGCCGCCGTGGCTATTGAAAACTCCCGTCTGCTGATCAAGGCGCTGGAAAATGAAAAGATCAAAAGCCAGATCGCCGTGGCCGCCGAAATCCAACGGCTGATCGTTCCCGAAATACTGCCGTGGATTCCCCGCTTAAAAATGTACGGCCGCTATATTCCCTGTCAGGGCGTGGGCGGCGATTTTTACACCGTTGTTCCCTTAAGCGCTGATGAAACCATCGTGGCCATAGCCGATGTTTCCGGCAAGGGCGTGCCCGGGGCTCTGTTGGTTTCCACCCTGAACGCCACTCTCAAGGCCTATCTGGAGTTTACTTCGGATTTAAGCCTGGTAATGAAAAAGCTCAACCGGCTGATCATGGAGCTCTCCACCGCCGACCGTTTTATCACCATGTTTCTGGCCAAAATCAATACCCGTATCGGCGAGGTCGAGTATATCAGCGCCGGACACAATCCGCAGTTTTTACTGCGCCGCCCCTTCAAGATCACGGAACTCTCCTCTACCGGCATGGCTATCGGCATCATCGATTACAGCTACCGCTCCCAACGGGTTTCCTTTCAAAACGGTGATGTTTTGCTTCTTTATACCGATGGTGTGGTAGAGGCACGCAACGGCCGGATGAAGGAGTTCGGCGAGGAGCGGCTGGCGGCGATCATGGTCGATGAGAAATCCGGCGATGTAAGCCGTCTTTGCCAAAGCATCATAACGGCCGTTACCGAATACAGCGCCTCCGGCCTGCCGCAGGATGACATTACGCTTTTGGCGATAACCTTTGGAGAAGACGAGGATAATGGATGATTTGGAACTGGCCCTGCAGATAGCCCTGCAGGCCCATGCCGGACAAAAGCAGAAAAACGGCGAACCTTACATATTACACCCCCTGCGGGTAATGATGCAGATGGACACCATACCCGGAAAAATCGCCGCCATTTTGCATGACGTGATCGAAGATTCCGACTGGACGCTGGAGCAACTGGCGGAAAAGGGCATCAGCCCCGAAGTGCTGGAGGTGGTGGATCTGTTGACGCACTATGAGCGGGACAGCTACGAAGCCTACATCGAACGCCTTAAGAAAAACCCCTTGGCGCGCAAAATAAAACTGGCCGATTTAAGCGATAACATGAATATTCGGCGTTTATCCAGTCTAAGGGAAAAGGATTTAAAACGGCTGGAACGTTACCATAAGCATTGGAAGGAGCTTATCCGCCTGGAAGAAAGCGCCTTGCATATACACGAACCCTCATAGGCTTTTACTGGACGGAAAAGGTTTTTTCGCCGGAAGCCTTGATGTTCATGATCTTGTAATCCAGATAATCCCGCTTGCGGATATGGGTCAGGTCACGCAGGGAGCCGACCAGATCCACCACCCGCTGATTCATCTTTTTACACTTTTCGATACGTTGCGGCGTGGGGCCGTCCACCTCCATCATCTCCAGGGTTCCGCTGAGAACCTGCAGGGGCTGGGAGAATTCATGGGCGATTCCGGCGGCCATCTCCTTGACCATTTTCAGCTCCTCGGTTTCATGCTTCAGCTTTTTGGCCTTTTCGCTGGCGCTGATGTCGCGCAGGGTTATCAGGCTCATGATTTCATTGTTCCAACTGATCGGGGAGATATGAATTTCAAGGCAGATTTCATTATTGTTTACGGAAATGTTTTTGTTAAAAGTATTGCCTTCCTCCAGGGACCAGGGGAAGCGCCCGCCAACGCCGGTACTGCCCTGTGTATAAAGAATGGCCTCCGCCGCCGGGTTGCTGAAATGAATATATCGGTCATGATCCACAATGACCATGCCGTCATGGTTGTTCTGGGTGATGGTAAGAAGCTGTTCTTCCTGCTTTTGAAAACGGCTTTTGTAATTCAGCCGTTCGATACTGTAATGTATGACGCGGTTTAACATGCTGCCGTTTATGCTGGAGCGGTCGATAAAGTCCTGGGCGCCGTGTTTTAAAACCTCAAGGGCCTTTTTTTCATTCGGGATATCGGTGATGGCGATAACCGGCGTGTAGGGCGTTTCGCCTGTCAGCCTTTTCAGGTGCTCCAAACCAAAACGTCCGTTGGCGGACATATCGATAAAAATGAGATCGAAAGCAATCTCCCGGACCTTCTTCAGACCGTCATTAATACAGCGGACTTCACTCAGGGTAAAGTGGTTCTGTTCAAGTCCGCGCAAGCGGGCCATGAACTGATGATTTTCCTCGGGTGACTGGCCCAGAATTAAAATAGATAAGGGGGACATAACACTTGTTCCTTAAAAAACGTATGCCAAAAATCGGATCATATTCCCCGAAGGATAAGAAAAAAACATAAAAATGATTGTTTTTTAACCACTTAGGGCTTATAAGCGGACAAAATCTCGCGTTTCCCCCGGGGGCCCGGGCGTTTTTCAACACAAAAACCGCAGGCCGTTAACGCCTCGCGCACGGAACGGCGGGAGCTGTAGGTGGCCAGAAGGCCGCCCGGTTTTAAGGCGCGGTACAGGCGCTGTAAAAAGTCCACGCTCCACAACTCGGGGTTTTTATCGGGGCTGAAAGCGTCCAGATAGACGCCATGGCAGGAGTTTTCCGCATAGTCGGCCTGAAGGGCGTCCCCCGGAAAAAGCTCCATCCGTAAAGTGTTGTAGCGGAAAGAGTGTGTCCCCGGATTTTTCTCGTCCAGGTCGGTCCGCCAGCGCAGAAAAGCGCCAAAGGGCTCATCCAGCCCCAACAGACGGGCATGATTAAGGCGGGAAAAGATCTCCCCCGGCAAAAGGCGCGCCTCAACGGCCCGGTAGTTAAGGCGCCGGTTGCCCGTCAAAAAAGGCCGGGCGCTTAGCCAAAAGTTTAAACCGGTACCAAAGCCGATTTCCAGAAGGGTAACCGTTTCGTTCCTTTTAAGCAGCTCTTCCAGGCGCACGCCTTGCAGAAAAACATGTCTGCTCTCTTCGATGGCGCCGAAGCGGGAATGGTAGGTTTGTCCGTATTCCGGGGAATAGAGGGTGTGCGAGCCGTCGCCGGTCAGTCTGAGTTCATCCATGGTCAGTTTGTTTTTTCCCGCAGGCGCAGCGAAACAGGGAAATGGTCGCTAAAGCCGTTGAGGTCGATTGTGCGTCCCCGGCCAAAGCGGCGCGGTTTTTTGTATTGCCCGACCATCATTTCCGGGAAACGTTCGATATTTATGGAACCGGGAACCAGGCTAAAACCCGATTTGCCGGTAAGAATGCCGCGGGCCAGCAGGAACTGATCAAACAGAAAGGCGCGGTTATTGTAATAAAAGGTGCCTTGTCCGCCGGTGGTGAAGGCCCACATGGCATTCAGCCAACGGGCGCTTCGCGCCTTGGTTACCTTAAGACGCTGGCGCTCGGAAAGGGCATACTCCCGCAGACTGCGGCTAAAAGGGTCGTCGTTAAAATCGCCCAAAGCCATGATGGCGCTGTCCCGGCCGTGGATTTCGCGTATCCGCTCATGAAAATAGGCCAGTGTTTCGCCGGCCATCATGCGATAGGGGGCGCTTTGGTAAGTTTCGGGCAAACGCGAGGGCCAGTGATTACCGATGAGAATCAGCCTGCGTCCCCGGGCGCTTTCGAAATTTACCTGGAGAAGATCACGGGTGGCGCTGCGTTTTTGGATAAAATGGGCAAACTGCTCGCGGGCCGTAAAGCGCTTTTGATCGTAGATAAAGGCCACATCGATGCCCCGGCCGTCGGCGGTATCGTGATGGGCCAGCCCGTAGTCGCGGTTCAGCGGTTGCAGGGCCTGTATCAGCAGTTGCAGCACCCGGGGGTTTTCCACTTCGCACACGCCGAGAATATCCGGCCCCTTTCCGTCGTTAAGCCGGCGAATGATCGAGGCCAGTTGGGCGATCTTGCGGTCGCGCTTTTCCGCCGTCCAGCCGTTCAGTTCCCGTCCCAGCACCCGTTTAAGCTTGTCGCTGCGTTGGGCGTTTTTGTGGTCGAACAGGTTCTCCACATTCCAGAAAGCGATATAGTGTTCCATGTCAG
>WGCN01000136.1 GCA_015493745.1 Calditrichales bacterium
ACCGCCATCGCCAAACAGATTCAATAAGTTTACATCGGCATTATCGCTTATGTTAAAATTGCTGCTGTTGTCCGCCGTGGGTAATTTGATGGTGGTGGATTGGGCATGGGCGTTTGTGCCGTAAACAAAAACCATCAGGGCGACGACACACATTTTATTTAGAAGTGGTAAATATTTATCACATCTAAACAAAATGTGTGTCGTCGCCCTGATGGTTTTTGTTTGCGGCACAAACGCCTATGCTCAGTCCACCACCATCAAATTACCCACGGCGGACAACAGCAGCAATTTTAACATAAGCGATAATGCCGATGTAAACTTATTGAATCTGTTTGGCGATGGCGGCTTTTATGTTTTAGGCAATACAAACGCGGGAGCCCTTCCCATAAGCGGTGCCGGAACGCGTTTGATGTGGTACCCCTATAAAGCGGCCTTCAGGGCGGGTTCCGTTACGGGAACCGAATGGGACGATAGTTCAATCGGCTCATATTCAACGGCGCTGGGTTATAATACAACGGCCAGCGGACTTTATTCGGCAGCCCTGGGCTATCAGACAACCGCCAGCGGAGATTATGCCTTTGCCAGCGGATATCAATCATCGGCCTCTTTTTATGCAACGGCCATGGGAACAAGTACCACCGCCAGCGGCACTTACTCAACGGCTTTGGGACATACGGCAACGGCCAGTGGCCTTTATTCGGTAGCCCTGGGTTATACCACGACGGCCAGCGGCGGGAACTCAACAGCCATGGGCAGCTATGCTTCCACGAATAGTCAGAGCGGTTCTTTTATCATTGGGGACGCTTCCACAACGACAGTGACCAATGCCTCGGCCGCGAATCAGATGACCATGCGTTTTGCCGGCGGATACAGGCTCTTTAGCAACTCTTCGGCAACCATAGGCGTGGAGGTTGCCGCCGGAGGCAATTCCTGGTCATCCATATCCGACTCAAGTAAAAAGGAAAATTTTAAGGCCGCCGACGGGGAATATTTTCTGCGCAGCCTGGAAAAACTGAAGCTGGGCAGTTGGAACTATAAGGCTCAAAAGTCCGGGAACGTGCGTCACTACGGCCCCATGGCCCAGGAGATTTTTCATTATTTCGGTCATGACGGAATCGGGACCATAGGTAATGACACCACGCTGGCCTCCGCCGATATGGATGGCATCATTTTCATTGCCCTTAAGGCCCTTTCCGAGCGAACCGCTCAATTACAAACTTTGAAAAAGGAACTTGCCGGAAAGTCGCGGGAACTGGAGGCGTTGAAAGAAGTGGTTGCGGGGCAGGGCAGAACCATAGGGGCCTTAAGGGAAAACCTTAGGGGAATACAGGATGCGCTTGTGGCGCTGCTAAAACGCGGCGGGGAAAAAGAAAAGCTGTCCGTTAAAAAGTAGTGGAACACATTATGAAAGTGAAAAGATGTATGAAAACCCTTGCTTCGGCGTTTTTAATACTGTTTATGGCGCATATGGCACATGGTCAGGGAATCTCCATCGGCAGTGGTACGGTTTTTACCGGAGGGGCCGCCATCATAACCATACCCGGAGGATGGAGTAACAGCGGCACCTTTACGCCCTTATACTCCACGGTTGTTTTAAACGCGGCCGGCGGTACGCAAACCATAAGCAACGGCAACGGGGAAAGTTTTAATAACCTTACCGTGAATAAAGCCGCCGGAGAGATACAGTTACTGGGCAATGTAAGCATAAGCGGAAACCTGACCCTGACCAGCGGCGATATAGACCTTAATGGAAACATCATTGATCTGGGGGCGGGCGGGAGCCTGAGCGAGACGGCCGGCAATACGGTAAAAGGGGCCAGCGGCGTCATTAAGGCCACCCGTGACCTGAACGCGCCAAATGGTGTTGATGTGGCCGGTCTGGGCGCCATCCTGACATCCGGAGCCAATTTGGGCAGCACGGTTGTTGAACGGGGCCACTCCGCTCAAACCGGAGGCGGGAACTCGGGGATTTTACGTTACTATACGATAAGCC
Source organism: Calditrichales bacterium (assembly GCA_015493745.1). Classification (GTDB taxonomy): domain Bacteria; phylum Calditrichota; class Calditrichia; order Calditrichales; family J004; genus J004. Next base: position 1,994 of record WGCN01000136.1, read on the forward strand.
CCGCAAATAACAGTAACCTTAATGCAACAATGACCTTTTCGTATGACGACAGCGAGCTGAATGGTAATACGGAAAGCAGTCTGGTGTTGTTTGAATCCACCGATAACGGCGCCAGCTGGGTACAAAAAGGGGGATCGCTGAATACGACGGATAATCAAATAACCGTGGGGCAAATAGACGCCTTTTACCGCTGGACGGCGGCCGGCAGCGATACTCCGTTACCCGTGGAACTCAGCCTTTTTACCGCAACGGTAGTTTCCGGCACGACGGTGCAACTCGGCTGGAAAACACAGTCTGAATACAATAACTATGGCTTTGAGGTGCAAAGAAAAAGTGACGCCCGTTCAGGGGAGTGGCGGAAAATCGGCTTTGTTCGCGGTCAGGGCAACAGCAGCGCTCCGGGCGAATACGGATTTGTCGATGAAAATGTGCCGCCGGGACGGGTATGGTACCGCTTAAAGCAAATAGATACCAATGGCCGGGTTGAGTATTCCGGCGTTGTGGAAGTGATGCTGACTCTGCCGGATAATTTTGAATTGTTTCAAAACTATCCGAACCCGTTCAACCCGCGGACATCCATAAAATATGCCATACCCCGCGGCGGAAGGGTACTTGTTAAGGTTTATGACCTGTTGGGCCGGGAGATTGTAACGCTTGTTGACCAATATCAAAAAACCGGCGTATACGATGTAAGTTTCGACGCCGCCGCTTTACAAAGCGGAACCTATCTTTACTCCATCATCAGCGGAAGGTTTAGGCAGACAAAAAAAATGTTATTAATCAAATAACCGGTCAGCCGGATTGAAAAACATCTTAAGGCGGAGGGTTAAGGTAAAAGCTCAACAAGTGTCGTAAAGTCGCCTTAACCCTTTTAGCCTACTCCAAAAACATGGGCAATGTTTTTAAATTGAACTCCTTATAACCGCCAAAATTTTTAGTTTTCAGGGTTTCCTGATAGCCGTCAAACAATCTTTGCAGATAGCTGAGGTTGTTTTTAAAACGGGTCACCTCCGCCTCACTGTTCGGTGTGATTGTGCTGTTGCGGGCCATGCGCCGGGTAAAGTAGATCACCCGTCCCATGGTGTCGCGCTCTTTGGTCAGCAGATCGATCAGCGCATCTTTGTCGGCCAGTTGGGCTTCAAAGCCCGATTGGGCGCTGCCCTGTGCCTGTTTCAATCCGTCAATTTCGGCCTGTAATTTTTCCACCGTCGCCGCGTGTTCCTCCCGTTCCGAGGAAAAACCGATCTGGGCATAGCCGTAGCTGATTATGGCGCCGGCCACCAGTCCGACGATCAGAGCGATGAGAGGATAGAAGAGGATACGGCGCTCGCGGAACCACATCTTGCGCTTTATCCGCGGATCGATATGGCTGCTTTCGAGATTGCCCTGATACAGTTGCTGCATCAGTTCGATTTCCAGCGAACGTTTACAATGGGGACAAGATTTTGCCCCGGCGCTGATCGGTTCGGAACAATATGGACAATAATGCATACACAACTCCCTGTGGAATTTTTTTAATGATTTTAAGGTTTTATTGATAAATTCCCGGCATAAGGGACCGTTACGGTTCCGTGAGTTATGCCTAAGGTAACAATCTAAAAGAGGGAAGCAAAAATTATGCTAAGATTAATTTTAAGCGGAGTGTTTTTTATGGCCGTTTCAAACCTGACCGCCGGAGAGCTGAAAGCGGGTGATCCGGCGCCGGATTTTTCCCTGCGCGATGACGCCGGCGTGGTACACCATCTTAAGGAATACAGGGGTAAAATCGTGGCCCTCTATTTTTATCCCAAGGATGACACCCCGGGTTGCACGGCCGAGGCCTGTAACCTGCGCGACAACTACGAAGCCCTGAAGAAAGCGGGGGTGGTTATCCTGGGCGTGAGCTATGACGACGCCGAGTCCCATCAGAAATTTAAGAAGAAATATGACCTGCCTTTTGCTCTGCTGTCCGACGTGGATAAAAAAACCGCCGGGGCCTATGGCGCCAAGGGTATGCTTACCGGCTTTATGGTCGCCCAGCGCAAAACCTTTCTGATCGATGAAAACGGTAAAATTTTGCACATCTTTAATAAAGTAAAAACCGATGATCACGCCCGGCAGATTCTTGAGGTGCTGGCCAAAAGGGATACGGCGGACAGCGAAGGTAATAAATAAAGTAAAAACCAGCCGGAAACCGAAGATACCGGGTAGATGGAAGGCTGTTCCTTAAAAAGATAAACCACGTCGGGCTCAAAACACCCGGTGTGTTGGCCCTGGATTCAGGGTTTGTCGTTTCCGTACAATCGCCGGGTCAGGGCGGCCACCCTTCGGCCCAGTTTGCGGGCCTTGTCTAAAAAGAGCGGGGCTACGGTTTCGCCCGTAAAAGGCGCCTCTCCGGTGATAGCCGCCGCGCCAAAGGCGCTGTTCCACTCCTCTCCACCCACAATGATCATATTAAATACAAGCATGGAGCGCAGCATCTGTAGCATGGTGGACTCCTGTCCGGCACTGATGCCGCCCGCGCTGACAAAGGCGGCGCCGATTTTATCCCTGAGCGGCTGTCCTTCAAAGGGCCAGCTGTTGATAAAACCCTGCATGGCCGGCGGCACGGCGCCATTATAAACGGGGCAACCCAAAACTATTGCCCGGGCGGCGCGTATATCCTTTTCCGAAGCCTTTTCCACGGGAATCATGCGCACACGCACACTGTCCACCTGCCGGGCGCCGGCGCTTACGGCTTCGGCCATTTGCCGGGTGTGTCCGGTTTGTGACTGATAGACGATTAAAACAAGCGGGTCGTCCGCGGCCGGGAGAATAAAAAAGGGTATCAGGGCCAGCCATAAAAGAAAAATAATTTTCATTGATCAATTCCGGTTTTTTAATGAATAAATATTTTATTGGAGTGTACTAAGGTATTGTGCATCAGGCAAGTGATTCTTAAGCATTTGAAATGAAGCTTTAGTAGATTGATGTTAAACTCAGAAAAAAGGAGGAGAAGCCCATGGCTCAACAACAATTCGATATTAACAACATAAAGCCACCCAACATATCAGGCAAAAGCCTGCGTACGATAGTTGTACTGGGGCTTGTTTTTATATTTGCCTGGTCGTCCTGGTTTACGGTAAGCCCGGAAGAGGTGGGGGTGATTTTACGCTTTGGCAAGTATGAGCGTACCGTGAATCCCGGTCTGAACTTTAAAATCCCTTTTGGGGTGGAAACGGTGACCAAGGTGGCCGTGGAGCGTCAGGAGAAGGAAGAGTTCGGTTTCCGCACCCAGCGGGCCGGCGTGCGCACCCAGTACAGCAGCCGTAAATATCTGGAAGAGTCGCTGATGCTTTCGGGCGATCTGAATGCGGCCGAGGTGGAGTGGATTGTTCAGTACCGTATCCGCGATCCCTACAAGTTTTTATTTAAGGTGCGCCATGCCCGCCAGACTTTCCGCGACGTCACCGAAGCGGTGATGCGCCAGGTTATCGGCGACCGCACGGTGAATGAAATTATAACGGTCGGCCGTCAGGAAATAGAGGATACCGTGCGCGTGATGCTGCAAAACATCTCCAAGCAGTATGAGCTGGGCATCAATGTGGATCAGGTGGTCTTGCAGGACGTCAATCCGCCGGAAGAGGTTAAGCAATCCTTTAACGAGGTTAACGAAGCCGAGCAGGAAAAAAAGAAACTGGTCAACCAGGCCCAGTCGGAGTATAACAAGGTGATTCCCAAGGCCAAGGGGCAGGCACTGCAGAAGATCGAAGAGGCCAACGGCTACAAGGTGGAACGTATTAACGAAGCCCTGGGTGACGCCAAGCGCTTTAACGCCCTGTTTAACGAATATATGAAGGCAAAGGAAGTTACCCGCCAGCGCATGTATCTGGAAACCATGAGTAAGGTACTGGCCCGGGTGAAACGTAAGCTGATCACCGACGATAAGGCTTCCGGGATTTTGCCGTTGTTTAACCTGGAGGACTTGAAAAATGCAAAATAAAAAAGGTATTTTCGCCGGCATAATTGTTTTTGCCGCGTTGTTTATAATCGGTTCCACCGCTTTTGTGGTGGATGAAACCCAACAGGTGATCATCACTCAATTTGGTAAGCCGGTGGGTGAAGCCATCAGCGAACCGGGTATTCATTTTAAATTACCTGTTATACAGGACGCTCATTTTTTTGACAAACGTTTTTTGGAGTGGGATGGCGACGCCAACCAGGTGCCGACCAAGGATAAGCGCTTTATCTACGTGGACACCTATGCCCGTTGGCGTATCTCCGATCCGTTGCTGTTTTTCCAGCGCGTGCGTGATGAGCGCGGCGCCCAGGGCCGCCTGGATGATATCCTGGACGGGGAGACCCGTAATGCCGTGGCCAACCATCTGCTGGAAGAGCTGATCCGCAATACCAACCGCCGTCCCGTTCTGGTGGACAGCCTTTACCAGGATGAGGTCAGCGAATTCCGGCATATCAGTATCGGCCGCGAAAAAATCAGCGAAATAATATTGCAAAAAGCCCAGGAGCGCACCAAAGAACTGGGTATCGAACTGTTGGATCTGCGCTTTAAACGTATTAACTACATTGAGGAAGTGCGCCGTAAAATTTATGAGCAGATGATCACCGAGCGTAAACGTATCGCCGATCGTTTCCGTTCCGAGGGACAGGGCGAGGCGGCCGAGATTCTGGGTACCAAGGAGCGCGAACTGAAGCGTATCCAGTCCGAGGCCTATCGTACGGCTCAGGAGATCATCGGTGAAGCGGATGCCAAAGCGACGGCGATCTATGCCAAAGCCTACAACCGCAATGCCGACTCCCGTGAGTTTTACCGTTTCCTGAAAACGCTGGAGACGTATGAAAAGACCATCACGGAAAATGACTTACTGATTCTCTCCACGGAAAGTGAATACTTTAAATATCTGAAAAATTCCAAGGGACGTTAAAAGAGCGTACCCCATTAATATCCATCCCCTTTTTCATCCGGAAAAGGGGATTTTTTTTGCTTAAATATTTTTAGGAATACGAAGCCACTGTTGCGCGGGGAATAAATTTGCGCTATCTTATTGGTGTACAAACAAGCACCTATATAAATATGAAATTTGAAGATATTTACGAGCCCATCGAGGTTATAACACATTTTCAGGAAGGGCGGTTACGTCCCCTGCGCTTTAAATGGAACGGCCGGGTATACAAGATAAGGCAATGGAACGGCTTTTGGATCAATCGTCAGGGTTCCAACCGGCAATACCATTTTTCCGTGCAGGCGGACAACTCCGATTTTGTGGAGCTGATGTTTGACGACGCCGATCTGCAATGGCAGATAGCGCGGGTGTGTCTGGATGGCTGAAAACTCCCGTACCCGCATGATCATGCATATCGACGCCGACGCCTTTTTTGCCTCCGTGGAACAGGGGTTTAACCGCCAGTTGCGGGGGCGGCCCGTTATCGTGGGCGGCGAGGCCGGTCAGCGCGGGGTGGTGCATACCGCCAGTTATGAAGCCCGGGCTTGTGGTATCCGTACCGGCATGCCGCTGATCCGGGCCAAAAAGCTCTGTCCCCGGGCGGTTTTTATCAAGGGGGACTTTGCCCACTACCGGGCTGTGGGTGAAAGCTTGCGGGAAATCTATCTGCGTTATACCCCGCGGGTGGAGTTTACCTCGCTGGATGACGCCTATCTGGATATCGGCGACAGTGTCCATCTGTTCGGTTCACCGGTATACATGGCCCGCGAAATCCGTCGTGAAGCGGAGGAAAAAACAGGCGTCAGTCTTTCCTTTGGTATCGGTGGCAGCAAAATGATTGCCCGCATCGCCTCGGGGCTGGATAAGCCGCGCGGGATCAACCATATTACCCCGGAACATGAGAAAGCGTTTCTGCGGGAACTGGCCGTGGAGCACCTGCCGGGAGTGGGCCGCCGGGTAAAGGAGAAACTGGTGGATCTGCATATTTTTACCGTAGGCCAGTTGGCCGCCCTGCCCCGGCTGGCCGTGGAGCAGATGCTGGGTAAAAATGGACGCACCTTATGGAAACTGGCTAACGGCATTGATGAACGGGAGGTGGAGCGTAAGGTTGTGCCGCGGCAGATCAGCCGTGAAACCAGCTTCCCGCGGGATACGGGTGACGAGAAGGCCATTCTCGGCGGTTTGCAGTATCTGACGGAGCGTATCGCCAGGCGCTTGCGGGAACAGAGCTTGTCGGCGCGAACCGTGGGACTGAAGCTGGGTTATGCTGATTTTAGCCGGGCGGCGCGCGCCAAATCCCTGGAACGGGCCTCAAGCGACGGAGCGGAAATTTTCGGCATGGTACGTTATCTTTACGGGCAAATGCGTCTGAAGCGGGTTCATATCCGCCATATCGGGGTCAGCGTAACGCAAGTACGGGATAAAAGCGTTCAGGAGACCCTTTTTGACGGGCCGCGGCGGGCAGAAGCGCTAAACAGCGCCGTGGACGAGCTGCGGGAGCGTTTCGGCTTTATGGCCGTTATGCCGGCGGAAACGCTGCAACTTAAAAGCCGCTACCGTAACGACGCCCACGGCTATATTCTGCACAACCCGGCGTTAACGCGCTAAATGACCTCATCCTCCTTCAGCTTTTCAATATCATCCGCTTTATAACCCAGTTCCCCAAGCACCTCGGCCGTATGGGCCGAAAGGCGCGGCGGGGGTGCTTCCAGTTGCCCCGGCGTCTTTTCAAACTTGGCCGTCAGATTAAAAAGTTTCAGATCGCCAATCTTTTCCTCATGAACCGTATCCAGGGTTTTGCGAT
>WGCN01000137.1 GCA_015493745.1 Calditrichales bacterium
CATCTGGATGGAGGAAAAGAGACGCCGTCTGGGTGATGATCGCGGGCGGGGCGTCAGCTCCATCGCCGTGTTTGACAGCATGAACCGGCTGGTGGAGAAAGACGCGGTCATTACCGTGGATGTGGGCAACAATGCCTACTCCTTCGGGCGCTATTTTGAAACGCGGGGCCAGTCCATCCTCATGTCGGGTTATCTCGGCTCCATCGGCTTTGCCCTGCCCGCCGCCCTGGGCGCCTGGGCCACCGCGCCGGAAAGACAAATCGTTTCCGTCAGCGGCGACGGCGGGTTTATGCAATATATGGCCGAAATAGCCACAGCCGTTAAATACCACATCCCCCTAAAGCATATATTGCTGAACAACAATGAACTGGGTAAAATATCCAAGGAGCAGCGCGCGGGGCATTTTGAGGTCTGGAAAACCGCCCTGCACAATCCCGGCTTTGCCGTCTATGCCGAAAACTGCGGCGCCTTGGGCATACGGGTTACAAAACGGGAAGATCTGGAAGGGGCCATGAAAAAGGTGCTTTCCCACAGGGGGCCGGCCCTGTTGGAGGTGATGACCGATGTGAACCTGTTGTAAGTCAACCCTGATCACGGATAGCGGCCGGGCTTCCCATCCGGGAACACGTGGCCTATTTTCCTTTCCGCGCGCTGTGCCGTTCACGCAAAACCTGTTCCACCTCTTCCAGGGATACGCCGCGCTGTTGCAGCAATATCAGTAAATGAAAAAGCAGATCGGCGGCTTCGTTTTTAAAAAGGAGATCATTGTCGTCCATTGCTTCTATAACCAGCTCGGTGGCCTCTTCCCCCACCTTCTGGGCGATTTTATTCACCCCCTTGCCAAACAACCCGCTGGTATAGGACTTTTCCGAAGGATGCGCTTTACGGTCGGCGATAATATCCTGCAACTCATACAAAAAGCCGCGGGCGGCCTCTTCCTTAAAACAGGTATCACTGCCCGTATGGCACACCGGCCCGGCGGGCCGCGCCTTGATCAACAGCGTATCCCCGTCACAATCGGTCAGGATTTCCTTAACCGTCAGATAGTTGCCGGAGGTTTCCCCCTTGGTCCACAGACGTTTTTTGCTGCGCGAATAAAAGGTGACCCGCCCTTCGCGCTCGGTTTTGCGATAAGCCTCTTCATTCATATAGCCCAGCATCAGCACTCTTCCGTCACCGGCATCCTGTATTACGGCCGGAACTAGACCGTTTCCCTTGGCAAAATCAATCTTCATCGTATGGCCACCTTTTTTTCTTTGAGATAGTGTTTTAATTGGGGAATCCCGATTTCCCCAAAATGAAAAATACTGGCGGCCAGGGCGGCATCGGCCCGGCCCCGTTGAAACACTTCGAGGAAATGCTCCACCCTGCCCGCGCCGCCGGAAGCGATTACCGGAATGGAGAGTTGCTCCCGTACTCCGGCCGTCAGTTCCACGGCAAAACCCTGTTTGGCGCCATCATTGGGGATGGCGGTCAGCAGGATTTCTCCGGCGCCCAAACGTTGAGCTTCCCGTGCCCAGGCCATTGTCTCCAGGGAGGTCTGTTTTCTGCCGCCGTGCGTAAAAACACGCCATTCTCCATCGACATAATCCGTGTCGATGGCCAGCACCACGCATTGGCTGCCAAAGGCATCGGCCAGATGACGGATTAACGAAGGATTTTTTACCGCCGCGGAATTGATGCTCACCTTGTCCGCTCCGGCCCGGAGCAACAAGCCCACATCCTCCACGGTGGCGATGCCCCCTCCCACCATAAAAGGAATGTTGATCTCGGCGGCGATGCGCTCCACCAGGCGGGCAAATGTTTTGCGCTTTTCGATGGTGGCCGTAATGTCCAGAAAGACCAGTTCATCGGCGCCCTGCTCGGCGTAAAGCCGGGCCAGTTCCACCGCGTCGCCGGCATCGCGGATATTTACAAAATTCACGCCCTTGACCGTTCGTCCGTCGCGGATATCCAGACAGGGAATGATACGTTTTTTTAACATCTTCGTTTTCTCGTTTTTGATACCTTTTTCGTACCTTGCTTCCCGTTTATCATAAGATAAACCCTTGCAGCTCTTTGAGGCTGATTTTATTTTCATAGATGGCCTTGCCGATTATGGCGCCGTCCATTCCCATTTCCCGCAGCCGTTGCAGCTCTTCCGGAGTGGAAACACCGCCACTGGCAATCAACCGCACCTCCGGAACATCGGATAAAATCCGCTCATACAGATCAAAGGCCGGCCCCTGCAACATGCCGTCCCGGCTCACATCCGTGCAAACCACATAGCGCGTTCCCTTGGCGGCAAAGCTTTTAATAAAGGCGCGTACATCCCAGCCGGCTTCCTGTTGCCAGCCATCGGTCATGATGCGCCCCTGACGCGCGTCCGCGCCCAAAATCACCCGCGAGGGCGAATAGTGCTGCAACCAGCGGAAAAACAGGTCCGGCTCTTTGGCCGCCACGCTGCCGGCCGTTACCTGGTGAGCGCCGCACTCAAAGGCGATACGGATATCTTCATCACTCTTGATCCCGCCGCCGAAATCAATGCGCAAGCCACTGTGCCGGGCCAGCTTTTCCAGCACCCGCCGGTTGACGATATGCCGGCTTTTGGCCCCGTCCAGATCCACCAGATGAAGATACTTTAAACCGGCGTCGGCGAATTGCCGGGCCACCTCCAGCGGATCTTCATTATATATTTTTTTACGACTGTAATCGCCCTGTGTCAGGCGTACACATTTGCCGTCAATGATATCTATAGCCGGTATGATTCTCATAGCTCCAAAAAATTCCTTAACAGTTTTTGACCGCTGCCGGCCGATTTTTCCGGATGAAACTGCACACCATAGTAATTATCCTTTTGCAGGGCCGCGCTAAACGGCAGCAGATATTCACAGACAGCGCTGGTTTCAGACCCGGTTTCCACATAGTAGCTGTGGACATAATACATATTCTCCCCGGCCCCGATACCCGCAAACAGCGGCCCGCGCACCGTCCGAAAGTCATTCCAGCCCATGTGCGGCACGATACCCGTTGAGGGAAAAAGCTTCACCGTTTCGGAAAAGATTCCCAGGCCGGCGGTGTCGTTTTCCTCGGAAAAGGCACACATCAGCTGCATGCCGAGGCAAATACCCAAAAAGGGCTGTTCCAGGGTGGTCAGTATTTTGTCCAGACCGCGTTGCCGCAGGTAGGCCATGGCGGTAGAGGCTTCGCCCACACCGGGAAAGATCACCTTGTCGGCCTTCCTCAGGGCGGTTTCGTCATCGGTCAACATATAACGCGCTCCCAGACGCTCCAGCGCGTTCATCACCGAACGGATATTACCGGCATTGTATTTGACAATGGCAATCATAAGCTCCCCTTGGTACTGGGCAGTTGCCCGTCGTGGGTACGGGCCACGGCCATTTGCACGGCCCGGGCCCAGGCTTTGAAAACCGCTTCTATTTTATGATGTTCGTTTTCTCCCTGAACCTCAACATTCAGGGTACAGCGGGCCGTATCACAAAAGGACTTAAAGAAATGGCTGAACATCTCCGTGGGCATATCGCCTATCTTCTCCCGCGCGAAGCGCGCCTGCCACACCAGCCAGGAGCGACCGCCAAAGTCAATGGCCACCCGGGCCAGACTTTCATCCATCGGCAGTAAAAACCCATAGCGCCGCACCCCTTTTCGTGAACCCAGAGCCCGGTCAAAAGCCTGTCCCAGGGCCAAGCCCGTATCTTCAATGGTATGATGCTCATCCACCTGTAAATCGCCCCTGACCTTTATCTTCAGATCGAGCCCGCCGTGCCGGGCCAGCTGTTCCAGCATATGGTCAAAAAACCCCAGACCGGTGGCTATATCGGCCTGTCCGCTGCCATCCAGGTTAACGGTGACGGCAATATCGGTTTCATGGGTGGTACGGCGCACCGTTGCCCGGCGCGGCCGTTCTTTCAGATAGCGGCAGATCTCATCCCAGGATGCGCTGCTCAGCTCGGCCCGTTCATCCCCGTTGCCGGAAATAAAGATGGCCCGGGCCCCCAGGTTGCGCGCCAGTTCCAGATCACTTATCCGGTCGCCAATCACATAGGAGTCGGCCAGATTATAATCCCCTTTTAGATAATGGGTCAGCAAAGCGGTGCCCGGCTTGCGCGTGGGGGCATTATCCCGGGGAAAGCTGCGGTCGATGAGGATTTCATCGAAAACCACCCCTTCCCCGGCAAGGATCTCCAGCATTTTATTATGGGCCGGCCAAAAGGTCTCCTCCGGGAAGGAGGCTGTGCCCAGCCCATCCTGATTGGTAACCATAACCAGCCGGTAATCCGTCTCGCGGGCGATGCGCGCCAGGGCGCCGATGGCTCCCGGCACAAAGGCCAGCTTTTCCAGGCTGTCAATCTGCTCATCCTCCGGCTCCACAATAAGGGTACCGTCACGATCGATAAAAAGTACTTTCTTCATCATGTCAAGGCCTTCAGTTCTTCTAACAAACGTTGATTCTCCTTTTTCGTCCCCACCGAAATGCGCAGGCATCCGGGCACCACCTTCGAGCGGTCGCGCACGACCACCCCTTTCTGTGCCAGTTGGCGGTATATGCCTCCGGCATCGGTGAAACGCACCAGCAGGAAATTGGCATCCGAGGGAAAAACGCGGATCACAACGGGCAGTTTTTGCAGTTCCCGTTGCAGGCCATCCCGTTCCCGGATCAGGCGGTGAATCTCTTCCGCCTTTCCTCCCAGACGATCCAGCTTGGCCAGGGCCGCTTTTTGGGTCAGACCGTTCACATTGTAGGGCGGCTTGATTTTATTCAGCACCGTGATAACGGCTTCTCCGGCAAAGGCCATGCCCAGGCGGATACCGGCCATGCCCCAGGCCTTGCTGAAGGTTTGCAGCACCACCATATTGGGTATCTCTGTTAAACGGGGCAACATGCCGTCCGAACGGGCAAAATCGATATAGGCTTCATCCACCACCACCAGGCCGCGAAAGTTTTGCGCCAGGGCACGTATTTGCGCTTCCGGTATGAGATTGCCGGTTGGATTGTTGGGCGAACAGATAAAGATCATCTTTAACCGCTCGTCGCTGAGCCGGGGAACCACCTTTTCCACGGGGATCTGAAAATCATCATCCAGCGGCGTCTCCACCACCGCCACATCATTGATGGCCGCGCTGACCGTGTACATGCCGTAGGTGGGCGGGAAGAGCATGATGCGATCCCTGCCCGGCACGCAAAAAGCCCGCAGCAGCAGATCGATGGCCTCGTCACTGCCGTTACCCAGAAAAATATTTTGCGGACGCACCTTTTTAATCGTGGAAATTTTCTCTTTCAGGGCCAGTTGCATGGGATCGGGATAGCGGTTCAGGCCGCTTTCAAAGGGATTTTCATTGGCATCCAGCCACACCTGGGCCTCCCCCTTAAATTCATCCCGGGCCGAACGGTAGGGCTGTAAACGGCGGATGTTCTCCCGGATCAGCTTATCGATATCAAACATTTTCTATATCCTTCAATCGTATGGTTACGGCATTTTTATGGGCGTCAAGCTGTTCAGCCGCGGCCATTGTTTCAATGGCGGGTCCGATGTTTTTCATACCCCCGGCGCTGATTTTTTGGTAAGTGATCCACTTAACAAAGCTGTCCAGCGAAACACCGCTGTAGGCCCGGGCATAGCCGTTTGTAGGCAGGGTGTGATTGGTGCCGCTGGCATAGTCACCCGCGCTTTCACAGCTAAAGGGACCCAAAAAAACGCTACCGGCATTGATGACCGCGTCCACCCGTTTCGCCGCCTGTTCCGTGGCTAAAATCAAATGTTCGGGCGCGTAACGGTTACTGAAATCCAGAGCTTCATCCAGATCCTTCAGTAAAACCATCATGCTGTTCTCCAGGGCCCGGCGGGCAATCCCCTCCCGGGGCAGCCGGGGCCGTTGTCTTTCGATTTCCCTCTCCACGGCGTCCAGCAGCTCCGGCGCGGTGGTCACAAACACCACTTGAGAGTCCGCCCCGTGCTCCGCCTGGCTGAGCAGATCGGCGGCAATGTAGGCCGGGTTTCCGCCGGCGTCGCTGATAACCAACAGTTCGCTGGGCCCGGCGGGCATGTCTATGGCCACCCCTTCCGTTTGCACCATCTGTTTGGCCAGGGTTACATATTGATTTCCGGGACCGAAAATTTTATCCACCCGGGGCACACTCTCCGTGCCGTAGCTCATGGCCGCGATGGCCTGGGCGCCGCCAACGGTATATATTTTTTCGAAGCCCAACAAGCGCGCTGTGTATAAAATCGCCTCATCCACCGCCCCGTTGGCCCCCGGAGGGGTGCATAATACAACTTCCCCACACCCGGCCAGGCGGGCAGGCACGGCCAGCATCAACAGGGTGGAAAAAAGCGGGGCGCTCCCTCCGGGGATATAAAGCCCCACCCGCTCGATGGCCACGGCCCGGCGCCAGCAGGATACCCCCGCTTCCGTCTCCACCGTCCGTTCCTCCCGCCGCTGAGCCCGGTGGAACTTTTCGATATTGGCCCTGGCCCTGTCGATGGCCTCCCTGAGCGGGGCGGCCATGGCAACCCGTTCGGGAACCGGCAGGGAAAGTTTTTCCAGATTTACCCGGTCAAAACGGCGGCTTAAATCAAACAGGGCGCGATCCCCCTCCCGTTTTACCCGTTCCAGAATGGCCTGTACACGCGGTCGCATCTCCGCCTCCTGCGCCTGGGGCCGGAGGCATAAGCGGGGCCATTCATCCCTGGCCGGGTATAAAATCCGGCGCATTACAAAAACATCTTTTCTATGGGACATACCAAAATTCCCTGTGCACCCGCCTGGCGCAGGTTATCGATTACCTCCCAGAAGGTATCCTCTTTCACCACGCTGTGCACGCTGTTCCACCCCTTTTCGGCCAGGGGCAAAATGGTGGGGCTTTTCATGCCCGGCAGCAAGGCGCAGATGGTCTCCAGAGAATCATCCGGCGCGTTGAGTAAAATATACTTATATTGTCCGGCATTTTGCACGGCACGGATTCTGAATCGCAGTTGCCCGAGTATTTTTTGTCGTTCGCCCTCCAGGCTGGGGTTGGCGATCAACACCGCTTCGCTGCGCAGAATGGTTTCCACCTCCCGCAAGCCGTTCATCATCAATGTACTGCCGGTGCTGACAATATCACAGACGGCGTCGGCCAGACCGATACCGGGGGCTATTTCCACACTGCCGCTGATCTCTTCAATACCGGCGGCAATACCCTGTTCCTCTAAAAACCGGCGCAGAATATTGGGATAGGTACTGGCAATTTTCTTGCCGTTTAGCCAGGAAAGACCTACGTATTTCTCCTCGCGTTTTACCGCCAGGGATAAACGGCAACGGGCGAAACCGAGCTTTTCCGCCACCCGTACCTTTTTCCCCTTTTCCAGCACCACATTTTCGCCCAAAATGCCCACATCGGCCACACCGTCCGCCACGTACTGGGGAATGTCATCATCCCGCAGATATAGAACATCAACGGGAAAATTGGTGGCCTCGGCCTTAAGCTTACCGCCGTTACTGATGCGTATGCCACATTCGCGCAGCAAACGCAGACTCTGCTCGCTTAAACGTCCTTTTTTTTGTATGGCTATTTTAAGTCTGTTCATAGTACCTTCTTTGTTGGATTTATTAATTTTAAAAAACGGGCAAAAAAAAACCCGTCTGAGGGTCATTCAGACGGGTTTAAAAATGATTTCTATTTTAGATACACAACATCATTGCCAACTCGTACAAACGACCGGATATATTTTCAGCGCATGATGATGGTGATGAAGTTGTGTCTTTTTCATAGTGCGCCTAATATAAGCGCGTTTTTAGAATTTACAAAAATTATTTCGTTGTTATGTCATTTACAGTGGATGTCTTTAGCGGGTAACGGGTTCCTCATCAGGTTCGACAAGCCTGCTTTCCGTTTAACGGCTTTGCCGGATCAGCAAAAAGACAAAAAACGGTCCGCCGAGAAAGGCGGTGATGATGCCCACGGGTATTTCCGCCGGAGCGATGAGCATGCGGGCGATGGTGTCGCTCAATCCCAGAAACAAACCGCCCAGCATCAGGGCGCCCCAGAAGACATATTTGTGGCCGGCACCGAACATCATGCGTATCATGTGCGGGATCACCAGCCCCACAAAACCGATCGGCCCGGCCAGAGCCACATAAAAGCCGGCCAGAACCGCGCCGAATACCAGCGACCTTTTCTGCAGCCGCTCCACATCCACCCCCTTGCTTTGGGCCAGTTCCTCGCCGGTCAGCAGTACATTGAAATGGCGGTAGTGAAAAAGGTAATAGGCGGCACCGGAAAGGGTAAGGCCCAGGGCGGTCAGGGGATAGGCCCATCCGGCCACATCCAGCGCGCCCATCACCCAGCGCATCATCTTAAAGGTTTCCGTAAAGTCGGCCAGATAATGGATCAGCATATTCATGGCTGAGAAGAAAAAGCTGAAAGCCACACCCAGCAGAATGATGCTGTACATGGAGGCCTGTTTCCAATAGCGGCTGAAGAAGAAAATCAGTCCGATGGCCGTCAGACTGCCCGCGATGGAAAAAAGCGCCACGGAGGAGATAAAACCCACGGAGTACACCAGTCCTAACTTAAGAGCCAAGACAGCGCCCAAAGCCCCCCCGGAGGAAACCCCCAGTGTATAGGGCGATGCCAGGGCGTTGCGTAACACCACCTGGTACACCGCCCCCACCAGCGCCAGCCCCGCTCCAACCGACCAGGCAAAAATGATCCGCGGGAGACGAATCTGCACAAGAATCAGACGATCAAGACTTTCGCTGTCATTCAGGGCATTTACAAGGCTTATCTTGTGGCTGCCCATAAAAGGGAAAACCAACATCAGCAAAGCAAACAGCAGCATCCAGTAAGGAAAAAAACGCCGCGAAAAAAATCTGTCCATATTTTTTAGGGAACCCGTTGGAAAATGTGTAATTTACCTTTAAGCGGAACATCAAAAGGAGACAGAAACTTTACTTTTTGATGACCGCGACGAAACAGAAAACAGCGAAATTGCTGAAAAAGAAAGAAAGGCCCTGTCATGGAATTTTTATTAGTACCTATTTTATTCGGTGGCGCCATTTTTTTACTGGGTATTGGTAAATTTATCGGCGGAAAAGACCTGAACAGCTCCTGCTCCTCGGGTGACCATCTCAAGGATTACGGACATGATGACGCCTCCTGCGGCGCCTGCGCCAACGAAGATGTTAAGTTCTACATCTCCAAGGATGATCCGGGGTTTGACCGGGTCGCTTCCCTGGGCTACCCCAACCGGGAAAAACGGTTTATCGACAAGCTGGACTTTAAACCCGACCGTTTTAAATAGAACGGTCTATTTCAGCAACAGCACCTGACCCTGATACGGCCCGATCGTCACTTCCAGCACCGGCGTCAGCAGTGAATATTTTTTGGCATTATACATGGCAATCACGCTATTGATGGTGATATCACCGGGAAATTCCAGTGTCACCACCTGTTCCTTATCGCTTTTATTTAAGATGACCAACAGCCGCTCCCGCAAATCCGTGCGCAAATAGGCATACACATCCTTTGTAACGTAAAGCGGACGAAAATCCCCGTATCTTAAGGCCGAGTGGTCGGTGCGCATTTTCACCAGCTTGCTTACATTCTTCAGGTGCTGCCGCTCCTCCTTAGAGAGCTTATCGTCAAAGCGCATCATGCGACGGTTATCGGGATCGGCCGCGCCGGTCATGCCGATTTCATCGCCGTAGTACAGAACCGGTATTCCGGGAATGGTCAGCATATACATCATATAGAGCCGGGCTTTTTTATAACTGCGCGGATCATCCACCCGCGGCGGCTTTGTCCAGCCGATTTCGGCGGCATCGGCGCCCCGGGGAATATCATGCTCGGCCAGAGCCATAAAACGTACCTTGTCATGGCTATCCATCAGGTTACCCATTTTATGATCCATGCCAAAAACAGACAGCCCCTTCATGATTTCCAGATTCAGGTCACGGAAATCACCCTCCTTTTCCGTAAAGGTGGGAATCGCCACATCATACAGGGGAAAATCAAATTGGGCATCCAGTTGCCCGTTGTTGACATAGGAGGCGATCAAATCATAGGAACCGAAGGATTCGCCAATCTGAAACAGGGGTGTTTCCCGGCCGGGGTTGATGCGTTCCTTGATTTTTCGGGTCAGGGTGCGCCAAAAGGTATTGGGCACATGCTTTACGGCATCCTGACGGAAACCGTCCAGATCAAAGGTTTGCAGCCACCAGATGGCATCTTCGGTCACCTGTTCCAACGCCTGCGGGGACCCCTGATAATCGAAAGAGGGCAGGAAGGGTTCAAACCAGGTGGTTAGCCGGTGAGCGTCCCACTGACGCAGGTTAAGACTGCCATCGGGCAGTCTCAGTTTTCCGAACCATTCCGGATGCTCCACGTAATAGGGGTGGTTTTTATGCACATGATTGGAAACAAAATCGAGGATCACCTTCAGACCGTGCTTATGGGCCGCCGCCGTAACCTCTTTCAGTAGATCGGTACTGCCAAAACGTTCATCCACGGCACGGGGCAATACCGGCCAATAGCCGTGATAGCCGCTGTACCAGCGCCGGGGTTCAAGATATTCCTGCCAGGCGTCACGGGGATTTTGGTTTAAGGGAGAAATCCAGAGAACATTGACTCCCAAATCGTTGAAATAGCCGGCTTCTATTTTTTGCAGCAGGCCCTGCAAATCACCGCCCATAAAGTTGACCTTGTCGGACAAGCCCTTATGTATCACCTTTTTATTATTGGAGGGGTCGCCATCGGCAAAACGGTCGACAAACAGGGAATAGATTACGGCATCATTCCAGTCAAAGGGATGCTTTTTCAGACCGGCGACTTCGCCATCCACAAAACGTACTTTTTTAAATTCGCTGCCGCCGTCCCGGAACTGCAAAGCGACCCACATGGTGGAACGCCCCGGGAACTGCTTCTTTCTCAGCAATACCTGCAACCGGTCGCTGCCCAGGATATAATTGCTGGTATCCAACAGCTGTTTGTTAAAAATAACAAAAACCCGGCGCGGCTTCCGTTTGACTTTACCTTCCTCATGAATGCGGAAAGAGGTAATGATATTATCCCTTTTTTTGGAATGGCTGTCATAGTAGAGGGCGTAACGCGCCTTAAGGGCCGGAACGGACAGTACGGAGTTGTACTCGCCAAAAGGGTTTAGGATTTTCCTTTTATTTCCCGGGTCCAGCACCTCCCGGCCATTTACCTGAAAGCGGTATTCATAACGCCCCGCATCCAGAGCCAGGTGCCGTTCATAGCGTTTTTTTACCGTATTGTACTCCATAAACGGACTGTTACGGTTCCAATCGTTAAAGGAACCGATCACCCGCACCTTCAATCCCGGTTTGCGCGAGGGATAGCTTAACAGAAGGTGCTGCTTTTTCTTTACATTGACCGGTATGTAATAACTTTTTTTACGGTATTTAAAATTAAAATAGGTGGCTCCCTGAAAGGAACTGTCGGCCGTTAAGACAACCGCTCCCTGTTCCGGCAGGTATTGCACGGCCAGTTCCGGGCTTTGCCCCAGTTCAATGCGGTGATCCGGCGCGTAAAACAGATCGTCAATCAAAAGGGTATCCGTTACCCCGGCCGTTAATCCGATGGGATCAAATTCATCGGTAATGGTAAAACGTTCCCTGGAGCAGGAAAGTACCGTCAACAGCACCGTGATGAGAAGCAAATGTAATTTATACATAAAAAAGCCTCGTGTTTTCAGAGATGTACCATGCGGACTGAGGATAATATAAAAAATTAGCCCATACGGAAAAATCATGTTAAAACAGGATGCTTTCCGCCGGACTAATCCGCCTTCAGTTCGACAACCGTGCCTTCATTGCTACGGATATTGAATACAATATTGTTTTCAAATATGAGATATTGCCCTTTTATACCGTTTAGTTTGGCACTAAACGAAGGTGTTTTGGAAAGGTTCAGACTAACGACTTTTTCCGGATAGGCCATAACCGGATATTCGATTCGGGTGATTTCTTTTTTTCCTTCCAAAAAATAGGCCCGCACCTCTTCAGGAATGTAGGCTTTTAACTCTTCCCGTAATTTATACAGGTCTGTGGCCGATATTTCATTCCTGAGCATGCGCCGCCAGTTGGTCTTATCGGCCACATGCCGCTTTAGAGCCACCTCGGTGATGCCGGCCAGGTAGCGGTTAGGGGCTTCCACAATCTCCAGGGCGGCACTGGCGCCCTGATCGATCCAGCGCATGGGTATCTGGGTTTTACGGGTAACCCCCACCTTGGCATTGCTGGACAAGGCCAGATAGACGATATGCGGTTTGAGCTGCACCTCTTTCTCATAGGCCAGATCCCTGTCCTCGATATCCAGGTGGGCCGTGGACAGCTCGGGACGCATCACCCAGTCGCCAACATCGGGTTGTTGATAGAAACAATCATAACAATAACCCTGGCGGAATATTTTTTTTGAGCTTCCGCAGGAAAGACAACGGTATCCCTTGAATTTTATGGAAAGGGTTCGGCCGATCAACGCATTCATGTCCAACCGTCCGCTTCCACCGGTCAGAAAATAATGAACCGGAGTCTCAAATTCTGTTTCCATTTTTGTTAGTACATCTTCAAAAAGCATAATACCTCAAGAAAAGCTATGGCACCGAAAAAAGAATATACTCCCCTCCTCTCATAAAAAAAAGAGAAAGCTTTCCTCTGGTTGACTTTACGATCTTTTTTTAAACAAAGCCTGTTTAAACAGCTTCCATGTTCCCTTCAGGGAGTCTATTTTTTTCATCTTACCTAAAAAAGTGTCCGGATGTATCAGTGCCGGAGGGATAAAGTCCCGCTCCACACTGTGGCCTTCTTTCAGGGACAGGTCGGACAGCCGTGATTGACTTACGAACAAAAGAGTATTTTGCTTGTACCAACTGGGAATCATGGTTTCGTTCCATATTGCGGGGCGGATCAGGTCAAGAGCCACAAAACCTTCTTCCTGAAACTTCAAGGCCCAATATTCCGGCCACTGCTCGTTAACATGGTGCATTCCCCCCTGGAAGGGGATGGCCGCCGAAAATAACACAAAATCCGATGCTCCCGTCAGCATCTTTACAAAGCGTGTCGCGGACTCCGGCGCAAGATGTTCGGCCACTTCCAGGGAGATGGCCAGGTCAAAGCGACGCTCCAAGGCTTCCAACTCCTCAAGATTATGCCGCCGGAAGTCCCCGGCGGGTATGCAGAGTTTCTCCTCGCTTACCCAAGGTCCGTCGATGCCTGCAACCTCCGTTACCCCCTTCTTTTTTAGCACCGAGAGAAACGTCCCTATACCGCATCCGATATCCACCGCGGATTTTACCGGCGGTATAACGTCGAACAACAGATCGAATATCACATCCGCGGCGTAGACTTTTTTTTCATACCATTTTTCATAAAACGGTTGTTCGTATTTCTTCATACCTTATTTTCCTCCCTGAACTTAGACAGTGATGACCCGTTTATACCACGACCCCCGCAAAAAAGTATTAGCCTTTACAGGCGGGATAGAGAGCGGCTTACTCCACGTTGCCTTAAACAACAACATCAGGATAGAGTATACTAAACTCAGCTTTTTATTTCCAATGGATTGCTTTAACAAAAATAAACCGTTAAATTTGGCATCTTTATTCAAAGCCACCGTAGCTCAGCTGGTAGAGCAACTGATTCGTAATCAGTAGGTCAGCGGTTCAAATCCGCTCGGTGGCTCTTTTTTATTTACCCCCGGCAAACATATTATTGAACCATCATTGCCGGCAGCTCAAAATGTATACTCCGGGCTGACATTGGTTTTACTTTTTGAGTTTGAACACTTTCTCCGATATCTTAGGGCCATGATTACCCGGTTCCCTTTTCCCGGAAACAAGATTCCCCTATGACAAAAAAAAGTACTGTATCATGAGCAGATACCAGACCATCTACTCCTTAGTAAAATCCATTCCCCCCGGCCGGGTGTGCACATATGGCGCCATTGCCGCCATGCTGCCCGGAGTAACGGCACGCATGGTGGGTTATGCCCTGCACGCCGGCCCCCGCGAGGAGGAAATCCCCTGGTGGCGGGTCATAAATGGCCGCGGAACCATAAGCCTGCCGCCTCATGCCGGTGGAGAGGCGCAGGCCGCTTTGTTGAAAAACGAAGGGGTAACCTTTGCCGCGAACGGCCGTATTGATCTGGAACGCTATCTCTGGCAGCCTGCCGCTAACCATTAAACCGAGGAAGAACCCCATGCGTTTTATTAAAGCTTTTTTCGTTTTCATCGCAATTTTCACCCCCCTGAGGGCCATTGAACTGATCGACGGCACGGAGCTGGTTTTTGCCGACTCGGCCGCCGCCGCCGCTTTGGTTATTACGGATGATGACTATATGCAACGTATCTCCGCCTATGACCGCAGCGCCTCCCTGCGCACGGACCGGGAGGTAAGCGTGGCGGAATACAAGCAGCATTTGGCCCGGAACGTCCGTAACTGGCCGGACAGCCTGAAAACCATGTTTGAACAATTCGCCCGCAATCACCATGCGCAACTGCAGGCCCTGCAACTCAACCTGCCCGGAAAAATCATCCTCATCCACACCAGCGGCGACGAGGTGGGCGGCGTTAGTGTGGCCTATACCCGTATGAACACCATAGTCTATACCGACCTCATGCTGGCCGGGGCACCCAAAGCGGCCCTGGAAAACACCTTTATCCATGAGATATTTCATGTCTATTCCCGGCATAACCGCGATATGCGGAGCCGTTTTTACGAGATAATCGGTTTTGAAATCGGACCGGAGCTTACCCTGCCCCAGGACTGGTTCGAACGCCACATCACCAATCCCGACGCGCCGGAGATGAACTGCTACGCCACCCTGCCCACCGAAGAAGGAGCGGTACGGGTTGCCCCCTTCATCTATGCCACCCGGCCCGTCTATGACGTTAGCAAACCGGGAGGGATTTTTCAAAGCCTGAGTTTTGTGTTGCTGCGCGTGGAAGAGAAAAACGGCCAAATTATACCTATCATGGAAAAAGGCCGGCCACTGATGATAAACGCGTATAAAACCCCGGCCTTTTGGAAGATGGTCGGTACCAACACCAACTACGTCATTCATCCCGAGGAGATCATGGCCAGCAATTTTACCTTTCTGGTAACGGGCAAAAAGGACTTACCCAACCCCGAAATCATTGAAAAGATGAAAAAGATTTTTCTGAATAAACAATAGCGGATGGGGACTCCCCTTCACCGGGAAAGCCGGGGCATCAAAACGATCTTTCGGCATTATAGACGAAAGTCATCAGTGTTTGCGTCAAAAAAAATATCCCCCCACGTTTTGCGGTGGGGGGATAGAAATGAAAGTTCAAGGACTGAAACAGATACCCTACGAAAGGGAGGGCTCCCTATTTAAGCAACAACATCTGCTTGCCCTGGCGCCCGAAATCCGTTTCTATCCGGTAGTAATATACGCCGCTGGCCAGACCGGAGGCGTCAAAGTTGATGCTGTGCACGCCGGCGGGCTGCACGCCGTTTTGCAAAACGGCCACTCTTTTGCCCAGCGTATTGAAAATCTCCAGCTTAACCATACTTTTTTGCGGCAAATTGTACTCGATCACCGTGGCCGGGTTAAAAGGATTGGGGTAGTTCTGGGCCAGGCGAAACTGTTCCGGAGTCAGCAGCAGTTCTTCCAGTGCCGTTGGCGTGCCGGTCTGGATGCGGGCGCGGATGTTGATGTCGCCATAGGCCGAAATATCGTTATCATAGTTGACACCGTCCGAGGACGAATAGGAACGGCCCGTGGGGGTGCTGTAGTCAAAGGAGATGCCATAAGCCTTATTGATGATCTTTACGGCCACGAAAAAGTCCTGCCCGGCGCTGACGTTCATGGTTTGCGGCAGGGCGACATGATACCAGCCGTTTTGCGCCGCCGAATCGGTCACGGAGGTAATCAGGGTACCGGGGGAGGTACCGTCAAAACTATCATAAACCAACACTTCATAGGGAACGTTATTCTCCCTGAATCCGATATCCACAATGGTCAGTTTGCCGGCCTCCGGTGCGGTAAATTTAACGCCTCCCCAAAAATCGCCCGCCGAGGATAATCCCCAACCCCAGCCGCTTATGCCCGATTCATCATAGCTGATGGCGTAACCGTAAAGCTGACGCGGCGTAAGGTCGGCGGTCATAATAGCGCCGGAAGCGCTGATATTGCTTACGGCCATATTGGTGGCCTTACCGTCGTAGTCCTTGCTGTTGGGCGTGCTGTTGTTGTCAAAAACCGTGTTGTTGCTGCTTCCCGGGTAGGGGTCGCCGTCGTCACCGCGATTGACGCTGTTGTCGAGGTCGGCGTTGCCGTCCGCTTCTTCCAGATCCACCATTTTATGGGTTTCGTCGTTGTTTACCGGCCCGCTGCTCCAACGGGCCTTGCCCCAGCGTCTGCTTTCATCGATGTGAAAAATAAGCAGTCCGCTGCCGTTCAGATATTGATCAAACCCTGTCTTCTGCCGGTTTTCAATCAGCCAGTAGCGGTCAAACTCATAGCCGTCTTCCCACATCAGGTAAAGGGATTTATTGGTTTCGGCCCGTAGAATCTGCACATTGCTCTGGGGGGAGGTGATCACCGTGGGCGTAACCCAGCCCAACTGATACTTGCTCCAGCCGATCATGTGTGCCGGTTTTTCCGAATGGCTGCCGTCACCGCCCCAGCTCCCGGCGGCCATCAGCCCCCATTCGCCAATTCCTTCGGAAGCCTCATAATCCGGTCCGTCGCCGGAGCCGGTGCGGTCGTATAAATCGGGCAGACCCAGCACATGGCCGAACTCATGGGTATAAACGCCGATTTCGCGGATAGTGCCGTTACCGGTACCCCCGCCCGATTCCTCGGGGCAGATAAAGTAGGTGCTCACCTTTATGTTGTTTCCGTCCGCGCCCACGTCATTGGTGGTGTACGCGTTGTCCCCCAGGCTGCTCATGTGCGGCCAAAAACTGTCGTTACCCGGCCATACCTCGGCGCCCGCGCCGGCATAGACCACGGCCACGGCGTCCACATAGCCGTCATCGTCCCCGGAATTGGGGATGCCGTCGGGGCCGTCGTTATCATACAGCGCGTAATCGATGGAATCATCCGCCGCCTGTACCGACTCATAAACAAAGCCTTTTACATTTTGGGGAAAGGTGCCGCTGTTGCCGTTGTTGTCTCCGGCGTAATAGCTTAAATTCTGCCCCGTGTGTACCCAGCCGTAAACCGTTCCGCTTAAGTCAAACTGTCCGTAGGAGATTTCATCATAATACTCGGTCATGGTACCGGTGGGGTTGTTGTCAAACAGGTGATCCTGAAAGGTGTTTGCCGAAAATTGCCCGGCCAGGTCGCTAAAGTCGGAAAGGATCACCGGCAGTTTAAACACATCACTGTTCAACCCTTTTTTAAAGGATTGGCGGGCCTCCTTGCGGGCAGCCATGCGTTGGGCCCAGGCCGGATCACCATACTTATCCTGTAAAATATTTTTTTCCATCAGCTTCCAGAAATTAGCGGGAAAGGGTCCCTTGTCGGGCGGGTTAACCGCCAGGGAAACCGTTACCAGGGCCAGCAACACTGTGAATAAATTACGCATGGGGTACTCCTGTCAAAATATATGTAAATTCAAATAACGATCGCATAAACAACCTCCGAAAAACGGGTCTTTTCCATGATTCCGGTTTATGAAAAAAGAGAAACACGGGCCGGCGCTGGTGTTAAAAGTTTTCGTTTTTCCCGGAATGACAATTTTACAACGGGACATTACAAGAATCCGGGCACACGGCGGGTAAAGAATACCGGGTTTCTCAGTAAGCTCATATTTTAATTTACCGGACGAAAATCCATGATCAGCGCTCTCGCAGGGTTTTTAAATTTCTGCCAGTAGATGTCCACTTCCAGCACCGTACCGGGAGCCATCTCTTTAAGGCCGAGCATTTTTTTATTGACCGGCGCTTCCATATCCAGCCCCGCCCCTTCGCGGCGTACAAAGTTGGGAAAGCATTCCACCACCCGGCTACTGTCGTCCAGCAGTCGCACCATCAGACTAAAGCGGTTTTCCGGCAACATTTTTAAGGATTCCACCTTCACCTTAAGGGTTTGTTTTTTTTCCATCGTTACCGACCGGGATTGTGCCGAAGCCGCCGGTTTTGTATCCGGTTGTCCGGAACCGCAGCCAAGGAGTATAAAAAGCCCCAAAAGGGACACCAGATAAAAGCGCATGATTTTCTCCGTTTTTATGGGGTGTTCGTAGTGTTTAGCAATGAATTTAGTCGAATCCGGTATTATTTCCGTGATGATTAACACGATCCGGGCCCATGTGCCGTTATTCCGGCCGGTTTATAAAGCCGGACGGAGCCGGGAACCATAAACGCGCCCTCGGCCTTGTAAACGGCAGAGTTGCTGTCGGCAGACGTTTTTTTTACAAAATCAGACCCCCATCACCCGTACCAGCCACAAACTCAGATCGGGCCAGTAGGTGATAATCACCAGGCTGATCAACAGAATGATTAAGAAAGGAATGGTGGCCTTGTAAAGCTTCATCACCGGTTGTTCAAAACGCATGGAGGCGATAAACAGATTCATGCCCACGGGCGGGGTGGAGTATCCGATGCCCAGATTGGCCAGAAAAATAATACCCAGATGCACCGGATCGACATTAAACTGGGCGGCGATAGGTATGACCAGCGGGGCCACCACCATAATGGCCGAAAAGATATCCATCATGGCCCCAACCACCAGCAGAAAAATATTGAGGACAATCAGGAATTCAAAGGGGGAATCCACATAGCCGCTCATGGCGTCTAAAATAGCCGTGGGAATTTCGGCGTCGATCAGATAATTGGCCAGACCGAGAGCCGCCGCCAATATCACCAGGATGCCGCCCACCATAATCATGCTCTCCCGGGCCACGCGCAACAGGTCTTTTTTTAGCGAGATGTCCCGGTAGATAAAAACTTCGATGATCAGCACATAAAACGCGGTGACGGCCGCCGCTTCCGTGGCCGTGAAAATACCGCCGTAAATACCGCCGAGAATGATAAAGGGCAGGGGAATTTCCCAGATAGCCTCGCGGGTGCTTTGCCACAGGCGTTTTTTATCAAAGGCCTGGCTCTTCATGCCCACACCCTGTTTGCGGGCCGACCAGACACTGTAGACCGACAGCATGACAACCATCAGGACTCCGGGCAGGATACCGGCGGTAAACAGTTGATCGATACTGGTAGAAGAAACCAGTCCGTATAAAATTATAGGCAGGCTGGGAGGAAAGAGCAGACCCAGGTTCCCCGAAGCGGTCAGCATGCCCAGGCTGAATTTTTCCGAATAGTTATCGTCCAGCAGGGCCGGCAGCAACAGGCCGCCCAGGGCAACAATGGTAACCCCCGAAGCTCCGGTAAAAGCGGTAAACACCGCGCAGGAAAGCAGGGTAACGATAGCCAGACTGCCCGGCATCCAGCCCAGCAGCGCCCGCGAAAAGTTGACCAGACGCTGCGGTGTTTTGCTTTCGGCCAGCATATATCCGGCAAAGGTAAACAAAGGGATGGCCAAAAGCACGGGCTGCGAGGCCAGCCGGTAAAGCTCTATGATAACCGCCGAGGTATCGATATCGGCGCTGAAAAAGGCCATCAGGGCGATGGCGGAAATGATAACAAACAGGGGTGTGCCGAACAGAGCCAGCAGGGTCAGGGCCAGGGCAATCAATAAAACTTCCATCAGGCCGCCGTCCCTTCTGCCCGGCGTGCCTCCACAACGCGCGTCAGGGCGGAAATAATAAACCGTATAAAGATCAGGCCGAAGCCGATGGGGATGATGATCTGAAAATACCAGGAAGGTACATCGTTAAAAACAATGGAGTTGTACTCCTTCTCTTCCAGCACAAAGGTGATGGCGGCCTGAAGCAAATACCAACTGACCGTTGCCGAAAAAAGATCGATAAAGGCCATCACATAGTTCTTCAGCGGCTTTTTCAGATAACGGGCAAAAACATCCACATTGATATGCTTGCCGTCACGGGTGGCCAGAGAGGCGCCGATAAAACCGACCCACAAAACCAGATGCCGTAAAAAGATATCCCCCCATAAAATTCCCAGGTCAAAATAGCGCAAAATCACTTGCAGAAAAGCACCGAAAACCATCAGTAAAATAATGGTCAGGAGCAGAGCACCTTCCAGCGTGGCCACGGCATCATTTATTTTTTTGATGATCTTCATCGTTTCTCCCTCCAGGTTCCCGGAAACCGTTTCTGACGAACAGCCCCCGCCTTCGCTTAGGCGGATTCAGGGCATGAAAGCCTGAAAGATATTGCAACGGGCCTTTTAATACAAATGATACATCTCACCTTTGAACCCAATCTTTTCATGACGTAGATTGCCAGCATCAACACCCAGACTTATTCGGATACTTTGTGATGACAAGAATATTATACCGGCAACCCCTGCGCCTTTGGCACACCCTGCGCATGCGGCACAGGCTGGAGGCGCTTTTTTTGGCCCTGGTGCTGTTTACCGTACCGGCCACCCGCGCCCATGCCGTTTTCGGCCACTGGCTGGAGACGGGCATGTCCCTTAACCGGCTGATCTTTTTTTTGCTGTGGAGCTTTCTCGCCCTCTGGCTGCTGATACAATTCCCCGTTTTTCACTTTTTGACGGGACGTCAACGGCTGGTTGCCCTGGCCGCCCCCACGCCGGCTTCCCCCCGTCAGGCCCGGCAGATTCTCTTTTATGTCAGCTTAAAATATCAACTGGCCCTTATTTTTATCTTTACACCCTTGTGGGCCGCCTTATGGGGCCATAGCCCGGGTGGCACCCTGTCGTTGGGTCTGCTGATGCCGGCCGGCGCGGCCCTGGTCTGGCGCTCAGCCTTATATCTTTACCTGCGCTGGTCGCCCAAGCCCTGGTGGGTATTATGGTTGTTGACCCTTGGCCTTATGGCCGGTGGTTTTTATGCCTATTTTTGGCATCTGGAAATATATTACCTGTCGCTGTTTTTGTTATTTACGGCCCTCTATGCTTTCGGCCATCGTTCCACGGAAATAGACCTGCAATCCTTTCCCGGCCGGACGCACCATTCTCCGGACAACTCACGGCGCTATCTGCCCAGTGAAGGGAAAAAGAAATCCCCGGTTCCGAGCAGTCCCCTGCAGGCCTGGATTATTAAGGAACGGCTGGCGCGACGGCGTCTGCGGCCCTTTCGCCGCTGGCGATGGGCGATGTTTTTATGGGCAGC
Source organism: Calditrichales bacterium (assembly GCA_015493745.1). Classification (GTDB taxonomy): domain Bacteria; phylum Calditrichota; class Calditrichia; order Calditrichales; family J004; genus J004. Next base: position 21,188 of record WGCN01000137.1, read on the forward strand.
CGTAACTCTTTTCGCTCTGTCTTTCAGCACCCTGGCAGAAAAGAACCTGATTATTTTCGGTTTGGCGGTTTTATATCTGTGGGTCTACCTGGGGGTCGGGTTTAATGAAAAATACCGCGAACCGGAATCGCCCTGGCTGATACAAAGCGCTCCCCTGCGGCTGCGTGACTGGTGGCTGGCCCGTCTGTGGGTGGAAGGGGGCGACGCCCTGTGGGGCCTGGCCCTGGTTACCGCCGCCTGGCAGGTTGGCGGGCTGGAGGGCGAACTCTTGCCGATATACGCCTTAACCCTGATTGTCCTGTGGTTTATTTTCTTTTCCGCCATGGTCAATTTTCAAATCATGTTCTATGATAATGTACGCATGGCCGGATACGCCTTTCATTTTACCATGCTGCTGCTGGGTATCATGATTGTAAACTACCGTTTGGTCGGGCCGCTGATCGCCCTGGCTTTAATGTTGTTTTTTAGCTATAAAAACTATAAATATATAAACAGATGATCACCATTGAAAACCTTTCGGTATACTACGAAAACGTTCAGGCCCTGAACGGCCTGACATTACACTGGCCTCCGGGAAAACTTATCGGACTGCACGGAGCCAACGGTGCCGGTAAAAGTACCGTCCTCAAGGTATGTGCCGGTATTGTCCGCCGCTATGAAGGCCGGGTACTTTTTAAAGAAAAACCTGTTGAGCAAAATCTCTTTGAGATAAAACGGGCCACCTATTATGTGCCGGAAAACGCCGGGATTTTGCCCTATCTCAGCGGCCGGGAGTTTTTACAGATGATCCGCGCCCTGTATGGCCGTCCCGCGGATGACGCTCTGTTGGAGCATCTGCTGGAAATAAGCGGACTGAAGGAAAAAGCGGATGATCCGGGTTATACCTATTCCCACGGCATGCGTCAAAAGCTGTTTATCACCGCCGCCCTGATTTCCGGTGCGGAGGCTCTTTTTTTCGACGAGGCTTTTAACGGTGTGGATCAGGAGGGTACCGCAGCGTTGTTAAATCACATCCGCAACGACTTTTTAACCGCTTCGCGCCTGGTTGTGATCAGTTCACACCAACATGATTTTTTACAAAAATGGCGGGATATAAGTTTCGAAATCAATAATGGCATGTTGGAGGCCGAAACGGAATTATGACGGAAGCGACCTTTATAAAGCGTAACCGTGACCATTGGAAAAAGGCCGAGAAGCTGCTAAACTCCCGCAAGGAGATTACGGTGGAAGAGCTCAGTACGCTATATATCCGGCTTACCGACGATCTTTCCTGGGCGCGTACCTATTACGCCGGCAGTACGGTAACGGGCTATTTGAATAACCTGGTCGGCCGGGCGCACCAACAGCTCTATCGCAGCCGTCCCAATACATTTAAACGCCTGATCCGTTTTTGGCGCGAAGACCTGCCCCTTCTGTTTTACCGGTACCGGGTCTATTTCTTAATGGCTTTTTTGATTACCGCCCTGGCCACGGCCATCGGCTGGCTTTCCGCCGAACATGATCCATACTTCGTCCGGTTGATTTTAGGCGACGGTTATGTCAACATGACCCTGGAAAACATTTCCAACAACGATCCCATGGCTGTTTATAAGAAAATGAGTGAAACCGATATGTTTCTGGGTATTACCATCAACAACATACGCGTATCTCTTTTTGCTTTTATCTTTGGCGTATTTTTCGCCGTGGGCAGCGCCTACATTCTTTTTAACAACGGCATCATGCTCGGTGTTTTCCATCAGATGTTTTACGCCAATGACCTGCTGGGTCCGGCCATGCGCACCATCTGGATACACGGCACCATTGAAATCAGCGCCATTATCATTGCCGGGGGCGCGGGGCTGGTTGTCGGCTCCGGATTTCTGTTTCCCGGCAGCTATACCCGCCTGCACTCTTTTAAGCGCGGCGTACGCGACGGCATGAAAATCACCATCGGCCTGATCCCTTTTTTTATTGTCGCCGGTTTTCTGGAAGGCTTTGTCACCCGGCATACCGGCATGCCGCTCCTGTTAAGTTCCGCTATTATTCTGCTTTCGGTAGGATTTATCTTTTTTTATGTTTATTATTATCCTATTCAACTTTACAAACGCCATCAGAGGAGGTTTTATGAATCAAACCAGTGAAGACTTTAAAACTCAAAAGGTGAATTTACATCAAACACGCAGTATTAGCGAAACAATTAACACCTCCTTTACCTTTTTCCGTTCCGAGTTCGTTCCCCTGGGCAAAAACCTGATCTATGTGGCAGGGCCGCTGATTATTCTATCCGCCTTGCTCAACTATTTCTTTTTTAATGATGTCTTCGGCAGTATCATGGCCGATCCTTCCGGCGGCACCACGGGCTTAGAAGCCATATTTTCCTCACAATATTTTCTGCTGATGCTCACCCAGATACTGGTAACCACCGTCATCGGTCTGATCGTCAACTTTTACATACTGGATTACATGGAGGGTAGCGGTCCCACCAGCGTGGCCCGTATGTGGCAATTGATTCTTAACAAAGCTCCCCTGTACTTTGGCTATATGATTGTTTTGTTTATTTTGATTATGCTGGGCTTTATGTTTTTTTTATTGCCCGGTATCTATTTGTCCATTGCTCTGATTCTTTTTTTACCGGCCGCTGTTCAGGAAAATCTGCCCTTTGGCAAAGCCCTGAAGCGCAGCTTATATCTGACCAAAAATTACTGGTGGTTCACTTTGGGCCTGATACTTCTTACCGGTATCATTATTTACATCATCTATATGATCTTTGAAATACCCTTTATGGCTCTGGGGGTCGGTTTGGGTTTTTCCTCCGGATTTCAGGTAACACCCGATGATATCGGATCATTTTACGGGATATATGTGGCTTTTGCTCAACTACTGATGCTGGTATATTCTTTTCTCTTTGTGGTGGAAACCGTTCACTTCTACAGTCAGCGGGAAAAGAAAGAAGCCCGCGGACTCGGTGAACAGATTGCCGAACTGGACCACCCGTCCGCGGAGTAAGATGATTCACAAATTCCTGTTCTTGATTTTTTTCGGCCTGGGTTTATTTTTCACGGAACCCCGGGCAGAAGGGCATCGCCATCTCAATACCGCGGTTTTGGATTCCCTGCGCCAGGAAAGGGCGATAAGCTACAGTGATCCCCAGTCTCCCGTGGATCAGTTTTTAAAAGAACTCTGGGCCGAAGGCTGGGAGTGGCTGGCAAAACATATCTTCCGTAAAGCCACGCGGGACTTTTGGGAGGGGATGGGATATCTCATCGTCATGCTTTTCCTGATCTATCTGGTACACCTCACCCTGAGCGGGCGCTTTTACCCGCCACTTAGCCGCAACCGGGAGGTTCGGGCGCCGGAGGCGCCGCTTGTGGACAACCCGGAGGATGTTGACACCGAAGCGCTGAATGTTTTGCTGCAACAGGCCGTCCGCAACCGGAAATGGCCCTTTGCCACACATCTTCTTTATGTGCGCCTGCTCAAGCACCTTATGACCCATAAACGGATTTCCTGGCATGCGGCCAAAACCAACCATGATTATATACGCGAGCTAAACCCGGAGGAGTTTAAGGAAGCCTTTATCCGTTTAACACAAAATTTTGAGGATGTCTGGTACGGAGGCCGGCCTATGGATGAAGAGAGCTTCCGGGACTTTGAAAACGGTTGCACCCGTCTGGAACGTGAAACGGAGCAGGCGCGTGTTTAAACAAAAAGCCACCCTCCCCCTGCTGGCAACAATCGTTTTTTTACTGGTTGCCCAGTTTTTTATGAAGCCGCCGGTAAACTGGAACCCCTCTTTCTCCTATGAGGATGAGATACCCTATGGTACTGACGCCCTCTTCCTTAGTCTGGATTCCCTCTTCCCCGGCCAGCCGGTTTATATCAACCACGAGAACCTGTATCTGTCGCTGAGCCGGTATGGCTCCGGCGCCAACCTGTTTATCATCGACACGGAACTGAAAATGGACGATGAGGAAAGCGCGGCCCTTTTTAACTGGGTCCGGCGCGGGGGACAGGCTTTTATCAGCCTGAGCAAGCTAAGCGCGGCCCTTCGCGACAGCTTTAAAATTGTAACCGGCATGACCTTCAGCAGCGCCGACTCCATACACCTTCACACGGATGACAACCTGTTTTTACGCGCCGCCACCCCCATAAGCTTTTATGTCAGCTCTTTTGATTCCGGCCGTGTCAGTGCCGCCGGTTACGGTGCGCCGGATAAGACCATCTTTATAAAGGCCGCCTACGGAAAAGGGTTGTTTTACCTGCACCTGCAACCTTACGCCTATGCCAACTATAACCTTTTATTGCGCGGTTCGGTGCCCTATGTGCAAAAAACGCTGGGGCTGTTGCCCCTGCGCCCGCTGATCTGGGATGAATATCATAAGAACGCCAAACAGCAGATTGTCCAAACGCCCATGCGTTATATCCTATCCGAAGCGGCGCTGCGGGCGGCCTGGTTCATATTACTGGCGCTGGTGGTCCTGTTTCTTCTTTTTGGCGGCCGGCGGCGGCAAAAGGCCATCCCCGTCCTGGTTCCCCCGAAAAATGAAAGCGGCAGCTATCTTAAAACCCTCGGCCGTTTTTCCATGCGCCGCACGCAGCCGCTCAGCCTGATCAAACTTAAGAAAAAACTGGCCCTGGCCTGGTTGCGCCAGCATTACGGCATCGACGGCCGGGCCCTGGACAAGGAGCTGATCCGGGAACTGAGCCGCCGGAACATCCTCGATGAAAATGAGGCCCGCAACTGGGTAATGGCCATGGCCATGGCCGGCAAAAAGCGCGATTACAGCACGGCCGAGCTGATACGCCTGGCCGGTATCATTCAAAAAATCTATATTCCCCGTACACATGAAAAGGCAGGAAAAAATGAACTTAAACACATTTAGCGAACGCGTGGAAGAACTGCGCCAAAATCTGGGACGGGTTATCGTCGGACAGAAAGAGACCATGGATTTATTGCTGACGGCCCTGTTTGCCGACGGACATGTGCTGATCGAAAGCGCGCCGGGCATGGCCAAAACCCTAATGGCCAAAACCCTGGCCCGGGTAGTGGACGCTGGTTACAACCGCATCCAGTTCACCCCGGATTTGATGCCCTCGGATGTGATCGGCACTTCGATATTCAATATGAAAAAATCGGAATTCGAGTTCCGGGCCGGGCCCTTGTTCGGCCAGATGGTGCTCATCGATGAAATCAACCGCGCCCCGGCCAAAACACAATCGGCCCTGTTTGAGGCCATGGAGGAGCGGCAAATCACCGTCGATGGTCAGACCTATCCCCTGCGGGCGCCTTTTATGGTCATGGCCACCCAAAACCCCATCGAGCAGGAAGGCACCTACCGCCTGCCGGAAGCGCAACTGGACCGTTTTTTGTTCATGATTAAACCGCAATACCCCTCGGAAGCAGAGGAGGTGGATATACTGGAGCGCTACGCCGGAACTTCCAATAAGGACACCCTGCAGACCCTGCCCCGGGTTCTAACGGCAGATGAACTTAGGGATATCCAGCAGACCCTGCGCCATTTAACGGTTCAGCGGCCCATCGCCGAATATATCGCCCACATCATACGCGATACGCGCCGCCACCCGGCCATATTCCTGGGCGCCTCCCCCCGGGCCGGGCTCTATCTGGTTTACGCCGCCAAGGTCCGGGCGGCCATGAACGGGCGTGACTATGTCATTCCCGATGATGTAAAGCACCTGCTTAGCCCGGTACTGGAGCACCGCATGATCCTCAATCCGGAAAAAGAACTGGAGGGCATCACCCTGAAGCAGACAATTCGGGAAATTGCCGACAGCGTAGAGGTTCCCCGGTAGTGAAACGCTTTTTCGACTTTTTGCCCCAAAACCGTTTATATGGCGGCCTGGGGTTGAGCAGCCTGTTGTTTTTAACGGCCTATGTGTATCCGCTCCTGTACGGCACGGCCCGGGCCGTGCTGTTACTGATCATCCTTCTGGCCCTGACCGATTACCTGTTGCTGTTCATGCGGCCCCGGATCGTCGCGGCGGTGCGGAGCCATGCCCGCCGCTTTTCCAATGGCGATCCCAACGGGGTAACCATCACGGTCGGCAATCTGTTGCCCCTGCCGCTCAGGGCGGTGGTATATGACGAGGCGCCCGATGTCTTCCAGTTTCGCGGCGAAACGGGACGGCTGAAGCTGCCCCCCAAAAAAAGCGCGCGGCTCCGCTATACGCTTATTCCCGGCCAAAGGGGCCTTTTTTACTTTGGGTCGATCAATGTGCTGCTGACGTCGCCCCTCGGATTTATCGGCCGCTTTGAACGCTTTAAGAATGAAAGTGAAATTCATGTTTACCCCTCGTTTCTCCGCCTGAAAGCCTACGACATTAACGCCCTGACCTTTAGCGGGGAGGGGGAGCACCTGAAGCGGGTGCGGCGTGTCGGTGTTACCATGGAGTTTGACCAGATACGCACGTATGTGCCGGGGGATGATTTTCGTTTTGTAAACTGGCGGGCCACGGCGCGGCGGCACCAGGTGATGGTGAATCAGTACATGGATGAACAGGCCCAGAGTATTTATATGATCCTCAACAACAGCCGGGTAATGCACATGCCTTTTAACGGCCTGAGTCTGCTGGATCACTCCATTAACAGCGCCCTGGTTACCGCGCATGTGGTTTTGCAAAAGAAAGACCGGCCCGGACTGATGAGTTTCAGCGCCGACAGCCCCCGCTTTCTGCCCGCTTCCACGCACAGCAATCAGAGGATTCGTATCCTCGATCATCTGTACCGCTTGCAAACCGACCGGCGCGAGGCGGATTATGAACGGCTTTATCTTTACGTACAAAAGCACATTCCGCAAAGAAGCCTGCTAATGCTCTATACCAATTTCGAATCCAAAAGCGCCCTGGAACGCGTTCTGCCCGTGTTGAAAGAGTTAAACCGGCGTCATGTGCTGCTGGTGATCTATTTTAAAAACGACTTGGTGGAAAAGCTGCGCCGGGAAAAAGCGGAAGATCTGACCGGCATACACACACAGGTGATGGCCGAACAGTATCTGTTTGAAAAAGAGGCCATCATACACCTGTTAACGCATCACGGCATCATGGCCTTGTATGTCAACCCCGGAGAGCTGACCCCGGATGTGCTGAACATGTACCTGGCCATAAAGGCCCGTCATTTAATTTAATTCCGCGACGTAGCCGGGTGAACCACGACTTGGCCGGGTGAACCACGACATAGCCGGGTGAACAGAAAAACTATAATTTTATGTACCGAAACGAATGGGTAAGCTATGGAAAACATTGATATTGCCACTACGCAAAATGTGAACATCAGCTATAAACTGGCCGGTATCGCCGACCGCATACTGGCCCTGCTATTGGACTGGCTTATACAGGCCGCTTATCTCATCACCCTTTTTATTGTCGGGGCCTTTCTGCAAAGCGGCTTCGGGATGGGTATCGAAAGTTTTGGTCTTATGTCGCTGTTAACCCTGCCCCTGTTTCTTTATGAGGTGATACTTGAAAGTCTGATGAACGGCCAGACCCCCGGAAAGAAAATTCGCGGCATACGGGTTATGAGCACGGACGGCAGCGAGGCCGGCACCGGACAGTTCATCATCCGCTGGCTGTTGCGGTTTGTGGATGTCACCTTGACCTTTGGCAGCGTGGGGCTTATTACCCTGTTTATCAATAACAAGGGCCAGCGTCTCGGGGATATCGCCGCCGGCACCACGGTGGTGCGGATCGGTAAAAAAAGTAACATTGACGATTCCCTGTCCTATTCCGGGGAAGAGAATATGCCGCTCACCTGGCCCCAGGCCCGGCGCATGACCCCTCATGAGGCCTCCCTGTTGAATCAGGTATTGAACAGCAAGCCGGAATCGGAAGAGGCTTACGCGGATTTACTCAGCCGCACGGCCCGGGTTTATGCCAAAAAACTGAATATCGACTTCCCCTCCCCGGACAACCGCGCCTTTCTGGAAACCCTGCTGCGCGATTATCACAACAGCGGGGCCGGCAAATAACTTAGCGCAACAGTATCATTTTCCGGCTTTCCACAAAAGAGCCGCTTTTAAGCGTGTAGATGTAAACGCCGCTGGCCAGACCGGCGGCGTCAAAACGCACCGTATGCTCTCCGGCATCCTCAACTTTATTAAGCAGGGTTGCTATCTTGCGGCCGGTAAGATCATAAACAGACAGCTCCACTTTTTCCCGTTTCATTATACGGTAAGGAATGAGTGTTTCCGGGTTAAAGGGATTGGGGTAGTTGGCATACAGCCTTGTCTGTTGCGGAAGGAATGGTTCGTTCTTGTCCAGACCCGTGGCAATGGCCGTGCGATAAACATAACCGCTGTCGGTGCCGATATAATAATAGTCCCGGCTGTCAATAAAGGTGGCCGTAATGCGTTCCCCTTCCGGCAAAGCGAGTATCTTTTTCCAGGTAGAGTCTGTTTCCGAAAATTCATAGACACTGCCGCTATATTGTGATTTATACAGGATATCCTGATGGTTGACGTCAAACTTTCCCGAAATAGTCTTCCGGGTGTAAGCCTCCCAGCTTTGGCCCCGGTCGCGGGACACCAGGGTATCCACAAAGAGCTCGCCCCTGGAATTGACGATAATATTATGATGCTTAAGGTTTCCGATGTTACGCAAATACCGGAAACTCCTCCCGCCGTCGGTGGACAGGGACAGGTCCACTCCAAGCTCAGAAGAAATAAAGATATCCGATACATAGATTTCTCCCGCCGGGCCCAAAGCCATATCGACGATCTCGGTTTCACTGCTGCCGGTGGTAACATCCGGCGTGTCCCAGCTTTGTCCGTCATCATAGGAGTGATAGATATAGGATAAACCGTCCGTCGAATAACAGGTATCCCCCTTGGAGACGATCTCCCGGGCATACCGAAAAACAGAATCCCATTGGCCGCCAAAGTCTGTAGAGCGATAAGTCACCCCCCAGGTACTGGCAAAAAAGGTATTATTCCCGTTGATGGTAAAATAAACAAAGATGGTGTCCGGGAGTTGCCGGAATTCAGCCCAGTTCATGCCCGTACTGTCCGATTTATAGATACGGTCCGCTGAAAGAAGATAAAGGTTTTGATCGCTATCCTCGGCAAAAGAGGCAATTTTCCCGCCGCTGCCGGGGGAAACTTTGTACCATCCTGTTTGCCCGGATAAAGAGGAAAGAGCGATAAACAGTAAAAAGGCCGTGGTTCGCATGGGACCTCCTTTTGCTTATAGGGGAAAACGGCGGGCTCGCCAGACTTTTTAAAGCTTGGGTAAATGTATGTTTTAACAGGGCCTTTTTCAAGGCGTTGTTTTCCCCCTTGTTTCGTTATGCCGCGGGGGGCAGCACATAAAAGTAAACGGCCATAAAGTGGCAAAAGCTTCCCAGCAAAACAAACAGATGAAAGATGGCGTGATTGAGCTTTATTTTTTTGATGCTGTAGATAACGGCGCCCAGGGTATAGGCCGCGCCGCCGGCAAAAAGCCAGCTCAGTCCGTCCGCGGCCAGACGATCCATCAGCGGTGAAATAACAAACACGATCAGCCAGCCCATAAAAACATACATCAGCGTGGAGAGGAGGTTGTAGCGGCCGGTGAAGAAGATTTTTAAAATGATACCGGTCAGGGCCATGCCCCAGGAGAGACCGAAAATTATCCAACCGGTAGTCCCATGCAGGGTGACCAGCGTAAACGGCGTATAGGTTCCGGCAATCAGCACATAGATGGAGGCGTGGTCAAAAATACGCAGCCGCTTACGGATCACCGGCCTTTGCGCTTTGTGATAAAAGGTGGAGGCGCTATACAGCACGATCATACTGGCGCCGTAAATGGCCGCGCTGACGATGTGCCAGGCCGTTCCGTACAGTGAGGCCTTGATCACCAGGAATATCAGGGCCACAACGCTTAAGGCCAGACCGAAGGCATGGGAAAGCACATTGATCCTTTCCTCAAGGGGACTGTAGATAACCATTCCATCCGTACTTTTCATGGGAGACTCCTTGAATGATGACGGCCTGTGAACATCAGACAGTCAAAGATATCGGTTTTGTCAAAGAGATCAAAACGATATTTCCCTCACTTTGCCCGGCCGGGTGCTCCGCGGGTATTGCCGGTTCTTTTTTCATAGTCCGTATATCTCTTTTTTGCTAAATTAGCGGCATGAAAACAATCGACACCTATAAAACGGAAAATGCGGATCAGGCCGTGGAGCTGGCCGCCGTCCTGGCAGAACGCTTTAAACCCGGCGACGTCATCCTGCTGCAGGGGGATTTGGGCAGCGGAAAAACCTTTATGGTACAGCAGATTTGCCGCCATTGGCAGGTGGCCGAAGCGGTTACCAGCCCCACCTTTACCCTGATTCAGCATTATCAGGGCCGTTATCCCGTCATCCACATGGATCTTTATCGACTGGAAAGCGATGCTGAACTGGACGAACTGGGCTGGGAAGAGTTTATCAACGAACAGATTGTGGCCTTTATCGAATGGCCCGAACGTTTGATGCCCTGGCTGGCGACCTGCTATCTTTTACACATTGAACGCCGCAACAACGGGAACCGTGTTTATACCCTGAGCCGTAAGGAGCCGTCATGATTTTGGCCATTGAAACCAGCGACCGCTTATGCAGCGTGGCTTTTTACCACCAGGGCCGCACGCTGATGGAGTTCAACAACGAGTTGCCCATGCAACACACCAGTCTGGTGGGGCGCTGGGTGGGCGAAGGGCTGAGCTTTGTCGACGGCCAGCCGGCCCATGCCGGGCTAAAGGTGCGTGCCGTGGCCGTGAACAACGGGCCCGGTTCCTTTACCGGTTTGCGCATCGGACTCAGCTACGGCCGTGGTTACGCCTACGGTAAAAACCTGCCCATGGTGGCCCTTTCCAACCACCAGGTGCTGGCCGTGCAGGCCCCGGTAACAAAGCGACCGCTGTTTACCCTTATCCACAGCCGAAAAGGTGAAGTCTATCTGGCGGAAATCGAATGGCGCGACGACTTCCCCCTGCTCCGGGAACACCGCACCTCACTCCTGGAAAAGATCAGCGGGCACGTACCCGGCGACGCGGTATTGGCGCTCTCCCCCTACCTGAATCTGGATGCGGCCTTAAAAAAAGAGTGGCGCGATGCGGGCCTTTTGTTGTTGGAGTCCACGCGCTACAACGCCTCGCTGACCGCCCGCCTTGGCCAGAGAAAACTGGAACTGTTCGGCCCGGATGAAGATAAGGCGCTGGACCCCATGTACATTCATCCTTTTGCCGGCAGTTTATGAGCGTTACCTTCCGCCGCATGGAGGCCGCAGACCTGGACGGCGTGATGGAAATAGAACAGGCCGCCTTTCATGACGCCTGGACGCGGGAGATGATCGCCGCCGAGCTGGCCCCCGATTTTTTCCGCTGCCCGCTGGTAATGGAAACGGATGGCCGGCTGTGTGCCTTTGCTTTTTTATGGCTGTTTGAAGACGAAGCACATCTTAACAATTTTGCCGTTCACCCCCGTTTTCGCAGAAAAGGTTTGGGCTTGAAATTTTTACATTATATATTTGAACGCTTTCGACACAACAAAGAGATGTTTCTCGAGGTGCGCGCCTCCAATACCGCTGCCGTAAATCTGTACCGTAAATGCGGTTTCCGGCAGATCGATCTGCGTAAAAAATACTACATGGACGGCGAGGATGCCCTGGTTTTGAAAAAAGAGTTAAAGTGAGGTCAAAATGGATTGGTTTAAACGTAAGAAAAAAATTAATGCCGCCGCCCCTAAAAAAGATGTGCCCGACGGCCTGTGGGTAAAATGCGACGGCTGCGGCGCCATCATCTATAAAAAAGAGCTGGAAAAAAAATATTATGTCTGCGCCGATTGTGATCACCATTTCCGTATCGGCAGCGACGTCTATATCGATCTGCTTTTGGATGAGGGTACTTTTAAGGAGTTTAACGCCGGCATGGCCTCGGCCGACCCGCTGGAATTCGTGGATGTAAAAAGCTACAAGGATAAATACCTGGCCACGGTAAAGAAGACCGGCCTGAAGGAAGCGGTCATTACCGGCACGGGAAAAATCAACAAACAAAGCGTGGTGGTCGCCCTTATGGATTTCCGCTTTATGGGCGGAAGCATGGGCTCCGTGGTGGGTGAAAAAATAGGCCGCGCCATCGACATGGCCTATAAAAAGAAACAACCGCTGATCATCCTCTCCGCTTCCGGCGGGGCGCGCATGCACGAAGGGGTGCTCAGCCTGATGCAGTTGGCCAAAACCAGCGCCAAACTGGCCCGTTTGGCCAGCATCAACATACCCTACATCTCCCTGCTGACCAACCCCACCACCGGCGGTACCACGGCCAGCTACGCCATGCTGGGTGATATCAACATCGCCGAGCCGGGGGCCCTGATCGGTTTTGCCGGGCCGCGGGTGATAAAACAAACCATCGGCCAGGATCTGCCCAAGGGCTTTCAGCGCAGCGAGTTTGTTCGCGACCACGGCTTTTTGGATATGATCGTACACCGCCATGAACTGAAACAACGCATCAGCGACGCCCTGAAATTTTTCAAACATAAAAATCCGGTTAAATAACCTTTTACGGAGAAAGGCGCGATGAGAAACACCCTGCTTACCTTCGCCCTGCTTGTGCCGGTCTTAATGAGTTGCACCGTGACACATCCCTTCGAGTTCTCCGATGATGACATCCTGAAACTGGTCTACTCGGATTATAAATTCCCCGAGGGCTTTTATACGGAAGAGACCGACAGCGGCAGTTTTTATTATGAAAACACCGTCAGCATAAAAGCCCTGAATGAACGGGAAGCGGTCTGGATTGAGCTTTCCACCAACAGCATGGATACGGCCCGTTACTGGTCGGAACAATCCGCGCTCAACAGCGCCTACTACCGCACTCTGACCGCTGAACGGGAGACGGAAAAGTTTTTTGAATTCCGCCGCGTATGGGAACAGCACCCCGGTGACGTCATTCTTTCCCGCGTGCATAAGCGCGGCTATCTGGATCGCTCCATGTACGATTCCTTTAATAAGGGAGCGGTGGTCGGCCGCTATAATGTACGCCCGATGACGGTGGACGGCGTCAGGGAGCTTATCGAATATCTGGTTTTTGTAAATGAATATAACAACGGCAGTTACAAAGTGCTTTCCTCCGGGTGCCGGGAAGAGGAGAGCTTCTTTCTGCATACCTTGACGGAATTGATCATCTCATATGGCGATTGGGGCCTGAATGACCGGATTACCGTGCGCAGGGCCTCTTACCGCGTGGATAAAAGCAGCGGAGAGATTCACTATAGTACGGAAGAGATCCAGACACTGCAAGGCCGTGCCAACGGAGGCGGCGTAGTTCCCTGACGAAAACGGGTAAACGGCAGTTCCGGCACGATAACCGCCCGTAATATTATTTTTCACTAAGCCCTCCGCCTTAACAGACCGAAAAGGATTGTATCCCGTGATTATTTCCCAAAACAGAATTTAAAACAAGGAAAAAGCATGCCATCTATTTTGGTTGTCAATGACGACGGTATTTACGCCCCGGGCATCAAAGCATTGGCCGGGGCACTCAGGTCCGTGGGAGAGGTTACCGTGGTGGCGCCGCTGGCCGAACGCAGCGCCATCGGCCACGCCATCACCGTTTACGATCCCCTGCGGGTGGTGGAAATCGAGCGGGACAGTGTTTTCTTCGGCCATGCCGTCAGCGGCACGCCGGCCGACTGCGTAAAAATCGCCGTGAAGTGTCTGATGGAGGAGCCGCCCGACATCATCGTCAGCGGCATCAACCAGGGTTCCAACACAGCCACCAACGTCATCTATTCCGGCACGGTCTCCGCCGCGGCCGAGGGCGTCATCCTGGGCATACCGGCCATTGCCGTTTCCCTGGTCAGCTTTGAAAAAAAGAACTTTGGCTACGCGGCCAAGGTGGCCCGCCACCTGACGCGGCTGGTACTGGAAAAGGGACTGCCGCCGCGCACCCTGCTTAACGTAAACGTGCCCCCGCTGGCGGAGGAAGAGATCGAGGACGTCCTGCCCGCGCGGCAGGGCGAAGGCCGCTATGAAGAATGCTTTGACAAACGCTTCGATCCGCAAAACCGCCCCTATTACTGGATGGCCGGTAAGCGGATGATTCTGGACAGCGCCGACGATGTGGACGACGTTATTGTGATGCACAACAAGGTATCTGTCACCCCCATTCAATATGATCTAACCC
>WGCN01000138.1 GCA_015493745.1 Calditrichales bacterium
CTCATCAACGCATGGGCAAAAAAATAACCGTCATGAACCGAGCCGTCTGTTAGCTTTGCTCCGGCCAGTTGCGGGATATACAAAACCGCTCCGGGAATAATTATTTGCGGATTAACGGCGATGGTGCGGGAAGGAAGGGGGCGATACCCTTTCAGGGGCGTCATAACCCCGGAGGAGACGAGGCTAAAGCGTCCCCGTTCAAAATAGTCGCTGTTGGCGTCAAAATTATTTTGCGCGCTCAGGCCCGCGATCAGCAGGCAAAATAAAATAAGTGTGTTCCTTGTTACAGAAGGCATCTTGAGATGTCCCGATATTATGGCTACATTGGAATGAACTTATCAAGACCGCGCATCGGGCGCAAATATTAAATGAGGATCCCCATGAATATGCTACGAACACTTTTAGGAACAACGGCCCTGTTGCTTCTTTTTTCCTGTGCCACCACCATCCCGGTTAAGGTACGCAAACCGGCCGAATTTAACGTGGGGGCCATCCGCACCCTGGCCGTATCCGATTTTCAGTTTAAGGGAAACTGGGATTTCAGCGCCGATGAAAAGCCCGGCTCCGCCGCGGCCAAAAAATTGCTGCGCGCCCTGCTGAAAAAAAGAAAGAGCGAGCTGAACCCCTACAAGGCCTATCCCGGTTCCACGGTCAGCGATAAACTGACGGCCAAACTGGTGGATAACGGCTATTATACGGTTGTGGAAAGAAAAAAACTGGAAACCCTGCTCAGGGAACAGTCCCTTAGCCTGAGCGGCCTGGTGGAGCCGGAGCAGGCCCTGGAGGTGGGACGCATGATCGGCGCCGGCGGTCTGCTCACCGGCTCGGGCTCCTACAGCGTGAAGGATATCGGCGCTTGGGAAGAGTACACCGAAACGAAAAAGAATAAGAAGGGTGAAAAGATCAAAATCACCAAAAAGCGTTACCGTATATCGCGCTTTGTGCAGGCCGAACTGACCTACCGTATCATAGACCTGAGCACGGGCAAGGTGCTGGTTTCCAAAAGCAACCGCCTGGCCAATTATAGTAACGGCGGCCTAAAGGGCATCGATAGTAAAGGTTACTACACCGCCACCGGCAAGGATGAGCACAGCGCCTCCGCCGGATTGCCCGACTGGCACGGCATTGTGGATAAGCTGGTAGACGCCCTGAACCAAAAATGCGTCACGCAGATTGCCCCGCACACGGTTACCGAAAAGCGAAAAATCGCCGAGGGGAAATCCGAGGCCATGGAAAAAGCCGTAAAGCTCGTTAAAAGGGATCTGTGGGAAGACGCGCGCCGCATCTGGGAAAACACCCTGCAAAACCCGCCCAGCGAGGAGGACAAACTGGCCGCCCTCTATAATCTGGGGGTCTACGCCGAGGTCTTCGGCTTTCTCGATCAGGCCGGGCAGAAATACAAACAATGCTTCGAGCTCAGCGGTGACGAAGACTATCTCGACGACCTGGCCCGCGTGCGTAAGCGCAAAAAAGAGCTGCAACGGCTGCGGGCACAGGAACTATAGGGACGGCAGATTCTCCACCTGCCAGCCAAAGGCCGTCAAATCCAGCCGCAGGCGCAGATAAAGGGACTGATCGTATCGACGGCCGTTCAGGTAGGAACGGGCCCAACCCGCGCCAAAGCGCAGCCCCTGTTCGCCAAAGCTCAGCTCCCCGCCCCAACTGTAAACATCATCGGAACTTCCGCCGCGCTTAACGCGGGCGCCATCGGCAAAAACCGCTCCGGCCAGGTTGTTGATGGGCAAAAACAGAGCAGTAAGACCGGTGCTGCTGGCCAGCAGCATACGCGCCTCCACCGAACTCCACAGCAGGCTGTTCCCCAAAAGATTGCCGCTAAAACCACGCACGCTACGCGTGTAACGCACATCCCGCGGCAAATCGTAACTGTAAAAACGATCGATGCCGCTCAGGGTGCTGTACGGCGCCGTGCCATCCACCCGCACCCAGGCGCCCCGGGCCTCCACGCCCACCTTCTCCGAGATCAGGTTGCTGCCGGCAAACAGCTCCCCCTGCCACACCCGGAAGGGATAGCGTCCGTCCAGACTGATATCGGCAAAGAGGCTGCCCCCGGCCTGCCGTTTGGGGATCACCCCGGCATAGGCGGAACGTTTGCGGTACATCAACTGGCCGCCAATCCGTATTTTTTGATAGGCCACATCGGGCACCAGCTCTCCGTCAAAGGCGTCATACTGCCACATCAGTTCCAGGCGGTAAGGCCAGCGGGCCTGTCCGCCCAGATGGCGGGCGTAGGCCACACCGGCCTGCAACGCGTCGCGCACCACCGTTTCCCGGCCAAACTCCTCAAAGGGAAAGATCACCGGTCCATGATACCAGGCGGCCGACCACTCCAGGTTCATGGCCAGCAGACGGTAGTAAAAGGTGGCAAAACGCTCGCGGGGATTTTTCATATAAATCACGTTGGCCGTGATCAGTTGCCGTTGCAGGGCCTCCATCCAGGCCGTGCTAAAAAACAGGCCGGCGCCCTGTACGGGATCATAAAGCGGCCAGATCAAACTTTGCAGATGTATCATCGTCCCCTGGGGAAAACTCTTTTTTTCCGTGAATCGCTGAAAAGGCAGAGAGTCCGCCGGAGCGGCAACCCGCGCCTTTTTGTTTATCCAGCCGTCATAACCGGCGGAACGGTACGCTTTTTGAGGAAGGAGCGGCTTTTTTATAAGCGAATCCAGGGAGAGAAGGGTAAAAGAACTGCTGCCGTCGGCCCGGGCGTATTTTACCACCATTGTGCGGCTACGGGCGTCATACCCCTGCAGCCACACGTCCTGCTGGGCATGGATCAGGGTTGTCATGGTATCGGAACTGACAACTACGGCGGCATGGTTGTCCAGCATCGTGTTATGAAGCACCGTCTGCTCATTCAGAGGGAAAAAATTACGCTGCTCCAGGGAGTCATCCGTTATCTGCCGGATGATACCCGCGCGCCAGAGAAAAAGGTCTCTTTGGGCGGTGAGTCCGGACTGACTTTCAAACATCAGGGCGCCGTCCTTCAGGGATCGTATCTGTCCCAGACTGTTCTCCGTGGTCAACAGGGTGTCTCGCGAAGTGCGGTCATAGCGTATCAGATAACTGTTCAGACCATCCGCCACGGACAGGATAAGGCGCTGTTCCGGGTCAAAAGCGGCTTCCACGGCCCGTATCCGGGTGGCAACCCTTCTTTTTTGTCCCGTATTCCGGTCATAGACAAACCAGTCATAACTCAGACCGGACTGATCCGCCTTTACCTCAAGATGGTGGCGGCCATAGGCCACATAGCGCTCATCGGCACTGACAAACATCTCCGTGGCCAGGTCGTCGCTGATAATCTCCATTATCTCCACCTCTCCCTTTTTAACGCGGGCGATCAGACCGGTGGTATACAGGTGGTTTTTCTTGAGCACCGTGCGCACCAGATACAGGGAATCTTCCTTTGCCAGCGGAACAACGCTTATGTCCCGGTAGCCGAAGGAGGGCAGCAGCTTCTCCGGCTTAAAGTCCGGCTGCGCGGCCAGTTGATGGCCGTAGTGCAGGGTAAGATGGCGGACAAACCAGGGGAAAAGATCATCGGGACTTTTACCGTATACCTGTTCAAAGGCATCGTCAAAATCATAAAAGAAGCCATCCTTTTCATAACGCATCAGCTTGATCAAAGAGGAATCGCCATAGGTGGAGGCCAGGTAGCGGATATAGGCATGACCCGCGGCATAGAGCAGGCGGCCGTTTTGCAGGTTGGAAAGATCATCCGTGTCAAAGCGGCCGTTGATCACCTCTTCCTTAAGATAGATATCGCCGCGAAAGGGGGTCCAGCTTTCGGCAAAATACTGGGCAATGCCCTCAAAAAACCAGCGGGGAACGGTCAGGGTACCGATTTGGCCGAAATAATTGGACTTGCGCCAGATGGCCCGGAAGGTTACATGATGGGCCAGTTCATGCTCCAGTACCAGGTTATACCAGGTAAAGGGCCCGCTCCAAAAGCGCATGTAGGAAGAGGAGCGCACAAAGATGACCACATTGTTTTCCACGGCAAAGCCGTTGGTCACATCGGGAGCGTCGGTCAATATAATACGTGTTTTCTTTTCCTTCAGATCGTTGATATCCACACCGTGCAGGGCGCACAGCCGGGGCAACACCCGTTCGCTGATATTAAGCATGGAGTCGGCCAGGGTTTCGTACCCCGGGGTGAATTCCACCGTGGCGTAGCGACCCTCCCGGACCTGCCACCGGGCCATAAGGGTTGAGGTCAACATCATTAAAATAAGAAAATAGCGTATCATGGCTCTCCCGCGATTTTTTTTATTAAACTTAATGAACAAAAATATAATAAAGTGTGTTCATTTGATTTGTAAAAAAAAAGAGTCTAAATTTGCCGCTCATCAGGAAAGGAAAATAATGGCTAAATTAAAAAAATCGACCCAGGCAACGGCATCTTCCAAAAAGAAGAGAGTTCAGGATTTTACGTTTGACAAAAAGAACCTTTATCTGCTTTCGGCGGGTATCATCGGCATTGTGGTGGCCTTTATCCTGATGGCCCAGCCGCCGGTGGACGGATTTTTATCACGTACGCTGGCCCCGGTTATTCTGGTCATTTCCTATCTGATCATTATTCCCATGGCCATCATGTATGGCAAGAAGAAAGAAAATTAGGTTGAATTTTTAAAAAAGGCTCTGTAAATTACCTGCCTTTCACATATGGGCGCTTAGCTCAGCTGGTCTAGAGCACCTGCCTTACAAGCAGGGGGTCACTGGTTCGAATCCAGTAGCGCCCACACTAAAAAAACCCCGCCGGTACGCCGCGCGGGGTTTTCTGTTTATATATCGCTCAATGTCCGACGGCCTGACATTCGCCGTTGGGGATGCGGATGTCCTCCACCATCTCCTGCACCTCCGGCGGAGGAGGCGGGGTAAAACGGACGATGAGCAGAGAAACGGCAAAGTTAAGAGCCATGGCCACCGCTCCAAAGCCTTCGGGAGAGATGCCGAACCACCACTCCGGCTTCAGCGCCTCCACGGCGGAAAGACCGCCGTCAAAAAAACCGAATTTAAACTTGAGAATGTAATAGGACATCAGGCCCAAACCGGCCACCATACCGGCCACGGCGCCCTCTTTGTTCATACGTTTATAAAAGATGCCCAGCACGATAGCCGGAAAAAAAGATGCGGCCGCCAGGCCAAAAGCCAGTGCCACCACCGCCGCCACAAAGCCGGGCGGGTTTAAGCCGAAGTAGCCGGCCACCATCACCGCCGCCACGGAACTCAGACGGGCCGCGACCAGTTCCCCCTTTTCCGATATATCCGGCCAGACGATCTTTTTTAGCAGATCGTGTGAAATGGATGAGGCGATGACCAGGAGCAGCCCGGCTGCCGTGGAGAGCGCCGCCGCCAGACCACCGGCCCCCACCAGGGCCACCACCCAGTTGGGCAGTCCGGCAATTTCCGGATTGGCCAGCACCATGATGTCCCGGTCGATTTTCAACTCATTCCGCGCCTTATCGGCCACATAATGTACCACCCCGTCGCCATTTTTATCATCAAACTTAAGTAGCCCGGTCTTTTCCCAGTTATGAAACCATTGCGGCAGACTGTCATATTTTTTCTCGCTAACGGTTTCTATCAGGTTGGTACGGGCAAAAACGGCCACCGCCGGTACCGTGGTATACAGGATGGCGATAAACAACAGAGCCCAGCCGGCCGACTTGCGGGCGTCGGACACCCGGGGCACGGTAAAAAAACGAACGATCACATGGGGCAACCCGGCCGTGCCCACCATCAGGGCCACGGTTATGGCAAACACATCGGTCAGAGACTTGTTGCCGCTGGTATATTCATGAAAGCCCAGCTCCCTTTGCAGGCCGTCCAGCTTGTCCAGAAGATAAACACCGTCATGCCCCATACTGCCAAAACCCAGTTGCGGCACGGGGTTGCCGGTCATTTGTATGGAAATAAAAATGGCCGGAACCATAAAAGCAAAAATCAAAATACAATACTGAGCCACCTGCGTATAGGTGATCCCCTTCATCCCTCCCAGCACGGCATAAAACAAAACAATGGCCATGCCGATATAGACGCCCATATCGATCTCCACCTCCAGATAGCGGGAGAAGACGATACCCACACCGCGCATTTGTCCCGACACATAGGTAAAGGAGACCATCAGCGCCGCCAGGATGGCCACAATGCGGGCCACTTTGGAATAGTAACGGTCGCCGATAAAATCGGGTACGGTGAACTTACCGAATTTTCGCAGATAGGGTGCCAGCAGCAGGGCCAGCAACACATAGCCCCCCGTCCAGCCCATCAGATAAACCGAACCGTCATAGCCACCAAAGGAGACAATACCGGCCAGGGAAATAAATGAGGCGGCCGACATCCAGTCCGCGGCCGTGGCCATGCCGTTCAGCACGGGGGGAACGCCTCCGCCGGCCACATAAAACTCTTTGGAGGAATTGGCCCGTGACCAAATGGCTATGCCGATATACAGGGCAAAGGTTAGTCCGACCAGTATCCATGTCCATGTTAACAGTTCCATAGTTTTCCCGGGTTAATGTTAGGATGGGATTATTATTCTACCTTATACTTTTTATCCAGTTTGTTCACCCAGCGCACATAAACAAATATCAAAATGACGAAAACATACATGGAGCCCTGCTGGGCAAACCAAAAGCCCAGCTTAAAGCCGAAAAAACGGATACCGTTCAGCGGCTCCGCCAGCAGTATGGCAAAAAGGTAGGAGACCACAAACCAGATCGAAAGCAGAATGGCCAGATATTTCAGGTTTTCCTTCCAGTAGTCATGCATCTTCTTCTTATCCGGCATATATCCTCCCATTTGTGAATGACGTCCCGAAAAAACGGGGCTTTTATGTTTTAAAATTGTAACCGCAACGGCAAAAGGCTCCCGGACCGGCGCCGCCCGAACAATTTTAGCTCCGTGGAACCTTCCGCATTTTTTTATAAAGATTTTGAGCGGGCAGACCAATATTTTTACGGAAAAAAATAACGGGTTCTATTATAAGCGATAAATCCCTTTTCTTCAACACCCTTTCCCTAAGCGGCACAATAGAAGCGCGGACAACATCCCGCCGGACTATTTGACAGCCCCCTTTGCCTGCGTTATATTTCTCCCGCGCAGGGAAGCGTGATATCGGGGAGGTATCATGCGTTTTTTATTTTTCCTTTTATGCGTCGATTTTCTTTTTGCCCAGATCGACAGCAGTCGTTATAATCCGGCCGAGTTTGATGAAGAATCCACCACCGTGGTGGAAACTCTCAACGCCCTGAGGGAAAACCCCATTCACCTGAACCAGGCCGGACCTTCGGAACTGCTGCGCGTTCCCTATCTCGACCGGGACGCCGTGGACAGTCTGCTCCGCTACAGACGGCGCCACGGCCCGCTAAAGAGCTACCGCCGGCTCAGGCAGCTTTGGGGCCGCGAAACCTACCGGCTGGCGCGGCCCTATATCACCTTAAAACCCGCGCCCTGGCCCGCCCTTGTCTTTTACCAGAAAAACTATTACAAATCCGATCCCGGCGAACAGTTCCGCGACACATACGAGGGCTCCGTTCTCTACAGCTACTCCCGCCTGCGCTATCGCCACTCGCGGGCGCTTTCCCTGGGGCTGCTGTTACAAAAAGACCCGGGCGAACGGCTGATCAACGACCTTTTCCACCTGGCCCTGTGGTACCGCCGGGAACAGTGGTCTCTTCTGGCCGGAAACTACTACCTGCGTTTTGCCCAGGGGCTGGCCTTTGCCCCCTCCTTTGCTCCCAGAAAAGGATTTAGCCCACGGGCCGCCCTGGCCCGGGATGCGGACATACGCCTTCGCGAAAACCTGACCAGCGCCGAATCGCAGGGTTTTTTCGGACTGGCGGCGCAAACAAGCCTGTACGGAGCGCCGCTGTTTCTTTTTTATTCGGATGATTTCAGGGACGCCTCGCTAAAAGACGGACGGACTTATGCCCTGCGCACCGACGGTTATCACCGTAACGCCTCGGAAATGGAAAGCCGCAGGAACCTGCGGCAACGCTTTTGGGGCGCGGGCCTCTCCCTCCGTGTCCATGAGCGGCTCTCCCTTTCACTGATGGCCGCCGGTTACCGTTTTTCCCCGGCCCTGGATAACAGCGCGGCCCTGTTGGGCGACCCCTTAAAGCGACGGCAATACTTTGCCTTTTCCGGCAACCGGCTGCAACTGTTCAGCCTGGCTTATACGGCGCGCCTTTTACCCACGCTAAACCTTTCCGGAGAGGCGGCCTATTCCGGAAACAGGGGACTGGCCGGCGCGCAAACCCTCTTTTTCCGGCAAAAGGAATGGAGCAGCGGTCTTCATCTGTGGTACGCCTCCAACAACTACCAGGCGCCCGACGGGAAACTTTTTGACAGCAACCGTCTTTTTCCCCGGGGAGAATGGGGCTACTATCTTACCCTTGGCGCCCGGCCGCGGCCCGGACTGGAGATAAGCGCCTATAAGCTGTTTCGTCAAAACCTGTGGCGGGACTACTTCAATCCCCTGCCGGTTAATAAAAGCGAGCTGGCCCTTCAGCTTTACGGCCGCCGGGATAAACGCTCTCTGTTGCTGCGCTACCGCCTTATACGCGACGCGGACTATAACGGGGCGCGGCTTGAACAGGCCACTAAAAACAATCTGCGCCTTGAGTACCGTCAGGAAAACAACGGCTGGAAACTTCGCGGCCGTCTGGAGTATATGGGTCTTAACGCACGGAGGGAGCGGGGCTGGCTCTTTTTTCAGGACCTCCGGCGCGACATAGGCTCCGGCCTTAGCCTTACCTCACGGCTCACCTTTTTTAATACCGGCTCCTACAACAGCCGCATCTACGAATATGAACCCGATCTGCCCGGCGCCTTTGCCAATTACGCCCTCTTCGGCCGGGGCTATAAATGGAATCTGCGTATAAGCCTTTCTCCCCTTAAGGGTTTCCGGCTTTGGATCAAGGGACGTTATGTCCGGAAAAGTGATGACGGAGATAAAAACTATTACGCTTACAGCTACGATCGCGAACTGCGTCTGGGCCTGCGCTGGAAACCTTAGGGACGCGGGCAAGGTAAATTAACCCGGAATTCATAAAATTTTGTACCTTTTGTGTTTTTTGCCTAACCTAAACACTAAATTTATGCCTAAGCTTCAGCTTCCGTCATAAACAACCTAACACCATAGGAGAATACAAATGAAAAAAACACTCTTGCTTCTGACATTATCCCTGTTTATTTCCGGCGGCTCCCTGCTGGCCCAAAGCGACAGCAGCGCCGTACAGGGCAACGGAAAATACTACGGCGTTGCCGTTAACCCCGTTCTGGCTCTTTTTGACTGGTATTCCGGCGAGTTCAACATCTGGAGCCTGGACCGCACGGCCGAGATAAACATTCCTTTTCAGTACATGATCAATCCCTTTAACATCAATGACGAAAGCTTTGATCTGAACGTCTTTTCCATCGGCATACAGTACCGTAAGTTTTTTGATGAAGACCAGGACGGTTTTTTTGTACAGGCCGGTCTGCAATATTTTAACGCCATCACCACCGGTAAGGGTACTTACGCCGGTCAAAGCGCCGGGGGCAATGTCACCGAGCTGCTCTTTGGCATCGGCTACCGCATGATTTCCAAGTCCACGGGCCTGTTTTGGGCCGCCAGCCTCAGCGCAGGCAAGGGATGGGGTTCCGTCGAAGACCCCTCCGGCCAGAGCGTCAGCGCCTCGGGCTTTGCCTATGATATCGATATTTTAAAGATCGGCTACGCCTGGTAACAACACAATTCCGGGCGGGGGAACGGGCCGTTCCTCCGCCTTTTTAAAGGTATCTTTTCCGCATGCGTCTTTTTTTTCTTATTCTTTTAATCGCCGGATCGCTGCCGGCCCAAAAGCTCTCTCCCGCGTTTCAGGACTATCTGAACGCCCATCCCGGAAAAGTGCAAAAGGTATGGCTTTTTTTTGGCGATAAGGACGGCGCCGCGGAAAAAGGCAGTCTCTTTTCGGAGAATATCCGTCCCCGGGCCCTGTCGAGGCGCTCCAGGGTAAACGCCGCCTACGACCTGTTCGACCTGCCCGTGGCCTCATCCTACAAAACCATCGTTTCGGAAATAACCGGCCGGATTGAGCGGGAATCCCGCTGGCTGAACGCCGTAAGCGTTTGGGCCACGCCGGGGCAAATCGAAGCCCTGAACGCGCTGGCGTTTATCCGCCGCATCCGTCCCGTGGCCCGCCGCGCGCCGCGCCCCCCTCTGCGGGAACAGCCCCTGCCCGCCGCCTCTCCCGGCCTGTATAAGTCCGGAGATCTGGATTACGGGAACTCCTTCAATCAGCTAGAGATGCTTAAGATACCCGAAATGCATAAAAAGGGTTTTAACGGGGACGGCGTTATTATCGGCATGCTGGATGACGGTTTCAGTCACTATAAAACGCACATGGCCTTTCAACAGCTGCGTGTGCTGGCCACCTGGGATTTTGTAAATGACAACCGGGAGGTAGATGATCCGGACGCCGTGCTCAACAAGGGCTACCACGGCAGCAAAACCCTTTCCACCATCGGCGGCTTTGCCCCCGGCTATTTAATCGGGCCCGCCTATAACGCCACCTATCTGCTGGCCAAAACCGAAATCGACTCCATTGAACAACCGGTGGAAGAAGATAACTGGGTGGCCGGGCTGGAGTGGGCCGAGGCCATGGGCGCCGATATCGTCAGCAGCTCGCTGGGTTATATCGACTGGTATGACTGGGAGGATATGGACGGACAAACGGCGGTAACCACCCTGGCGGCCAATATCGCCGAACAGAAAGGACTGATCGTGGTCAACGCCATGGGTAACGAAGGCAATAATGCCAATCGCGGCACCCTGATTGCTCCGGCTGACGGGTTTTTCGTGGTATCCGTGGGCGGTGTGCGTCCGGACGGCTCTTACTGGACAGGCGCCTCGGTGGGACCCACCGCCGATAACCGCATCAAGCCCACCGTTGCCGCCCAGGCACAATACGCCACGGTCATCAGCACCTATAACGACAGTAGTTTTACGCAGAACAATGGCACCTCTTTTGCCACCCCGCTGGTGGCCGGGGCCATCGCCCTGCTGCTGCAGGCCCACCCGGCGGCCACACCCGCCGATATTCGCATGGCCCTGCAGGCCACTTCCAACCGTGCCGGCTCCCCCGATAAGTTTACCGGCTATGGCATTGTAAATACCCCGGCGGCCCTGGAATGGTTGAATACAAACAGCAATACCGCCGTTGACGAATTTTATGTTTTGCAGAACGCACCTAACCCTTTTCGTGATTTTAGCTTAATCAAGGTCGGGCTGCCGGTGCAAAGCGTGGTTTCCATGGATATTTTCAACAGCCTGGGGCAGCGGGTACTCAGCCTGCCGGCGCGCACGGGGGAAGGACAGCTCTCCTTTTTAATCCTGGGCACACAATTACCCGCCGGCGGAATCTATTTTTACCGGATCAAAGCCCGGGTTCTTGAAACAAAACGCCTGCATATGTTCCATGGAAGAATGATATTCCTGCGGTAAACACCTTTCCAAACCCAAGGGGATGATATGAAGTATTTTATCATGCTTGCTTTTATTTTCCTGTTAAACGCCTGTGGCTCGCGGTATTTTTCCTACGCACCCAGCGCTTCTTACGGTGAAAATGAAATACGAAATATCAACGATGAAGATATATTAAAAGCCTTCGAATCCGGGCCGCAGATTGTCTTTCCCGTTCGCATCGCCTGGTATAATATGGGAAACGATTCCCTTTATAAAAGCCTGTTTCCCCGGTCCGGTAAGGTTGCGCTTAACTACCAAATACCCAAAACCCTTGTTGAGGGGTTTTCCCCTTTTATGGACACGGAGCGCGGTTATATTTATTACGCCCGCCCAATCCCCCTTAACCTGAAAGCCTTGCGCCTTCTGGCCGCCCGGGCCAAATGCGATCTCCTGGTTTTAGTCAGCGCGCGTTTCAATGAAAAAAGATCCGTGAATAATCTGGCATGGCTGAACCTGTTTATCGTGCCTCTCTTTTTTACCGACTATATGGATGTTCTTTACCGCTATGAAGCGGAGCTTTATGTTTTTGATGTACGCAATGGTTATATGTACCGGCATGCAGCTTTCCGTCCGCCCGCAAGAACAAAATCCATAGGACTCAACGATCTGGAAAAAACGGCCCGGGAGATGAACCAGCATTTTATGAGCGAAGCCGGCGTTTACCTGCGCGAGCAGTTGCAAGCCGTGTTGCATTAATATTTATTTTACGGGGAGTGATGTGAAACATCTGATTTTTATCCTTAGCGCCTTTTTATTGCTGCAATGCCGCGGCAAGCTGCAAACGGGCGCCGACCAACTGCAAAACTATCAACATCTTTTTAAAGGCAAGCGTCTCGGCATCGTGGCCAATCACACCGCCGTTGACGCTTCCGGCCGGCATATCGTGGACATCTTTCGCAAAATGCCCGGCGTGCGGGTTTCCGCTTTATTCGGCCCGGAGCACGGCTTTAGGGGAAGCGCCGCCGACGGGCAACACATCCGGGACGATTCGCTGTCCGCCATCCCCGTTTACAGCCTGTATGGCGCCTCCCGCATGCCCTCGGCGGAAATGCTGCGCGACGTGGACATGCTGGTTTTCGATATCCAGGATATCGGCGCGCGCTATTATACCTATATCTGGTCGTTAAGCTATGTGATGGACGCCGCCGCCGCGCTGGGCATCCCTCTGGTTGTTCTGGATCGTCCCAATCCCATTACGGCGGAATTTGTACAGGGCGCGGTTAACGATACCAGCAGCTTTGTGGGACGCTTCCCCATTGCCGCCCGGCATGGTATGACCGTGGCCGAGCTGGCCCGTATGTTCAAGGGCGAGGGCTGGGTGGCCGACAGCCTGAAACTGACCCTGATTCCCTTAAAAAATTACCGGCGCGATCTTTGGTATGACCAAACCGGCCTGCCTTTTATCGCTCCTTCCCCCAATATGGGCTCATTGGAGATTGCCACCGTATATCCCGGTATGTGTCTGATCGAGGGCACCAACCTTTCCGAAGGGCGCGGCACGGACAGCCCCTTTCTGCTTAGCGGCGCTCCCTGGTTGAACAGCGCCCGGGCCGCCCGTCTGCTAAATGATTTACAACTTCCCGGCGTAAGCTTTGTTGATACCGCCTTTACCCCGGTGCACATTCCGGGAAAAGCGCATCATCCCAAATATGAGGGTCAACGCTGTAACGGCATCTATCTTAAGATAACCGACCGTCAACGCTTTAAACCCTTCTCCACGGCCCTGCGCCTGCTGCTTGTGGTAAAAAAGCTTCATCCCGAAACCCTGAGCTTCAGGCCCAAAGGCTTTGACCGCCTGGCCGGCAGCGACCACATCCGCGGTGTTTTGGAAAAGGGCGGTGATTGGAAAGAGCTGCTCCCCCTGACGCGCCACGGTCTGCAAAAATTCCGGCAACAACGGCAAAAATACCTTCTTTATTAAAGGATGGAGAGGTTTAGCTAAGTAAAAATTACCGGCAATATTAAACGGGGAAACATTCGCTTCAATAAAAAGCATAGCGACAGAACCACCTTGTGTCCCCCGCATAACCATCACATTATCATCGCCCGTGCTGAAAAGCCGTGCTTTTTATTTTTATTTGCATAAATAACGGCGCGGGTTTATTTTTGGTGTACTTTTGTATATTTAAACAGGGGTACACCCAATGAGCCGTAACCTCACCGACCGTCAAAGAGAAATATTAACCCTTATCGCCGACCTTACCCGGGATAAAGGTTATTCCCCCACCTATCAGGAGCTGGCCGACCGGCTGAACATCAAATCCAAATATGCCATTTTAAAGCATGTGGACAGCCTGGTTAAGAAGGGCTATATCGA
>WGCN01000139.1 GCA_015493745.1 Calditrichales bacterium
CAGCGGCGTTATCCGCTATGTCTCCATCCGCCACGGCGGGGCCGAGATAGGCGAGGGCAACGAAATCAACGGCCTGACCATGGGCGGCGTCGGTCGCGGCACCACCATAGAATATGTGGAGGTGTATGCCAACAAGGATGACGGTTTTGAGTGGTTCGGCGGTACGGTTAACGGCCATCATCTGATCGCCGCCTTTTGTGCCGACGACGGTTTTGACATGGACGAGGGTCTGCGCAACAGGCTGCAATTTACCTTTGTTATCCAGCACCCCGATTTCGGGAATTACTGCGGCGAACATGACGGCGCCCCGAAGAGTGATGTAGCCGCCGAACCCAGGGCCTATCCGGTTACCTATAACGCCACCTTTCTGGGGTCGGGCCGGACATCTTCCAATGGAGATCAAAAAGCGGTTTTTCGCCTGCGTGAAAACTGGGGCGGGGTGTATAACAACTCCATCTTTGGCGACTACAACGGTTACGGCATTACCATGGATGATAAAACCAGTCCGGATTCCCGCGGCCGCCTTGATGCCGGTGAGATCACTTTTCATAACAATATCTGGTTTAACGTAGGCAGCTACAGCATTGACGACTCCATCGGCCGCTATGACTATGTACAAAACTATCTGCAAAACAGCGCCAACGGTAATGTGGACGCCGCTTCACCGTCTACCCTGTTAAACGGAATCGGTCGTGATCAGAGTGGCGCGTTGGATCCCCGTCCGCAACCCGGCGGTGAGGCTTATGGCAATACCACGGCCTATGACGATTACATCACTTCCATTGAGCGGGATGTCCCGGCCGCTGTACCCGGAAATTATATCCTGGAGCAAAACTATCCCAATCCCTTTAACCCCGGCACAAAAATCCGTTTTGAATTGCCGCAAAGCGGGCCGGTTAAGCTCACGGTATACAGCCTGACCGGGCAAAAGGTGGCGACTCTGGTAAACGGGGTCTATCCTGCCGGAAGATACAATGTAAGCTGGGATGCCTCTCAACTGGCCAGCGGGATGTATATCTACCGTCTGGTAAGCCGTCAGGCGGTAATCAGTAAACGGATGCTGTTGATCAAATAAACCTCCCAATCCTTATTCTTAAGGATCATCACAGGCGCTGTAACTATCCCGGCAGCGCCTTTTTTTGTTTTCAAAATACCTCAGGATTACAAAGACCCGAAAAAATATATACATTCGTCCCGGGGGCCCGGATTTGTGCGGATGTGTTTGTAGCCCCTTTTGTTTTGAGATGAACTTAACAGGCCGAATCGCATGCTGTCGCAGGAACAGCCACCCGGGCCCGGGAAGAGCGGGATACCGGTACAATATTCTACGGTGTGCCTGCCGGATATCTTCCGGGAATATTGGCGGCGGTTTATTCCGTCAAATGAATCAACAGCCTTTTCCGGCGTATGCCACAGGAAAAGTTATGCTTTTGTTTAATTTTATCACTTATTGGTGATATATTGGTTCAACTGCTTACTTAAGTTCTGACATCTTATTTATTGTTAGCGGATCTATTTATCGGGAGGTCTTTTATGTTGGAAATGTATAAAAAATTCAGGGATATGACGGGCATGTTGCGCGATCTGCCGCCTTTGGGCATGCGTCTGATTCTGGCATACGGCTTTATGGGCCCGGCCATGATGAAGCTGCAAAATTTTGACGGCATTGTGATGTGGTTTAGCAGCCTGGGCATACCCTTGCCCTGGATTAACGCGGTACTGGCCACAGCTACGGAAACGGCCGGTTTTGTGCTGATCTTTTTAGGTCTGGGGACGCGTCTTATCGCCGTGCCCATGATCGGGGTGATGGTGGTGGCCATTTTAACCGTGCATCTGGATGGCGGCTGGCTGGCCATTGCCAGCAGCGAGGCGCCGGGGATTGCCGAGCGCCTGGGCGCGGCCCGGGAGATTTTAAAAGAGTACGGCAACTATCAATGGCTGACGGAAAAAGGTAGTTTTGTTATTTTGCAAAACGGCATGGAATTTCCCGTTACCTATATCGTCATGCTGCTCAGCCTGATCGTGACCGGTCCGGGACGCATCAGCCTGGATTACTTTATCGGTAAAAAAATGGGTTTGGAAGAATAGACGATCGTCTGTAACGAGCGAGTCGTCAGGCAGGGCTGCCCCGTGTGGGCAGCCTTTTTTATTCCAACCCTATGGAAGGCGTTTCAGCCTTTTATATTCCAGCAGATGCTCCTCCTTCATTTCCCTTTCACTGATTTTGCCATCCATCCAGGTAATGTTCATGGGATAGACCTGTGGATGGAAGATGACAAAAAACCAATGCCAGACCAAAATGGCCAGCGTGGCCAGCCAGGCTTCAAAGTAGTGTATCACCTCAGCCGTTTCGAATGTCCACACCGGCAGGTAGTAAATAAAAAATTCCGGGAACCATAAAATAAAACCGGTGAGCCCCATCAGGATTATGCCCCAGATCAATGCCAGATACTCCGCCTTCTCGACGTAGGAAAAACGGTCAAAATCCGGTTTCCGGTTTTTCAGACCCAGATGGAAAGCGATATTGGCCCACAGATCCTTGATATCCCGCAGCGTTGGTTTTAGCGCCTTCATCTCCCGCTTGCCCCTTGGGGTAAACAGCAGATACCAGGCCTGGATCAGGGAGATGATAATCATCAAAACCGCCGCCGCCCGGTGCAGATTGGCGCGTACGGTTTCGGTCATGCCCAGGTTTACCAACAGTTCCACCCAGGCCGCCTGCGGGAACCTGAGGGCAAATCCGGTAAGGGCCAGAACGGAAAAGCTAAGGATAAGCAGCATATGCTGATAAACTTCAAAGGGCTGAAAACGCTGAACCAGTAGGCTTCCGGTTTTACGCTGCCTGCGCTTGTCTGCCAGGTAGTGTAACAGGATGATGACATTGTGGGAAAGCATGCCCCCGATGACAATAAAGATCAGCCACAGATAAAGTGTGCGAAAAAACCAGGCCACCGGATTACGTTCCTTTTGATCCAGCGGGTGAACCACAATGCGGGTAAAACTCTCGCTTACATCGCTATGACACTGACCGCAGGTTTCTTCCAGATGGGCCGTATTGATGCTGGAGGTTGTGTCCCGGCTGCTTTTGATGGCATGCACCTCATGGCAACTGGTGCAGGTGGCCGCCTCGGGGGAACCCTTGAGTACCGCCAGACCGTGATAACTGCGTTCATAGGATTCCAGGCGTCGCGGGTCAAGCCCGAAGCGTTTCATCATGACCGCGGAGGCATGGCAGTTTTTACAGGTTTGGGTGGCAAAATTCAATTGCACGGCACCGGTAATGCTGTCGGTGACCGCCATGATCTGATGTTCACCGTGGCAATCATTACAGGTGGGCGCTTCCATGTGGCCGCGATTGATGGCCTGCCAGTGAATACTTTGCTGATAGGCCTCCTGCTCCTTTTCGTGACATTGACCGCAGGTGGAAGAGAGGTGGCGTTTGTTGTACAGGCATCCGGCATCCGTCTGATGAAGTATTGTGTGATAATCATGGCAATTGATGCAGGTTGGAGCATCTTTATCCGGATCATTGTGCAGGATGCGTGCATGAACACTGCCCTTGTACAAACCCACGGGCCCTTCGCCCCGCAGCCCCAGCTTTTGCAGCACCTCGGGTTTGCTGTGGCAGTTACCGCAGGTTTTCTCGATGTTGAGCTTATAGATGGTTGAGTTTTTGTCATCATAGGAGAGAATGTTATGGGTACCGTGACAATCCACGCAACTGGCGCCAGGTACATCGGCGTCATCCCTGTAAAAACGGTGCACGCTCGTTTCATACTCGTCCCGGGCATCTTCATGGCAGTCACCGCAATTCACGCGGGGAACCGTGAGGGTGCTGTCTTCATCGTGACGGGCGGGAAGGGAATGGCATTCCGTACAATCCATGTCTTCATGAACCGATTCTTCATAGACCGTTAAGTCGAAATCATCATGACAGTCGAGGCATTCCCGGTTGGTCTGGGCCAGGGCGAGGCTTACCGTAAAAAGAAAAAGAACGTATTTCATGGTCAGGCTCCTTGTGGGTAATAAAGGGCACATCAATATGAAATGCGGGGTATGGTCTGAGAGAGAAAATGGAAATCAACGATGATACAGGCATCGGGCCTTGTTTACTGTCGTTGAGATTTTACTGCTAAGTTACAAAATAAACTCTGCTGTTTCCAAGGAATCGTCATTCCTTTTACCTGAAAAATGTAATAAGAATTGATATGAGATTTATGGGGATAAAAAACCGTTTTTACGGACACTAAAGGGGCGGAAATTATAGCTGGCGTTCCAGTCTGAGAAAGCCGGTCATTATTAACAGACCCAGTAAAATAATGCTGTTCCATAAAAAAAAGGCTCCGAAGCGGCTGTAAATATAAGGCCCCAGGATGGGGCCTATGACAAAGGATGCGGAAAAGCTGAAGGTGGTGGCGCCCATATAGGCGCCGCGTCGGCGATCATCGGCGCGGTTGGCGATAAAGGCAGAGAGCAGGGGAAAGGCCAGCATCTCGCCGATACTCCAGATGATCACGGTCAGGATTAAAAACGGATAACCGTCATGCCAGCTTACCATGCCGAAGCCCAGACACATCAGACCGATACCCCAGGCGATCATGCGCACCATTTTATAGCGGCGGATATGATGAACGATGGCCATTTCGAAGCTGACGATGATCAGGGCATTAAAGGTGAGCAGCAAACCCAGACGTTCCTCGGTCAGGGCAACGGTTTCTTTTAAGTACATGGGCCATGTATTGAAAAGCTGATTGAATATAATGCCGGTAAGCAGCATGAGGATAAAAACACGGATAAAGACCTTGTCGCGCCAGGGGGACAGTTCCCGTGGGATTTCATGCTGCCTGTCCTGCCCGGAAGCGGGGGACTCTTGAAAAAAGAAAAGCAGCAGAAAGCCGGCCATAATCGAGGTGCCGCTTTCCAGCCAAAAGATATAGGCATAGTCATAAACGGCCAGGAAACCACCCAGGGCCGGGCCGAGGGCCACGCCGAAGTTAATGGCCAGACGATTGAGGGCATAAGCCCGGGCCCTTTGTTCGGGGCGGCAGGCGTTGCCCAAAGCCGTGGCGCTGGCCGGGCGGAAGGATTCGATCAATAGAGCCACCAAAAACAACAGCAGGCCGATAAAAAACGTGGATCGCATTTCCGACAGAACCAGATAGCTGGCGCCGCCGATAAAAAGACTGAACAGCTGAATGCTTTTTGTACCGATACGGTCACTGAGGTGGCCGCCGAGCCAGGAACCGGCCATGGCCCCCAGGCCATACAGGCTGAGCAATGCGCCGGCCTCCGTTGGCGAAAAATGAAGTGTACCGGTGAGATAGAGCATCATGAAAAACAGGACGGATGTACCGCTGCGGTTGATCAGCGTGACGCCGGCCAAAAGCCAAACCGTGGGTGACAGACCGCTATAGGACTCTTTATAATGCCGGTATATTCTTTTAAACATAAAAGGGAAAATAGAGGATTCAACAATAAAAAAAAATGTTACAAGGGAAAAATAGACGGTTAACTCTCTTTTTTTATGGCGGCACGGGCATCCGCGCAGAGAGTGATTTTTGGTCACAATGGATACGACAGGCGGGGGAGAAGGGGGCTCATGGCCCCAAGAAAATATGACAGAAAAACGGAATTCCGGCATAAATTTCTATTCCATACCTGAAATTGGTCGAACACTACGGAAGTTAATGTAAATAGTATTGTGTCTGTATGAAGAAAATACATAAAGAAAAAAGAAGCCTTACGGAAGACAGCACCAGCGTGCGCATCGAGCAGCATCTGGATGCCCTGATCGAGGAACAAAAGGTACGGGACCGCTGGCTCCATCATTTGATTTGGGGGGGCATGGCGCTGATGTTTCTGATCACCTTTGTCAGCTTCTCGGGTGAACTGGTGCAAAAAACCCTGCGCCTGTTCCGCTCTCCCCTGGAGAATATCCGTCTGGAGCAAAGCGCGCAGATAAAAGGTGAAATTCTGCAAAGCACACCGGAAGCGGTTTCCCTGAACAAACTGCGTCAATGGATTCATCAATACAATAACGATTTTTACGGACCGGGCCTGCCCCGGCAGGATGAAACCTTTTTACTGGCCTGGGCCACATTCGGAAAGCGTGAAAAGGAAGATGTTTTTCATCTCAACCGTCCCTTTGCCGGAAATCTGAATCAAAGCTGGCGTGACTGGCTGACCGGTAAAACCCGTCTGAAAAAAGAATATGGCGGCTATTATAATCCCGTATTTTCAGCCATTGCCCAAAAGCTGAGCCAATTACGGCAAAAACAGGCGGTTCTGTTGCAACAGCCCTTACCCCGCTTCCTGACCGATTCCCTGGCCACACGTACGAAAATTGCCGGTATCTCTCCGTTTGACCTGAGGAAAAGCCTGGCCGACTATGTGCGTGAGAACAGCTATGTCATGGAGAATGAAAGCCGGCTGGCCTCAAAAATTGATGCCCGTCTTTATGAACGGGATATCCGCCTGGGATTGTTGGCGGTACGGATTGGGCGCGAATACGGATTTAAAAGAAACGCCGCCCTGTTCGGCTGGATGACGGCGGGATACAAGGGCGGGGCCAGGCTCTCCCGCTTAAGGGGCCGCGCCGCCGTATATATGCTTAAGGACAGCCTGAAGATGGCCTGGAACCGTTTTTATGATCATTATGAAAATATGGCCGCCCGTGTGGAACAGCTGAGCCGCCAGGATAATCCGGTTTTTATTTTGCAAAATCCCCTGGGAATGGTTTTACAGGCCAAAAGGGTGGGGCGCTTTGGCGCCCGGCGTAAAAACAACTACGGCCGGGTGTATAAGCATCATGGCATCGATCTGAAAGCCCCGCTGGGGCAGGCGGTCTATCCCGTGGCTCCGGGGTGGGTCAGTTATGTCGGCTATCAGGCCCGTGGGCACGGTAACCATGTGCGCATAGTGCATGATCATGGCTGGACATCCGTATACTCGCACCTGCAGGACGATCATGTTTGGCGAAAGCTGCGCGAACGGTATCTCCGGGAGGGGCCGTTTTGGATGGAAGCCTATGAGGTGCTGGCCACCGTGGGCACCAGTGGTAACATACCGGCTAATGACGCCCAGTATGGCTATCCCCATCTTCATCTGGAAATATCCCGCCATGGAAAACGCATCGATCCTCAAAAACTTTTCCGCGAAACAATACGGTTTGTATCCAAATAATATCCTTGTCTTAAATTAATTCACCTCCGTATCGTAGTTTTTCTTTTCCGGAATGGGTAAAGGCCGGTCGGCACCCCGGATATACCGGTGCCGCCGGCAGCGTTATATCGCCAACTGTTTATCAACATTTGTCTCTATCTTACCGCGGTTGATCTTTAACTTGCTTTCGTACGGGAGGTT
This sequence comes from Calditrichales bacterium, assembly GCA_015493745.1. GTDB lineage: Bacteria > Calditrichota > Calditrichia > Calditrichales > J004 > J004. The sequence goes on from WGCN01000139.1 coordinate 7,363, forward strand.
CTGTAATATTAACCAACTGGTTAAAATAGGTGATTGGTTGCCATGATGAAAACAGTTATTCTGCTTTTTTTTAACGCCTTTTTTCTCTTTGCCCAACCCCTGCCGCTGTTGTTGCAGAAACTGGAACAACAAAACCCCGAAGTGCTGGCCGCGCGCTGGGAAAAAAGAATGGCCGAGGAACAGGCCGGCAGTGTAAGGGGACTGCTCTGGCCCTCCCTCACCTTCAATGCCGGCTATAATCATGTGAGTGAGCTGGCGCGCATCGATTTGCCCGGACTGCCCGGGATAAGTCCGCGCACCATCTCCCTGGGACAAAAGGACAACTACTCCCTTAACCTGACCGCTCAATATCTTCTTTTTAACGGCTTTGCCACCCGGGCACTGGTGGACGCGGCCCAAATAAAATCGGACATCAGCACCACGCAACTTAAAGCCACACAAAAGCAGATGGCTTTAAAAACCATTGCCCTTTACCGGCAAATACAAGGCCTGCGCTTAAACGTGAAGGTGCTGGAGTCGGACAGGAAAAGGCGCCGCTTACAGTTGGACAAGGTTAAGAGTTTGCTGGCAAACGGTTTCGTGCGTCCGGTGGATACGCTGGCGGTGAGAATGGGACTGCTCGATGTCGGCCAAAAAATTCTGGATGTAAAAAGCCGGCTTTTCACCCTGCGGCAGGAACTAAACGACCTCTTTGGCGAAACGGTGGAGGTCGGGGAATTTGTAGAAGGGCGGGCCCCCCTGCCGCAACTCAATCTGATGCAGGTGGAGCAGATTCAAAGCCTGGGGCTTAAGGAACAGTTGATGGGCTTCCAGAGCCGGCAGAAGCGTTCCGGTTTCTATCCCCGCGTGGCACTGACGGCCTCTTACAATTATGGCAATCCGGGGGTGGACATTATAAACAGCAACTGGATGGATTATTATATTTTGGGCGTCAATCTAAGCTGGAATCTGTGGGAAGGGCGCCGTCAAAGTCATGATCTGCAGGCCATGGATTATGCCCGCAGGCAAATTGAGGTGAAAAAGGCGGCTGCGGAAAACCGGTGGCGCTCCCGTTACCGGCAAACGGCGGAAGAGATCAAAGTACTGCGCGACGCGTTGCGACTGGCCGAAAAACGTGTGCAACTTGCCCGCCGCAAATGGGAGATTCTCTCGGCCCAACTGCAGGAGGGCAATGCCGCCAGTAAAGAAGTGGATGACGCCTCTTTGCAGATTACCCAGGCCGAACTGACCGTGAATGCGCGTAAAATAGCCCTGCAAAGCAAACAAAATGAGTTGGAATATCTAAGCGGCAAACCGCTATCCGAATGGAGTGTTCAATGAAATATTTTTACATTGTCAGCCTGGCTCTTCTGTGGGGATGCCAATCCTCGCCGGAAGGGGCTTATGTTTATCAGGGGCGCGTGGACGCCGACGTTATTCGCGTGAGCGCCAAAAGCGCCGGAACCCTGGATTCGCTGTTTACCGATGAGGGCCTGAAAGTGAAAAAGGGTGAGCTTCTGGCCGTAATAAATGATGAACGTGTACTTGCCCGGCAAAGGGCGCAACAGGCCCAATGGGATGAAGCCCGGGCCAACCTGAAAGCCAGCCAGGCCCAGAAGGTACAGTTGCAAAAGCAGAGGGATTTTACGCGCAGCACCCTGGAGAAGACCCGGCGCATGATAGAAGGCGGAGCGGCAACCAGGCAACAGGCCGATGAACTGGCGACCCGCCTGGAGGTTTACCAGGCGCAAATCGTTGCCGCGGACGCCCGGATCGAGGCCCTGAAAAGCCGTGAAAAACAACTGGCGGCCGCCATGGCGCTGACGGAATTAGACCTGCGGGATACCCGCGTGACCTCGCCGGTTAACGGGGTGGTGTTAACACGCCTGCACTCGGCGGATGAAATGGTGGCCCCGGGGGTTCCCCTGTTTGAAGTTACCGATCTGAGCCGGGTGGATGTTTTGTGTTATGTGCCCTTGAAGGATTTGCCGGATATACAAATCGGCCGGAAAGCCAATATCCGGGCCGACGGGGTGGAGAACCCCCTGCCGGGCCGGGTGACTTTTATTGCCGACCAATCGGAGTTTACACCCAAAACCATCCTGACCCGGGAAACACGCACCACGCTGGTTTACCGGGTAAAAATACGCGTCGATAACCGTAAGGAACTCTTGAAAATCGGTATGCCCGTGGATGTAACCTTCGAGGAATAATGGCTGCTATTGAAGTTGAAATGCTGCGTAAACAGTACGGGAATCTGCTGGCTGTGGATAATATCTCCTTTGAGGTGAGTCCCGGTGAGATCGTCGGTCTGATCGGCCCGGACGGGGCGGGAAAAACCAGCACCATGCGCATGATCGTTACCCTGCTGCCCCCCTCCGGAGGACAGATTCACTTTCAGGGAAAGGATGCCCTCCGCGACATGTCCCTGGTGCGGGCCAACATCGGATACATGCCCCAGCGTTTCAGTCTTTATCAGGATTTAACCGTTGAGCAAAACCTGCGTTTTTTCGGTGATCTGTTTGATATCCCGCCCGGGGAGCAGAAAAAACAGATGGAAAAGCTTTACGCTTTCTCCCGCCTGGGGCCTTTTAAGCAACGCCTGGCCGCTCAGCTTTCCGGAGGCATGAAGCAGAAACTGGCGCTTTCCTGCATGCTGATGCACCATCCCCGGGTTATCGTGCTGGATGAACCGACCTTTGGTGTCGATCCCGTTTCCCGGCATGAATTTTGGGAAATCCTCCATGAACTGCGTAAGGAGGGGGTGGCTATTCTGGTTTCCACGGCCTATATGGATGAGGCTATGCAATGCGACCGGGTGGGCCTGATGTATAAGGGACGCATGCTGGCCATGGATACGCCGCAAAAATTATTGAGCACCTTTCCCGGGGAACTGGTGCGCCTGCCGGTACGCCAGCCGGAAAAAGAATATGCCTGGTTGTGTGAAAAGCTGGGAGACGACCGTGTTCAGCTTTTTGGGGATGGTTTGCACATTAAGCTGGATGATGCTCTCGGACGTCAGGCCCTGATGGATGTCCTGGCAGACAGGCCCGGCACCACCGGCGCCTTGCAGCAAATAAAACCGGGTCTGGAAGACCTGTTCCTCTATCTGTTGGAGGAGCAGCATGAATGAGTTTGCCGTAAGCGTAAAGGATTTAACGCGTACCTTTGGCGATTTTACCGCCGTGGATCATATCTCTTTCAATGTGGCGCGGGGGGAAATATTCGGGTTTCTCGGGGCCAACGGGGCGGGCAAAACCACCACCATCCGTATGTTATGCGGCTTGCTGATGCCCAGCAGCGGTATGGCCCGCGTGGCCGGTCTGGATGTCTACAGCGCCTATGAACAAATTAAACAGCGCATCGGCTACATGAGCCAGAAATTCAGCCTCTATGAAGATCTGACCGTTCGCGAGAACATTGAGTTTTACGGCGGCATCTACGGTTTGAACCGAAGACAGATCCGGCAGAAAACCGCCGAACTCGTCCAATATCTCGGTTTGGAAAAACAGGTCGACCAGCTGACCCGCTCCCTGCCCCTGGGCTGGAAACAGCGTATGGCGCTCAGCGCGGCCATCCTCCACGATCCCGATATTATCTTTCTTGACGAACCCACCAGTGGCGTTGATCCGGTTTCGCGGCGGAATTTTTGGCTGTTGATCTATGAACTGGCCGACAGGGGAAAAACCATTTTTGTGACCACACACTACATGGATGAAGCCGAATATTGCCACCGCCTGAGCATCATGAAGGACGGACGCATCGTGGAACTGGATGAGCCGCGACGGTTAAAGGAACGCTACGGGCGCGAGACCATGCAGGAGGTCTTCATGGAAATCGTTAACCGTAAGGGGGAGCAATGAGGGGACGTATCTTTCGCGCCATTGTCCTGAAGGAGTTCTATCACATCTGGCGTGATCCGCAAACCCTGATGATTATCCTGCTCCTGCCTCTGCTGATGCTGATCCTTTACGGCTATGCTATTACCCTGGAGATGCGCAACATTGAAACGATAGTGGTCGACCGGGACCACAGCCCGGCCTCCAGGGCCTTCCTGGAACAGATCGAAGCGGTGGATTTTTTCAGGATCGTGGCCCGTGACATCGATGATAATGATCTGGAAACGGTTTTTCAACAACGGCTGGCCTCATGTGTTATCATCATTCCGGCCCGATTTGAACGCCGTTTGCAGGAAAACTTCTCCACTCCCGTGCAGGTTATTATCGACGCCACCGATCCCAATGCCGCCAACTATATCAACAACTATCTTTCGCAGATCAGCACGCGTTATAACTTCAGCTACAATCCGTTGATTCCGGTCACCTTCAACATCACGCCCCGTCTGCTTTACAACCCGGATATGAAATCCTCCTACTTTTTTGTACCCGGACTGGTGGCGGTTATTTTGCTGTTGATCAGCACATTGCTTACCAGCATTGCCATCGTCCGGGAAAAGGAGATGGGCACCATGGAGCAGATCCTGGTCAGCCCGGTACATCCCTTGCAGATCATTTTGGGCAAGGTAATTCCCTATGTGCTCATCGGCTACGGAATCAGTGTTATGATTTTGGTTGTGGCGCATTATTTATTCAATGTGCCGGTGGTCGGTTCCCTGTGGATGCTCAACCTCTCCCTGGTACTTTATATCCTGAGCGGTCTGAGCATCGGACTATTTATCTCCACCATCACCAATAAACAGCAGATCGCCATGATGGCTACGCTGATGGCCACCATATTGCCCACGGTCATGATGAGTGGCTTTATCTTTCCCATTTCCAGCATGCCGCTGCCCCTGCAGTGGGTCGCCGATATTGTGCCGGCCACCCATTTTTTAATCATCATCCGCGGGGTGATGCTTAAGGGAACCGGTTTGCATGAGCTGTGGCCGCAAACTGCGATCCTGCTGGGCATGTCCGTCTTTTTGCTGGGCCTGAGTACCCGTAAATTCAAATCGACCCTGGAGTAAACGTCGTATGATGAATGTGATAAAAAAGCAAGAAAGAAAAAGCGCATGAAACGCATATACTATCTTGTGCGCAAGGAATTTCGGCAGATACTGCGCGAACCGGCCTATATCGGTATCTTGTTTATCATGCCGGTGGTACAGATCATCCTGTTGGGATACGCCATTACCACCGATGTGAAAAATATAAAGGTGGGGATTGTCGATCTCGATCAATCGCCGATGAGCGAACGGTTGGTGGAGGCCTATACACGGAACAACTCCTTCATTTATTACGGGTCAACCGATGATGAGCGGGTGCTGATCCGTTGGCTGGATGACGGGCGTATTTCCCTGGGGATGGTCATTCCGCTGCATTTCCAGAGGGATTTGATCAATGGCCGGCAACCGGATGTGCAAATGGTACTGGATGGCGTGGATGGGAACTCCGCCGGGGTGGTGGCCGCCTATGCCGCGCAGGTGACCGTGGCTTTGCAGAAAGAGTGGCTGCCCAAAGTGCCGCCATTGCAAAAAAAAGCGGCCGCCTTGCACATCACAACCATTGAACCGCGTATGTGGTACAATCCCGATTTGAAAAGCGTGAACAATATTGTTCCGGGTATCATTGCCACTTTGTTGACCATGGTGACGCTTTTGGTGACGGCCATGAGTATCGTGCGCGAAAAGGAGTTGGGCACGCTGGAACAGTTGATGGTGACGCCGCTGCGCAAGGGCGAGCTGATGATCGGAAAGATCATTCCCTTTGAAATCGCCGGATTTTTACTGGTTAACGTTTCCATTCTGGCCGCCGGATGGATTTTCGGCATCTGGATCGTGGGTTCGGTGTGGACCCTTTACCTGATGAGCCTGATCTTCAGTCTGAGTACCCTGGGCGTGGGCATCCTGACCTCCACCATGGCCCGCACCCAGCAGCAGGCCATGTTTATCGCCTGGTTTTTTATGGTCTTTTCCCTGTTGCTCTCCGGTTTTTTTATTCCTATCAAAAATATGCCGGATATTATTCAGGGGCTTACCTACCTGAACCCCATGCGCTATTTTATGGTGGTTATCCGGGAAATTTATCTTAAGGGCACCCCGCTGGAGTTCCTGTGGAAAGAAGGGGTGGCCATGCTGACTTTTGGAGTGGCTTCATTTGTTCTGGCTACGGTACGTTTCAGTAAGCGCATCGGATAGTAACGCTTCTCCCGGATTCGAAAACTTTCACCGACAGCTACCTTAAAGGGATAATGATCCTTATACCGGACCGTCTCTGCCCGGAGACATGCATTTTATGTTTATAACAGGCACACAATACCGGCCGGAAAAGATGTCAAGACGCACGGCCGTGCATCTTGACGATGCAACCAATCCAACGCGGCAATATAGGCCCCGTTAGACGGGTTTTAATTATTTTGGTTTGTCTTTGCCGGAACGGGTGTGTTGTTGTCTTTTTATGATTATCCCCTCAGTATACGCATCCGCCGGATTTAAATGACATGATTGTTATCCTTCCAGGCTGTCAATAACCCGTTGCAGCCGCTGGCGCACTTCCGAGGCCAGATCGTTTAACTGGTCATTCTCCACGGGACTCATGCCGGCATAGGGGTCGATGGCTGCCACCTCCCTGTGATCACCCTGATCGATTACCACCACGTTGCAGGGCAGCATCACGCCGATTTTATCCTCACTTTGCAGGGCCTTGTGGGCCAGGGGCGGGTTGCAGGCGCCCAGAATGGTATAGGCCTTGTAATCCACATCCAGCTTTTTTTTCAGCGTGGCGGCCACATCGATTTCGGTAAGGATGCCGAAGCCTTCTTCCTTTAGGGCAGCGGTGGTTTTTTCCACGGTCTCGTCAAAATCGGCCTGTAAAGTGGTTGATAAGTAATAACTCATGATTTCTCCCTGTGATTTTTTCAATTGCTTCTATTGATGCGATCGCCGCCGCAAAGATACATATATGACGACGGTCATAGACTTTACGACTTTATTTTGATAGGCTTGGAAACCTTTGGCACAACTCTTGTACTACCTGCGATAAAAAAAGAAAGCATAACAGGATGGATAAAATGGATAAACTCTTTGCCGGACTCAGCGTGCAGGAGATGGAAGAGATCATCATAAACCCGGTGCGTATCAGCAAGGACGCGGCCATGGAGCGTTTGGTTATCAGGCGTTTGCAACGGCGCGCCCGGAGGGCACTGAAGAAAAACCGCCCGGCCTGAGCTTCCGTCCTTCCCCTGTTTTCCTTAAAAATGTTAAATTCTCTGTAATAGATTTGCACACTATAGCCATCGGCCAGCGCTGTTTGGCAACCGCTCCGCTTATTCCTATTCTTAATCCTCCCCCGGTTAAAAGCCTTTATTTGTAAGGGTAAAATATTTTCATGTATAAAAATATTTCCACTTTTAGGGTAAAATCCTGCTTTCCGTTATTTTAATTTCAGTAAATAGGGGTTATATTAAACCTCGTTTGAGGGGAAAGGTGCGGTTGATCCGGGAAATCAACGTACATTATTATTTTGTGGATGAAAGCCATGCCGGTGCATGGCACTCTGCCTGATTTTTCCTTCCGATATACATTTTCTAATGAGACGGGGCCTGGCCGCGCTCTGGTTATAAAATTTTATCCGGCGTTCGTCCGCGGGCGGGGCGCCGATCGCTAAAATATAATTCTAAGCGGAGTGTAAGAATATGTTTTCATCTGTCCTTAGCCATCTGCTGGCCGCGATTTTGCCGTTGTTGTTGTTTTTCCTCTATATGCACTTTAGCCGGCGCCGGCGTTTTGCCCGTCGTCGCCGTGCCTTTTGGCAACGGCAGAAAGCGGAGGGGGTAAAGTATTTACAATTCGCGCCGCAAAACGGTGTGGCCGCGCCTCTGAACTTTCTGGGGGAACTGGAAAGCGCCCGTACCGCCCTGCAAACCGTTTCCCTGGCCATTGATCTGAACCTGTTTGAATTTTTAGAAGAAAAACGGACGGCCACGGTTGAGGCCATAGGAAAATACCTGAACTTTTCTCCGAGGCATGTTTACGCTACCCTGGAACTGTTGCTGGCGGCGGATGTGCTTTGCCGGGAAGGGGAAGGCTACCGCTTAAGCGAGCGGGCGCGGATGTATTTGTTAAAAGAGAGTCCCTTTCTGGAACCGTTGCCCCCCGCCACCCAGGCTCGGCGTTATTTAAGGATCATGAGAAACGGTATTGTCAAGGGGGCGGTGGATAAGTGGAGCCGGGGGCAGGCTAAGGCGCCCGTTAAATGGGCCATGCGCCAGCACACCTACTCCATGCCCCTGGGATTTGCCCTGTCCCATGGCGGCCTACTGAAGGAGAGACGCGACGTTCTTGATGTGGCCGGAGGATCGGGAGCGGTTTGCATAGGTCTGGCCCTGCAAAATCCCGACATGAAACTACAGTTGCTCGATCTGCCGGGCATGACGAAAATTACAAAGCGCATGGTGGCGCGTTACGGCCTTGAGGGACGGATTCAGTGCCTGGGCATGGATATGTTTAACGGCGAATGGCCCGCGCAAAAGGATGCCGTGTTGTTTACCAATATCTTTCATGACTGGGAAGACGAGCGCTGCGTGGAGTTGGCTAAAAAGGCCTGGCAGGCGCTTAAGCCGGGGGGGCTTATTCTGGTGCAGGAGGC
>WGCN01000140.1 GCA_015493745.1 Calditrichales bacterium
ATGATCTGGCAGTTCGGCGAGTTGGGCTACGAATACAGCATCGACTATAACGGACGCACCGGCAACAAGCCGGTACGCTGGGACTATCTTTACCAGCCGGAGCGCCAAAAGCTGTATAAAACCTTTGCCGCGCTGTTAAAACTGCGCAACAATCATCATGCCTTCCGTTCCCCCGGCGCCAACGTGGAGTATGCCCTGGCCGGTACCCGTAAACGCATCACCATAAAAAACTGGGACCTGAACGCCTCGATCATCGGCAACTTCGGCGTGCGGGACGGCAGCATCGATCCAAAGTTTAAAAACAGCGGTATCTGGTACGACTACTTTACCGGCGACAGCATACAGGTGGCTGATCCCAATGCGCCCATTTCCCTCAAGCCCGGCGAGTTTCATATCTATACGGACAAAAAGCTGGAAACGCCGGAGGCGGGACTGACGCCGACAAAACTGGAACGTCTTTCCGGCCCGCGGCCGGAGCGCTTTGAACTGGAACAGAACTACCCCAACCCCTTTAACCCGGCCACCACCATCCGTTACCGCCTGCCCCTTGCCGGACAGGTAACCATCGCTCTGTACGACCAGACCGGCCGCCTGGTGAAAACCCTGGTTGATCATTTTCAACAAAGCGGCGTATATGCCCTAAAAGTTGATATGAGCGGGCTAAGCAGCGGCGTCTATTATTACCGCATAAAAAGCGGGCAACAGATTGCCACCCGCAAGATGGTGTTGCTGCGGTAAACGGGAATGATTCTGCCGCAAAGGACGTTTTCAGGAAAAAGGGAGGAAATATGGCCCCGTTAAAACGTCCCCGTCATCCCATGCCGGATGACGTCGAAAAAGCCCTGCGCAAACATGGTCTGGAAAAGGCCTATTATCAACGGCCGGCCTATCAGCAGAATGATTATATCGGCTGGATTACAAGGGCTAAAAGAGAAGAGACCCGGCAAAAACGGCTGCAACAGATGCTGGATGAACTGGCCGCCGGAGACAGATACATGAAAATGGCCTACAACGCCGGGCGCAAGTGAAAAACGTTTTCCAACCGGGAGAAAGTACCATGAGAAGAACAATCGCCCTCTTTTTTATCTGCGGGCTAATACTTAGCCGGTGTTCGGAAAAATCCACCCTGGAAACGGACGCCACGCTGGAACCAACCTTCAGCAGCATTAACAGCCAGGTTTTTCAAAGAAACTGCGCCTTGTCCGGATGCCATGGCGGCGGCAGCGCCAATGCCGGTCTGAGTCTGGAAGAGGGCGTTGCCTACCAAAATCTGGTCAATGTTAACGCCACCCAAAATCCCTCCCTGAAACGGGTTCTACCGGGCAACAGCGGACTAAGCTATATCATGTTCAAGCTTAACGGAGAGGGCACCACCTTTATGCCCCCTTCCGGCAAGCTGCCGGCCGATACCCGTAACATCATCAAACAGTGGATCGATAACGGCGCCGCCGATGATTGATGCTTGATTCCTAAACAGGGGCTATGTAGTTTTCGTCATTTAACCGGGAGAAACCATGCCCCTGATAAGCAATGACGCCGTTGTATTCGGTATTCTGATCAGCATTTTAGCGCTTATCTTTCATACTTCATCCTTAACAACGCCTTTCTGGAAAAAGTTTTACACCTTTTTGCCATCGGTGTTGCTGGCCTATTTTATTCCCTCGCTGCTGAACACCTTCGGTATTGTCTCCGGAGCGGAATCCCGGCTTTACTATGTGGCCTCGCGCTATCTGCTGCCGGCCAGCCTGGTTCTGTTCACCCTGAGCATCGACATGAAGTCCATCCTGCACCTTGGCCCGAAGGCCCTGATCATGTTCCTCACGGGATCGGCGGGAATCATCATCGGCGGGCCGCTGGCCATTTTACTGGTATCGTTTTTTGCTCCGGATGTGGTGGGCGGCCACGGGCCGGACGCCGTTTGGCGGGGGCTGACCACCATCGCCGGCAGTTGGATCGGCGGGGGCGCCAACCAGACCGCCATGAAGGAAGTGTTTAACGTCAGCGACAACCTTTTTACCGCCGTATTGCCCGTGGATATTGTATTTTCCAATTTATGGCTGGCAATTTTATTGTTTGGCGCCGGGCGGCATGAAAAAATTGACAAATGGCTGCAGGCCGACAGCAGCGCCATCAACGAAGTGCGCGACAAGGTGGAAAACTTTAAAAAACAGGTGGCCCATGTACCCCAACTGGCGGAAGTCACCATCATCATGGCCCTGGGATTTGGCGCCACCGGCGTGGCCCACCTCATCGGTGACAGCCTGGCGCCGTGGATTGCCGAAAATTACCCCGCGCTGGCCAGGTACAGCCTGACCTCCAGCTTTTTCTGGATCGTGGTTATCGCCACCACCATCGGACTGGGGCTTTCCTTCACCCGGGCGCGCAATATGGAAGGGGCGGGGGCTTCGACCATGGGCAGTCTGTTTTTATACATTCTGGTGGCCACCATCGGCATGAAGATGGACATCACCGCCATCGCCGATACACCGGGACTGTTTGTGATCGGTCTGGTCTGGATATCCTTCCATGCCCTGTTGCTGATCGCCGTCGGTAAATGGATCAAGGCGCCCTTCTTCTTTTTGGCCGTGGGCAGCCAGGCCAATGTGGGCGGCGCCGCCTCGGCACCCATCGTCGCCTCCGCTTTTCATCCGGCGCTGGCCCCGGTAGG
>WGCN01000141.1 GCA_015493745.1 Calditrichales bacterium
CTTCAATATTGCCTTTGGCTGTAAATGTAAAAATTTCCTTTACCAAATCTGTTCCGGAATCATAAATTATACTATCCAACACCTCCCCTTGAAATTGTTTGCTCAGAGTGAACGAATTTTTTTCTGAATTAGGATATTGGGGTAAATCCGGCGTTGTTTTCGGTATTTCCGGTAAAATTACATCGGGTTTAATTAATTCAGGCGCCTTATGGCCGGCGGGTAATTCGCTTAGATGATTTTGCGCGGTTATAAATGAAAACAGCATCATGGACAATAATATGAGACGAGACATAATACTCTCCCTTCTGTTTTTAGTATAAATTTCCGTACTTATACAGGGATAAAAATTTTATGAATTGGCTCACAAATAATTTATTTTTTTTGCTTATGTTAGCAGAAAAATTATAGAGGAAAGAAGTAAAGCAGATGCCGGACGCTCTTCAAACCGGGGTTACCCGGTTGTTAAAGGAAATAAACAAGGGAGACGACTCCGCCATGGGGGAGCTGGCCTCGGTTATTTATCAGGAATTGAGACGGATTGCTTCCCGCCTGCTTAAAAATGAATCGGGCAAACACACCCTGCAAACAACCGATTTGGTGCATGAGGCTTATCTTCGGCTGGTTGACGAAGCCTATTTTTCCTGGGAAAACAGGGTACAGTTTTTTGCCATTGCCGCCCGGGCCATGCGCCAGTTTCTCATTGCCTACGCCAAAAAGCAAAAAGCCTTAAAGCGCGGCGGATCGTTAATAAAAGTTACTTTGGATGAAAGCGCCGTTGCCTCGGAGGAAAAGACCCTGAGGGTTTTGGCGTTGGATGAGGCCCTGCAACGCCTGGAACAGCATGATCCGCGTTTGTGCAGGATAGTTGAATTGCGCTATTTCGCGGGACTGACCATCGGGGAAACCGCCCGGGTCATGGATATCTCGCCGGCCACGGTAAAACGCGACTGGACTACGGCCCGGGCCTGGCTTGCCAGTGAGATTACCGCTTAAACACATCCGTAATAAAAAACATTATATCTCCGGCGGGGATATGCGCGCCGGAGTGTTATATTTACAGGAAGAAGGCAACCCCGGAAGATGACTTCGGAACAATGGCAATCGATAAAATCGCTTTTTGAAAAGGCCCTGACGCTTCCGGAGGAGGAACGCGCGGCTTTTGTGAAAAACGCCGCCGGGAGCGATGAACAGGTGCGTAATAAGGTGCTGGATATGCTGCGGGCCGATTCGGGGCCGGACTCTTTTTTGGAAGACTCCTGCTTTGACGCGGCACTGTTTTGGGAAGCGGAGGCTAAGAAAGAGGATTATTACGGACGCAGAGTAGGGTTGTACAGGATAGAAGCCCATATCGGCGAGGGGGGCATGGGTAACGTGTACCTTGCCGCCCGGGAGGATGATTTTCATAAAAAGGTGGCCTTAAAGATACTTAAGCGCGGCATGGATACGGATACCCTTTTAAAGCGCTTTCGTCAGGAAAGACAGATCCTGGCCAATCTGGATCATCCCAATATTGCCCGCCTGCTGGATGGGGGCAGCACGGAGGATGGCCTGCCTTATCTGGTGATGGAATATATCGAAGGGCAACCGTTGACGGAATATTGCGACGAGCGGCGCCTGGGTCTTGTCGAGCGTCTGCGATTGTTCATGAAGGTTTGCCGGGCCGTGGAATACGCCCATCGCAATCTTGTGGTACACCGGGATATAAAACCGTCAAATATCATCGTTGACAAGGACGGCGCGCCGAGGCTTCTGGACTTTGGTATTGCCCGCATACTTGACCCCGACGACGCCGGCCACCGGGAATGGACCATGGAAGGCTCCCGGGTATCAACGCCCGAGTATGCCAGTCCGGAACAACTTCGGGGCAGGGCCATAACCACGGCCAGCGATATCTATTCCTTGGGGGTGTTGCTCTATAAACTGCTTACCGGCCGGCGTCCCCGCCGGTCGGGGTCCGGTATCGGAGGTGACGAACGCCCTCCTCAAAGACCAGGGCTTATTGTTCGCAATACGGGAGAGGCCCCGCCCGGAATGTCCGCGGAAAAATTAAGCCGTCGTTTATATGGCGATCTCGATAATATTATTTTAAAAGCCCTGAACAGGGAACCGGAAAGACGATACGCCTCTGTCGGGCAATTCGCCGAGGATATCGACAGGCACCTGCGGGGCATGCCCGTTCTGGCCCGGGGGGATGGCGCTTCCTACCGCATGATGAAATTCGCCGGTCGTCACCGCTGGGCCATCGGCGCGGTGGTCACCATCTTTCTTACCCTTGTCGGGGCGGTGGTGGGCGTCAGTCGACAGGCCGCCATTGCCGAAAACGAGGCTAATAAGGCCGGGCATACCCTGGAGTTTGTAAAAAAAATGCTTTCCGCTGCCGATCCCCTGGAATCGGGCCGGGAACTGACCGTGGAACAACTTTTGGACGCCGCCGCCGGACGCATCCCCGAAGAACTTGCCGAACAGCCCGCTATCGAAAGCGACATCCGTTCCATTCTGGGAGAAGCCTATCAGAACCTCGGCATTTATGAAAAAGCCCTGACACAATTTGAAGCCAACAGGGCTCTGATCAAAAAGATGGGATGGCACGGCACGGAGAAGGAAGCCAACGCCTACCGCCAACTGGCCGTTGGCGTGCACTACCTTGCGGAATACAGCAGAGCGGACAGCCTCTATCGCAAAGCGCTGGAAATATACCGGCAGGCGGGAGATACCCTTTCCGCGGCCTATGGCACGGCATTGAATGATTTCGGTACTCTGCCTCTGGATCAGGGTAATTATAAAAAGGCCATAGACCTTTTTAAGAAGAGTCTGCGCATATCGCGCCTGACGATGGATAAAAATGATGTACAAATCGGCATCACCTATAATAACCTGGCCCTGGCCTATGAGGGCTCCGGCGCCTACGCCAGGGCGGATACGGCCTATAAGCGGGCTCTGGCGATTTTTCGTCTTAATTATGGCGATGAGCATCCCGAAATTGCCAACACACTGAATAACTATGCCTTTGTTAAGCTCAATGTGGGCGATACGCTGACTTCGCTCAAACTTCATGAACGTGCCCTGGCCATGTA
>WGCN01000142.1 GCA_015493745.1 Calditrichales bacterium
ATCGTGCAATACTGCTCCAAGGTTTTTGAAGTCTCCGCCGATCAGATCCGGGCTAAAACCCGTAAGAAGAATATTGTGGAAGCGCGCAAGGTGGCCATGTATCTCTCCAAGGAGCTGACAAAGCACTCACTGGTAACCATCGGCCTGCATTTCGGCGGCCGGGATCACTCCACGGTGATTCACGCCATTGAATCGGTCAATGAACGCATGCGGACGGAGCCCACTTTCCGGGCCAAAATCGAGAGCATGAAAAAGCACATGGAGTACAACCGCTAAGCGTTCTCATTTATAAACCTTCCAGGTCTAAAAGACCTGGAAGGTTTATAAATGGTTTTAGTATCTTCCCCAAATAACTCTCCCGCCTGGCTTATATCATGCAACTCAGCATGATAGGCCTTATACTCCTCAACCGACCCGAACCAACGTATCACCTCATCCTTGCACAGATGCGTCTTTTTAGCCATAAGTATTCTGGAATAGGAACTATAGGGCCAGTTGCGAAAGTCGTTGATCAATCCATGTCTTTGTGGATTGGCGTGGATATAATAGATTAAGATACTTAGATAGGCTTCATTATCCACCAGCAGACTTTTAAAATTTTTCCGGAAAAGACTGCCTTCCCGATTTTGCTGTCGGTTGATGGCCTTGGCATAACAGTTAAAAAAATTTGAAAAATGACGGAAAATGAGACCTTCCACATATTCTTGACCCGGCAGGTCTTTAATTTCCCTTACTCTTACCAAAAAGTGAAAGTGGTTGGGTAAAAGGCAATAGGCATGGGTCTCCAGATAGTCGTATAAGTAGTAATCATATTATTCAAGAAAATAGATGTAGTTTTCCTTTTTGTAGAAAAGTTTTTCCCGGTTGTTACCGCGATTGTAAACATGGTAAAAGTAACCGGGCTGCATAGGAGCATGAGGGTTTTTCATATTCTCTCCTAAAAGACCTTCCAGGTCTGACAGACCTGGAAGGTCTTTTCTTTCAAAATATAAGTCCAAAAACCTTTCTATACACTTTACTTACCATCCGGCTTTAACATACGCCCCAGCACCGAGAAAAAATCCTTGCGATAGGATACGGTCGCGCTGTTTAAACGGTGATCCGCTTGCGGATAGACTTTTAAGGTAAGATTTGTTTTTCCGGCTTCGGTAAAGGCCTCTTTCAGAAACCGGGCGGATTCCACCGGAACACTCGTATCCTCCGCGCCCATGCCAACAAGAATGGGAATATCCAAACGAAGAAACCAGGGAATGGGGTCATAGTCCATTATTTCCGTCCACCAACGATAGGTATTGCCATACCAGCTGTCTTCAATACTGTTTTTCTTTTTTCTTATTTTTTCCCACCCTGTATCCACATCAAAGTAGATCAGACCCTTGTCATGGAGTGTTTTCAGGGATTTACGCATCGTATATCCCCCGTTACCGATAATGGCCAGGTGCGTCACCCGCGGTATTTTTCCGGCAACCCGCACCGCCTGTATGGCGCCCTCGGAGACGCCGACAAGCACGACTTTTTGGGGCGGATGTTCGGCGCCGTTTAACTGACTCGTAATAAAATCGGAGTAGTCGGATATCCATTGCTCAATGTTGTTGTATTTGTGGAACGCCTCGCCACAGCCAAACATGCCCAGGCTGCGATCGGTGACAAATCGTTTATTAAGAACAAAGACCCTGGCGGGAACGGATAAACCGTCAACATATCCGGGCATTACCGATTTCCAGCTCGGACACCCCGTGCCGCCGTAAAAAAAGATATATATTTCCGGATTGTCGCTGTTACCATTATAAAAGGTATAGTAGATACTCCGCCCCCCATCCGGATAGCGGAACACCCGCGGCTCCAACGCCTCATCGCCGTACATGTGGATCAAACGCTGCAGACCGGTACAGCCGGTCAAAACCGTAAGGAGGAAAGTTACGATGGATAGTCTGAAGATAATACTGCTCATGGCTGTTCCCGGTAAAAGATTCCGGCATAAACGCCGAAAAAACGGTTGGCATCACCTACAATAAAAAATACCTATAACGAAACCGTCCGCGTCAGGGTTTCCTTTTCCGGCGGGGTTTTGGCGCCGGCAGTTCCGGCAGGCTGGAACGCAACAGGGCCGTCAGCCATTCACTGTCTTCCAGCTTCTCTTCGATTAAAAAATACTCCCTGGCTCCGGGATAAGGCGGCGCCATTTCGGGGTTGCCGATAAATTCCCGCCCGGCTTCGGTGGGCTTAAAGTAGAGCCGGTTATCGCATACCAGGGCGAATATCTTATCCTGGCAATAAAGTCCGTATTCACCGAACATTTTCTTATGGATGATCTCTCCGGCGGGGGCGAGCTGGTCGCACACATAGTCAACAAAACTTTGATCACTGGCCATAAATACCTCCCGTAACTTATTTTTTTGCGCCGCCGTCCTCTTCCGGCTCATCC
>WGCN01000143.1 GCA_015493745.1 Calditrichales bacterium
AAGGTTAAAGATCACCTGAAAGCTGTCAATCAGACCGGTCTTGCCCGCCTCGATGCCATTGGTCGGCTGGTGGTCGTTGATGGAGATGCCGAAAAAGCGCACCTTGCCCTGCTCCTTCAGTTTTAGGATGGCTTCCTTCCACTCATCCTGGTGCGCCCATTCATCGTTCCAGACGTGAAACTGCTGCAGGTCGATATAATCGCGGCGGAAATTGCGCAGACTTTTTTCGGTCATTTCAATAATATGATCGGTGGGGAAGGACTCCTTAAGGGTCGATTCCTTTTTAGCCGGCCATTCGAACTTTTTGGAGGGGATTTTGGAGGTCAGAAAGAGGGTCTGCCTGCTTTCCCGTTCGGCGCGGCCCAAAAGCTGCTCGCTGTGGCCCCTGCCGTAAACATAGGCCGAGTCAAACAAGGTAATGCCCTTGTCGATGGCCAGGTGCAGCGTTTTCAGCGATTGTTTGTCGTCGGCGCCCATCCACATGTGCTTACCGATACCCCAGGCGCCGTATCCCAGGCGGCTCACCTGCTGATCCGATTTTCCAAATGTTTTATATTCCATGGTTCTACCCCGTTTTTAAGCGATCTGTAAAGTTACTGGTTTGAACGCATTAAGTAAAAAGTTTTTGCCTGCGGGGGGCGGGCGGAAAAATGAGGGAAGAGGAAGGTTATGTGCGCTTTTTCCGGGCCATAAAGGCGCCGGTGGAAAGAAAGGAGAGTTCAAAGGCTCCGTCTTCTTTCAGAGCGCGAAAACGCTGCCGGCTTTCCTGCCTTTTCTGTTCATGATACACCTCGGCAAAGTCAATCACCGCCAATTGCCCCTTTAGGGACTCCGGCGGCAGGGGATCGAAAAGGATGAGTGTTCTCTCCCGGGGGATGGTTTGCGCGTCGGTATAAATTATGACCGGATCATCGTTGTCCCCGCCTTCCTCATAAAGGGCGTGGGGTAAAAAGGTCTCCTGCTTCCAGCTCCAAAGCAGCAGGTTCAGCTTGTTGGCCACCGGTTTTTGCCGGATGTAAAGGGCGACGCTTTTGCCCTCCTCATACAGTTTTTCGATGATATCGCAGGTCAGGCGCTCCTTGGCGGCCATTTTCAGCTCAAGAAAAAGTACGGGCGTCATCAAAAGCGCTGCCCCAGTTCCAGGCGGATATCGACCATGGAGTGATCCTGCCGTTCGCCCAGTTTTTCCGAAAAGGGCATAAAGCGGTACTGGAAGCGAAAGCCGAAATAGGTCTTGCCTTCGTCTCCGGCGTCGATGCCAAAGCCGATTAAAGCGCCCGGCGCCCACAAATATTGATTTTTAAGGGGTACATCGGTTGCTGTCTCCGGGAAGTTCATACCGAAGACCGGTCCGGCGCCGGCGGTGATAAAGGGCCGGAACTGATCGGCAAAATCATAAGGGAAGAGACGGTACTTTGCCGTGACCATTAAATCCAGCAAAAAAACATTGTTGTTCTTACCGATGGAAATGTAACCGTAGTAGGGGTCGTAATATTCAAATTGGGTTTTGTCGCGGATAAGCAAAATATCAAAGGCGGCGCCGACATGCAGGAAGGGCAGGATGTTGTCCATGGGCACTTCATAAAAACCGCCCAGACCGGAGCCGGTTTCCACCAGGCTGTAGGCCAGGCCGCGCTGTTTTTTTATGACGGGCTCGGGATCCTTTTCCACCAGGTCTTCAAGCTTCTGGGCCTGCAGCATCAGCGGGATCATTAAACCGATTATGATAAACCATTTAGTCATCATTCTTCCCTTCACCAGATTTTTTATATAGTCTATTGATCAAAGTGACCGGATGCAAGACCTCCGGCTGAATACCCGATCTTTTATTCCCATAGGCTAACTGGATCATACATCCCGGGTTCCCGGTTACCACGATATCGGCCTCTGTTTTTTTAAGATTCTTCATTTTGCGGTCCAGAAGGATCATGGAGTCTTCAAAATGGGTGATGTTGTATACACCGGCGCTGCCGCAGCACCAACCGGCTTCGGGCAGTTCCACGTAAGAGATGCCGGGAAGCTGTTTAAGAACCCGGCGCGGAGCCTCCTTTATTTGCTGGGCATGGCTGAGGTGGCAGGGTTCGTGGTAGGTCACCTTTTTGTCCAGGGCGTTTTCGGGAGGGGTAAAACCGTTTTCATCCAGGAACTCCATAATGTCGCGGGTGTTTTGGGCAAACCAGCGCGCTTTTTCGGCCCAGGCGCTGTCCGCGGCCAGCAGCTGATCGTATTTTTTCATAAATGATCCGCAGCCGGCGGCGTTGATGATTATCTGATCCACCCGGCCGTGAAACGTGTCGATCAGTTGGCGGGCCAGTTTCCTGGCGGTGTCCGTATCGCCGTTGTGCCCGGCCACGGAACCGCAGCAATTCTGATCCGGCGGCAGGTACACCTCGTAGCCGTTGCCGGCCAGCACCTCCAGGGTATCGCGGTTGACCGAACTGAAAAAGATATCCTGCACGCAGCCGCTGACGATGCCCACGCGCATTTTGGCTTTTTTCTTTTTGCCGACCGAGGCCACGGAGACCGGCGGACGTTTCATGTCCACATCGGGCATCAGCCGGTGCCACTCGCGCAGTTTTTCGGGGAAAAGATGCAGAACGCCACACTTTTCCACCAGGAATTTCAGGCCGCTTTTTTGATAAAGGGCCATGGCCATGCCCAGGGCCCGCAGCCGTGACTGCCTGGTAAACAGCCAGCCGAGGGTCAGTTTTTTAAACCAGTGTACCCGGCCCTCTTTTTGCTGATGGAGATAAATCTCTTCCCGGGCGTGTTCCAGCAGGTCGCCGTATTGTACCCCGGCGGGGCAGGCGCTAACGCAGGCCTGGCAGTCCAGGCAAAAGTCCAGGGCCTCCATGTAACCGGTGCTGATATCCATCTGCCCGTCGGCTACGGATTTCATCAGCCGGATACGGCCGCGGGGTGAATCCTTTTCGCGCCCGGTGATGCTGAAGGTGGGGCACACCGGCAGGCACAGGCCGCAGTGCATGCAGTTTAAAAGCTGATCGTAATAGGCAGAGTGTGACATAGCGCTATGAGAAAATCTTTCCGGGGTTGAGAATATTGTTGGGGTCCAGCGCCTTTTTGATGGAACGCATCACCTGCATTTCCGGGCGGCTCATCATCTTTTCCAGATATTTTTTCTTGGCCAGGCCCACGCCGTGTTCACCGGTGATGGTGCCGCCCAGGCGCAGCGTCTCTTCATACAGTTCGTCAAAAAAGAGCTCCACCCGTTCCATTTCATCCTTGTCGCGTTCATCGGTTAAAACCGTGGGGTGCATATTGCCGTCTCCGGCATGGCCGAAGTTACCGACCATCAGATCGTATTTTGCGGCCAGCCCGGTCACAGTGTTTACCAGCCGGGCCAGCTCGGAGCGGGGCACGGTGGCGTCTTCCAGAATGGTGGTGGGGCGTATGCGGGCCAGGGCGGAAAAGGCGGCCCGGCGCGCGGTTTTTAAGCGGTCGGCCTCGGCGTCGTTCCGGGCCACTTTTATTTCCGTGGCCTTGTTGCGCTTTAATATCTCTTCCATTTTCGCGGATTCATCCACGACCAGGCCGGGATGACCGTCGCTTTCCAGCAATAACAGCGCGCCGGCGTCCGTGGGCAGGCCGATATGGGCGAAATCCTCAACGCAGCGGATGGTGGTGGCGTCCAGAAACTCCATGGTGCAGGGGATGATATGGGCGGCGATGATATCGGAGACGCTTTGGGCGGCCTGTTCCAG
>WGCN01000144.1 GCA_015493745.1 Calditrichales bacterium
ATATACCCATGGTTATTTCCAATCATCCCGATTTGCAAAAGTTGTGTGATTTTTACGATATCCCTTTTTACCATTACGAAATCAATCCCGCCAACAAAGCGGAGCAGGAAGAACGGCAAATCGCTTTTTTAAGGGAACAGAATATCGACACGGTGGTGCTGGCGCGTTATATGCAGATACTGAGCGCAAAATTTGTGGACGCCTATCCCGATCGCATCATAAATATCCACCACTCCTTTCTGCCGGCGTTTATCGGCGGCAACCCCTACCGTCAGGCCTATCAACGGGGGGTGAAGATCATCGGCGCCACCAGTCATTATGTGACCACGGAGCTGGATGAGGGGCCGATCATCGAACAAGATGTTATCCGGGTCTCCCATCGCGACAGTGTAAAAGATCTGGTACGCAAGGGGCGCGATCTGGAAAGGGTGGTGCTGGCCCGGGCCCTAAAGGCGCATCTGGAAAAAAAGGTTATGGTGCTGGGAAAACGCACGGTGGTTTTTGAATAGGCGCTGTCTTTTGCGGAAATAAAAAAGGGTTTCACCTTTTAATGGCGAAACCCCGGTCACACATATGCTTTATGGCATTTACATACTATACACTTTGTCCACAATACCGTATTTTATGGACTCATCGGCATCCATCCAGTAGTCACGGTCAAAGTCCTTTAAAACCTTTTCCACTTTTTGCCCGCAGTTTTCCGCCAGGATTTTTGCCCCCAGTTCGCGGGTTTTCACAATCTGTTCGGCATGGATTTTTATATCCGAGGCGGCGCCGATCAGGCGGCCGATGCTGGGCTGATGGATCATCACCTCGCCGTGGGGATAGATAAAGCGGTGGCCCTTTTCGCCGGCGGAAAGCAGGATGGAGCCCATGGAGGCTGCCAGCCCCATGCACACCGTATGTACCGGCGAGCTGATCAGTTTCATGGTGTCGTAAATGGCCATGCCGGAGGTGACCATGCCCCCGGGGCTGTTGATAAAAAAGGTGATGACCTCACCCGGTTTTTCCGCTTCCATAAACAGCAGCTTGGCCACGATGGCCTTGGCCGAATCATCATCTACCGGCCCCCAAAGAAATATCTGACGCTTTTCGATAAACTGTTCGTTGATTTTTTTGAGAATATCCGGTTTCTTTTCATCCTCTTTCTCCTGAGATTCCATCCGTTCTAAGGAAAGTTCCCTGTCCATTCTTCCTCCAGTTGTTATTTTGAATTTTTCAATTTAAGATGAATGATTCAATGGTGCAAAAGTTCACGCGGCTTTACAATCGTATCCTTTTGTAAAAAACTCAATCCCCAAAGCCATAAATCCCTAAAAAATTACATATATAATGTGCCGTCATCTTAAATTTGTGTTAAAACGGAAAAAACATGTTCGATTCCTTTGTCCGCTTCCTGCAAATAAGCATAACGCCCGTGGCTCTGATATCGGGCGTGGGGCTGCTTTTACTCACCCTGACCAACCGTCTGGGGCGTACCATTGACCGCACGCGTTATCTGGTGGCCGAACTGGAGCGCGGTGCTTCGGAGTTCCGCAATGAAAAAATCGACGAGATCGTTATCCTTTCACGGCGAAACCAACTGTTGCGGGCTTCCATCGCCCTGATGGCCCTGAGCCTGTTGTGTAGCAGTCTGATTATTCCGTTGCTGGCCCTGGCCATGTGGCTTAAATGGAGCAGCCTGATGCCCGGTTATTTTTTATTCAGTATCTCCATTTTATCGATTATCGCTTCCATCATCTATTTTTTCCGGGATATTCTTCTTTCCCTGAAGGCGGTGAATCTGGAAGCCCGTTTTTTTACCGCTTCGTCTAAAAAGTAAACCCCGTGCGGTTTACGACAATCCGGCAGGGGCGCAGACCGGGAAAACGTTTACCAGCGGCGCGGCGCGTCTTCCACAACCCGCAGGGTGTCGCGGGCGATGAGCAGCTCCTCGTTGGTGGGAAACACCCAGGCCTTAAGCGGACTGTCATCGGTGGAAATCAGGCCGCTCTTACCGCCGAATATTTTGTTATTACGCTTCTTGTCAAATTTCAGACCAATGGCTTCCAGGCCGTTGCAGATGCGTTCACGCACAAGAGCGGCGTTCTCGCCAATACCGCCGGTAAAGACGATGGCCTCCACATTACCCTCCATCTCCACAAAGTAGGAGCCTATATATTTGCGTACCCGCTTACAAAACATGTCTATGGCCAGGGTGGCCCGCCGGTCCTGGTTCTCCTCCTCCTCTTCCAGCAGTTCGCGCATGTCATGGGTCAGCCCGGAAATGCCCAGCAGGCCGGAGCGTTTGTTGAGCAGGTTGTCCATTTCGGCGAAGGTAAAGCCCTCCTTGTGGTACAGAAATTCCAGGATGGAGGGATCCATATCACCGGCGCGGGTGCCCATCACCAGCCCCTCCAGCGGCGTAAAGCCCATGGACGTATCGATGGATTCTCCATGATGGATGGCGCAGACCGAGGCGCCGTTGCCCAGATGCATGGAGATGATATTGACATTTTCCCGCGTTTCATCCAGTTGCTGGCGGTAACGGTAGGCAATATAGCGATGGGAGGTGCCGTGAAAACCGTAACGCCGGATTTTATAGCGCCGGTATAGCTGGTAGGGCAGGCCGTACAAATAGGATGTGGCCGGCATGGTGGAGTGAAAGGCGGTGTCGAACACGGCCACCTGCGGTACCTGTTCCCCCAGCAGCTCCGTTACCGCTTTTATACCCTTCAGGTTGGCCGGGTTGTGCAGCGGGGCCAGCTCGATGTTGTCCTCGATGCCGCGGATAACGTCCGGAGTGATTTTGACGGATTTGGTGAAATCCTCACCGCCGTGCACCACGCGATGCCCCACGGCGTGAATATCCGAAAGCGAGCGGATGCTTTCGATTTTGGAGTCGGGTGAAATGATCCAGCGCAGGATCATATCCACCGCTTCCCGGTGGCTTTTTACCGGTTTGGCCGTACGGTAGCGGGGCTGGCCCTCGGTTTCGAAGGTGATCAGCGAATGGCTGCCGATACGTTCCATAACTCCCCGGGCCAGGCGCTTGTCCCGGTCCTTTTCTATGCGCCCCAGATCCGTTTCGATAATCTGAAATTTTACGGAAGAGGAGCCGCTGTTTAACACTAAAATATTCATTTTAAATTCCCGTTAAATTTATTGTTAAAGTTTTCGAACAAATTTACCAAATAGTAATATAAGCTTTGTAAAAAACATGCAAAAGTGATTAAGATTTTTTAGCTTTAGGCTGGGTTCACTATCATAAGGAAAGGTATTTTAAGAGGGGAAAACATATGGCTAAGTATAAAGGAATCAGCCGTATTGATTCAAAGCATACCCATGGATGGTATGTGCGGATTTATGGAGATAAACGGGTTCTTACCTCCAAATTATTCAGCGACCGGCTTTATGGCGGCAAAGAGGAAGCGCTGGCCAATGCCATCAAATTTCGTGATCATAACCAGATGGTGGCCGATATCAAGTATCCGTCCTCATCCCGTAAGAAGGGACTGAAAACCAAACCGCCGGTAAACAATCAGAGTGGTGTTGTCGGTGTGCATTTTACGGAAAAGCTGGAACGCGGCAAACGCATTCCCACCTGGGTGGCCACCTGGACGGAAAACGGCAAACCCAAATCAAAATCATTTTACCAGCGCGCCCATCGTACGCTGGAGGAAGCTTTTGAGCAGGCCGTAGCCTACCGGAAAAAGATGGAAAGCCGTCAGGGCGTACGCTAAGAGGGTTTAATCCTCGAAGTTAACCGGCCCCAGTTGTTTTTCGCTGGCGGCCACGGTTACGGCCACGGTGGCGTCACCGGTTACATTGGTAACGGTGCGGCACATATCCAAAATACGGTCAACGCCTAATATCAGGGCAATGCCGGCGCTGGGCACGCTCACGGATTCCAGAATGATCACCAGCATGATGATGCCGGCGCCGGGTACGGCGGCCGTACCGATGGAGGCCAGTACCGCGGTAAGGATGATGGTCAGTTGCGCGCCCAGATCGAGGTTCATGCCCAGGGTTTGGGCAATAAAAACCGCGGCCACGGCCTGGTACAGGGCGGTACCGTCCATGTTGATGGTGGCGCCCAGGGGCAGTACAAAGGAAGAGACCTCTTCGGAAACGCCCAGGTTCTTTTCCGCGCGTTCCATGGTGACCGGCAGGGTGGCTCCGCTGGAGCTGGTGGAAAAGGCCAGAAGCTGTGCCGGGGCGATTCCCTTAAAAAATTCGCCTATTTTCATCGGGGTGAAGAGTTTTAAAATGGAAGGGTAAACCAGCAGCATCTGCACGGCCAGGCCCAGCACCACCACAATGCTGTAAAAACCGAGCGCGCCCAGCAACTCGCCGACCTGTTCGATATTGTCCTTGGCGATAACATTGATGGTATCGGCGATTAAGGCAAAAACCCCTATCGGTGCCATCAACATGATCATGTCCACCAATTTTATCACCACATCGTTCAATCCCTCGAAAAAGTTCAGAAAGGCCTGGGATTTTTCATTTTGTACCTGAATGATGCCTATGCCCAAAAAGATGGCAAAAAAGACTACCTGCAGCATATTGCGGTTACTGGCCGCGGAACCGAAGAAGTTATCCGGCACCATGTCCACCAGGGGCTGAAGCGGGCCGCGTTCCCTGACCCGGGCCGCCGTTTCGGTTTTGGCTCCCACATCGCTTTGATAGGTCTCCTGCAATTTTACTCGCATCTGTTCCGGCACGGAATGGCCCGGTTGAAACATGTTTACAACCAGCAGACCGATGGTGACGGAAATGATGGTGGTTGAGATATAAATAGCGATGGTTTTCCCGCCGATACGTGAGAGCTTTTTAAGATCGGAAAGAGAGGCCACGCCGGCGACCAGTGAACCCAGCACCAGCGGAATGGCAATCAGTTTTAAAAGGTTGATAAATATTTTCCCCCAGGGGGCGATCCAGTCACTGGTAAAAGTACCCCAGTGAAATATGGCGGCAACGATGCCGTAGATCAGGCCCAGCCCCATGCCGATGAGTATCTGCCAATGCAGTTTGAGCTTCATAGTCATTCCTTCCTCTTTTCCGAATAAGTAAAAAGATACAGAAAAATTGTCAAAATCTACAAGTTTAATCGGGGTTTTCCACTAAATAGTCCGATTTTGGAAAGGGGAAGATTTTGTTTCTCTCCGGGCCCGCCGTACCGCCGTACAGTCAATCCTGGCGCGCGGACGGTTTTGTACAGGAATAAAACCCGGACGGGGGCTCCCGGAATCGTATATTCTTGCCGTTCATTGTGTTATAGTGCCGCTTGTTCCTTAAAGCTTTTTTCAATGCAAAAATATGCCTTTTTTGAATTTGACTTACAGTAAAAACATATTGTTTGATCTCGACGTTCACTGACAATTTCAATACGGTTATTGTTTTTTTAATCTTCTGTAATATACAAAACATGTCATTCCGCGGACAGGGCTTTGCGGGAGAGAGAAAATCCGGACAAGCGCGGATTCGACCGGCAAGACATGGTAGGGTAGAAAAACTGTTTTTCGGAACTCCGGGCATGGTATTCAGGCCAGGCCTATTATTTTACGGTCAGAAAATCAATACGGAATGCAACGTTTCAGCTTAAGGATGAAAACTAAAGGTATATATATAAATGAAGACTTCAACGGGATATATAATGGCGGTAATGCTGCTTGTCGTCATAATTATGGGATGTGTCAGTGAGGGACATTCCGGAGAAAAAGAGGCACCACAGACACAGCCGAACTGGGTTATCCTGGGGCAGGGGGGCGGAGGCGCTCTTGTTGAGGCTGTAACACACCCTACCGACTCCAATATCGTGTGGGTGGTAACCGATCTTACGGGAATTTTTAAATCCACCGACGGAGGCCTGACCTACACCCGCAAGGGCGGGCAGGTGGAACGCTCGGAAATGTTTTTTGAATGGATGCGGGGCATGGGGCATGAACTGGTTTATGATCCATCGGATCCCAATATTATGTATTGGGCGGTTGACGGTGGAATCTATACCACCCCGGGACTGTATAAATCGACCGATGGTGGTGACAACTGGTTTAAAATACCCGGCTCACCCGATCTGGCGCCCGGCGCCATCGTTGTGGATCATAACGGCGTCATCTACGGCATCAAACATAAAAATCTATATGTTTCCACCGACAAGGGGCTGACCTGGCAAAAGAAACCGGACGTGCCTACCTATTATAACGGCGATGACTACGACTGGCGTCGCAGGTTGCGTGTTTTTATTTATGTAACCCTGGATAACAAGGTGATCATCGGTGACCGTTATCCCGGAACGGGCATTTTCATTACCGGGGACGGCGGCAACAGTTGGCAACAGCTCTTAAAGGACTACCAGATTATGGATGTGGCCGCTTCACCCGTTGATCCCGGACTGATCATGGCCCTGGAACATGACGGACGCATATTTCGCTCGGCGAATGGCGGGCAGGATTTTAAAACGGTGGCCGTGGTTTCCAACTCGCACTATTATATGGGACAGTGGCCGGCCTATTACGGCGGTATCGCCATCAATGCCCAAAATCATGTTATGGCCATGGGCCGGTGGGAAGTGGGTTTTAGTGAAGACGCCGGTTTAACCTTTAAAATCAAAAACAATCTGCAAACAAAGTGGGATACGGGTGGTAACCCCTTTCCCTCACGGCAGGACCGGGAGGGGCTTTTTAAGTGCACCAAGCTCACCGCCTCTCCCGCCTCCGGCAGGTGGTATGTCGTTGACGGTCATATCGTGAAAATGAGCTATGATAATGGTGAGTCATGGATTGGACGCTATAAGGGAATTGATATCCTCTGTGTTTATACCCCGCCGGTTGTCGATGAAGCAAACCCCGACGTCATCCATCTGGGGATGGGGGATAACGGCCATTTTTATTCAAAGGATGGCGGACAAAGCTGGCAAACCTCCGAAACACGCATGCGTAATGTAGACGGGCTGGCCCAGGATCCCGCCAATCCGAAGGTGTGGTATAAGATGTATGGCCGCAATACCCTGAGCGGGATGGTGTTTAAATCCACCGATGGCGGTGTAACCTGGGAAAAAAGAGGCCGCATCCCCATGCCGGCCTTTGGAAACCGTTCGGAAAAAGATCCCTCCTTTTATAGCGGCTGGATAGGCTGGCTCAGAGTCGATCCCAGCAATCCGCAACGTATTTACGCCACCCACCGCGCCAGTGACGGCCTTTATATGTCCGAGGACGGTGGCTGGAACTTTAAACGCGTTCTGGAGCTGGTGCGTCCCTGGCAACTGGAAGTGAGCGATAAGGGCACCGTCTTTATCTGTACCTGGGATTCCACCGGCCTGTACCGCAGCAAGGATCATGGACAGAGCTTTGAGATCATCCACCCGGGCCGGGTGAATGACTTTGCCGTCCATCCCAATAACGATGATATTGTTTATGCCAATGTGGGATCGTTTGCCCATGCCTGGGCCTCGGCCCGGGTTCTGACCAAATATGAACGTAACCGGCGCCATGTGGACGAAGGCAAGGGTAAGCTTTATAAAACGGTTGACGGTGGTAAAAACTGGCGTCTGTTGGGCGACTATGACGGTTTCGCCCTTTATATCGAGCCCAATTATCCCAATGTGATGCTGATGTCCACGCGCGATGGCGGGCAGGGCATCATGCGCAGTTCCGACGGCGGGGAAAGCTGGATATCCATTCACGGAAACCATCAAAACTATCACCCCCGGGGCTTTATTTACGGCGGTGTGCCGGGAAGGGTCTATACCTGGAATCACAATATCGAGCGTCTGGACAATATTCATATAGACAGTCTTTTTGTGCCGGTTAAACATAAGTAATTTAAATGAAAAGGATGAATGTCATGTTCAGTTTGCATGTAAGTCCGTTAAGACGTGTGTTTCCGGTAATGTTGTTTATTATTTTGCAGCTTTTTCTCAGCAGTCAGCTCCTGGCCCGGTCCGCCACCAGGGTTATCTATGTGGATAAAAAGCTGGCGGGAAATTGTGACGGCACCTATTCCGCGGCCAACAGGGATTGCGGCGGTTCGGACGGGGATGCCTATACCAGTCTGGCCGGAGCGGCATCGGCCGCCACTGCCGGTGTGGAGGTGCGTATCAGGGGCGGTGTTTATTCTAAACAGTTGAGTCCTCAACATTCCGGTGATGAGGAAAACTATATTACTTTTACCAATTATCAGGACGAGGTGGTGGAAATAACCGGTGAATCCCTTAGCCCGGCGGTATGGATTGACCGCAAGGACTATATTGTCATCGACGGGCTGGAGGTGCGCAATGTGCGCCGCTGGCTCAATGCCCTGGGGGCCGATCATCTGATTGTCCGCAACAATATCTTTGAAAAGGCGCTCGACTCCGGTGGCAGCTCCAAAACAGGGATTTTTGTGCAATCCTCCAAATACGTAAAAATCCTGAACAACAGGATGCATGATACCACCCAGGATAACCTGGGCATGGTAGATTGTGACTATGCCCTGATCGAGGGCAACCGGATTACCAAAGGCTACCATGCCCTGTGGGCGCTTAAGTGCAGTAATTTCAATATCATCCGTAATAATTATTTCCATAACGAGTTGCAAAAAATCGGGGAAATCTATGATTGCGACAATGCCGGTTACGGGAATGATAATTTTCCAAAGATTAAATCCTATAATGACGCGAAATACAATGTGGTGGAGGGCAATGTTTTTGCGTACACCGCCTCCTCGGGGAACTCATCGCCCTATGCCGGCATACAGTACTCCGCCCAGCATGGCATCATCCGCAACAATGTGTTTTATGAAACAACCGGCCCGCCCCTGGACCTCACCATCTATGGCGGTGAGGCGCAGTATAATTATGGTACCCGGGTTTACGGCAATGTATTCTTCAATAATAATTTTGGCGGAATGAATATTACCGGCGGCGGCGGAAGCACCTTTGATGATCACATCATGAAAAACAATCTCTTTTATCGCAACCGTTTTGTTCAAAATGATATGCGCTGGTCATGGTATGCCGAGTTGGATCAAAAACCCATGCAGATGATGATCGGCAGAAAAACGGGAATTTTGTTTGACAACAACAATATCTTTCACTCGGCCAAGGATGAACTGTATGTGATCGCCTACGGTACCCGCCTGTCATCCTCCAATCCCCCGCCCGAATCCCTGAGCTGGTGGGAAGATAATAATCCGGATGTGTTTAGAAATAATGTACAGGCGGTGGCCATGTTTACCGATACCGCCAATTACGACTTTACCCTGCGCGAAGGCAGCCCGATGATAGATGCCGGCGCCTTTCTGACCCTTACCAGCGGTTCCGGCAGCGGCAGCACCCTCATGACCGTTGAAGATGCCGGCTGGTTTACCGATGGTTTTGGCACTGTCTCCGGGGATACGATTCAGGTGGAAGATCAAAAAAGCTTTGCCGTTATCACCGCCGTGGATTATGCCGGTAACACGCTTACGCTGGACCGGCCCCTTTCCTGGAACAGCGGCAAGGGGGTGAGCTTGCGCTATTTTGGCCGGGCGCCCGACATCGGCGCCTTTGAATTCGGCGACGCCACCGTATCCCTCAGTCCTTCCGACCCCCGGGGAATGCGCATCGTTCCCGGGGACTATGAACTTGCCAATTATCCCAACCCTTTTAATCCCGGAACAAAAATTTTTTATATCATTCCCCGTGCCGGACATGTCCGGCTGACCGTCTATGATGTTACCGGCCGCGTCGTTAAAACCCTGGTGGACGGCTATAAGCCCGCCGGCCGCCATACCCATGCCTGGAACGCCCTGGACAGCAAGGGGCGGGAACTGGCCGGAAGCCTCTATATCGTCCGCCTTGAGAGTGGCGGTTTCATAACAACCCATAAATTAACCCTTTTACCTTAGGTTTATGATGAACAGCATGATTAAAGTGATGCTAACGGTTTTTATGTCCGTTATGCTGATAAACGGCCAGGTGCCCGCGGAGAGCTATAAACTTGAGTTAAAGATATTACAGGATGAACACTGGTGGGGTGGCGCCGTGGTGGACGGCCGTCGCATGCCATATGGAAACGGATATTTTTCCTATAACCAGCTGGGAGACGTTAAAGGGAACCAGGCCCAACCCCTGTTGATTTCCGACAAGGGGCGCTATGTCTGGAGCGAAGAACCCATGAATATTGAGTTTGCCGACGGTCTGCTTCGTCTTACCTCCCGTTTTGCCAAAATTGATCATGGCCAGGCGGGGACAACCCTGCGGGAGGCCTTTCTGTATGTCGGTAAGCGCTATTTTCCACCATCGGGTAAAATTCCGCATCCCGATTTGTTCACCCATCCGCAATACAATACCTGGATCGAACTGCAATACGATCAGAATGAAAAAGATATTTTGAAATATGCCCGGGATATTCTGGCAAACGGTTTCCCCCCCGGCGTGCTGATGATCGATGATAACTGGCAGGTCGACTACGGAAACTGGGAATTTTCACCGGAGCGTTTTGACAATCCGGGCGCAATGGTGGATTCCTTACAGGCCATGGGTTTTAAGGTGATGTTGTGGGTGTGCCCCTTTATCAGTCCCGATTCGGAAGTTTATCGTGATCTGGCTTCCCGGGGCGTGTTGTTGTATGAGGATGCGGAAAAAACCCGCCCGGCCATCGTCCGCTGGTGGAACGGAGCCAGTGCGGTTGTCGATTTAACCCATCCCGAAGGCCGGAAGTGGTATGTGGATCAGTTGAGCCATCTGCAAAAAAAGTACGGAGTGGATGGTTTTAAGCTGGACGCGGGCGACCCGGAGTTCTATCTGAACACCCATGCCCATAAAGATGTTTTGCCCAACGAGCATACCCGGCTGCACAGTGCCATCGGCTTGAGTTTTCCCTTAAATGAGTTTCGCGCCGGCTGGAAGATGGCCGGACAGGCCCTGGCCCAGCGCCTGCGCGATAAGGAGCATACCTGGGAGCATCTTCAGGAATTGATACCGGGCATTCTGGCCCAGGGTTTGATGGGCTACGCCTTTACCTGCCCCGATATGATTGGCGGCGGGGAGGTGGACTCCTTCACCGATTCCACCATTCTCGATGAGGAACTGATCGTCCGCTCGGCCCAAAGCCATGCCCTGATGCCGATGATGCAGTTTTCCGTGGCTCCCTGGCGCGTACTCAGTCCGCGGAATCTGAAAATTACCCGCGACATGGCTATCCTGCACCAGCGACTGGGGGACGAAATTTTGGAGATTGCCCGCGCCTCCGCCATAACGGGCGAGCCGGTGGCGCGCAGTATGGAGTATATGTTTCCCCACCGGGGCTACTGGAATATCCGGGACCAGTTTATGCTGGGCGAGCGGATTCTGGTGGCGCCGGTGGTTAAAAAAGGGCAGCGCTCCCGCTATGTACACTTTCCTCCGGGTCGGTGGCGCGGGGATGACGGCAGGGTGGTAACCGGACCGGCGCATGTGGAGATTGATGTGCCCCTCGAACGGCTGCCCTGGTTCCGAAAGCTTAGATAATACGGTCAGTTAACACTTAAACGGGAGCAAAATACACAGAAAGGTGGATTATATTGCTTAGTTTTCACACTATATCAGCCAAACTCAAAGGTTTGGCAGGTCTGTTGCCGGTTCTTTTTGCCGTTATGGCCATGCCGGTATTTGCACAATCGTACATTCCCTCTGCTGACCGGCAGGAAACGGTGAGTAAGTCTGCGGATTCCACCGCAAGTTATACCCCGCCGATCGGAATTCCCATGCCCCCCTTTGGTATTTATGAAACGGCGCCCGATCTCCCCTCGCCCTGGAATGGCGACACGGCCGGATTTTATTATGTGAAATCCGGTGGAGGCAACAGCGGCAACGGCTATCCGGCCAATCCGCGCAACAGCATCCCCAACGGACTTCCGGCCGGCGCGGTGGTGGTTATTGAGGGACAGTATAATACCAATCATTCATCCGGGTTGACTTTGAACGGCACCCTTGAGGCGCCGATTTTTATTATAAGCTCAGCCGCGGATCAGGCCATACTCAAACAGAAGTTTCAGGTTGGCGGAAGTTACTATATCATTGATGGTATCAATGCCGAATGGGACAATAGCTCCGGAAATGGCAAGATGAATATAACCGGGTCTTATGCCGTGGTGAAAAACGGTGACTTTAGGGGGGATACCAATAAAGGCGTTGGAAGCGTTAACATATCCAACGGCGATCATGTGCTTTTTTATAACAACAATGTACATATTGCCGGCGACTGGAAAACCACGGACGACCAGGATACGCACGCCATGGGAATTTCCACCAATATCAGTTATGTATGGGTTTTGGATAATAAATTTTCCCGCAGCAGTGGCGATGGCATACAGATTAATGCCGGTAACGCCGCTAATCAGCCGAATACGCATCACATCTATATTGGCAGGAATGAGGCCTTTGAGAATAAGCAGAATGGGTTTTGGACCAAGCAGGCCACAGATGTTATTTTTTCGGAAAATATTGCACGCAACCATGTAGCGACGACGTCATCCGCGCCCGGAGTGGGGATTGGCGCGCAATACGGCCCGGAACGGGTATGGTTTCTATACAACAAAATTTATGATAACTATGGAGGGATCACCGTAGCCTCCAGAAGCGATGGCGTCGGCGAATACATTTATATTATTGGCAATCGGATTTACAATAATCTTAATCCGAACTTTGATGTGGAAAACAGTTGGGCCAACGCGGGTATTACCATAACGGGCGGGGAAAAAGTCGCCATACTCAATAATGTTTTAGTCAATAATTCCGGCGGAATAAACACGCCTGTCGGAAGCGGGGAGTTTCTGATTTACAACAATATCATCGATTTACCCTCCGCGGAAGGAGCAAACAGTATTTTCTTTTATGAATCCGGGTTGGCGGCCACTTCCTATATTGATAATAATATATTCAATGAAGCGGCCCTGATTCGTTGGGGAAGGGCCTATCAGGATGATTTAAGCAGCTTCCGTTCGGCCTTTAACAAATGCCTGAGTTGTGAAGAAACAGACCCGCTTTATAATGATCCCCAAACGGGTGACTTTACCTTGCGCGCGGGAAGCCCGGCTATTGACGCGGGCAATGTTAACGCGGCCTACGATACTTTTTTCGATCTGTATGGAATCAATATAAAGGTAGACCCCCATGGCGTTTCCCGCCCGCAAAACGGCCAATGGGATATAGGCGTATTTGAGTTTGATGACGGCACGACATCCCTCTCCGGGGAAGAGAACAAGGCCATCCTGCCCCGCTCCGTAAGCGTGTATAATTACCCCAATCCCTTCAATCCGGGCACGGTGATACGTTACGAGCTTCCGCGGGCCGCCAATGTGGAACTTGCCGTGTATAATCTGGCCGGAAAACGGTTGGTGCGACTGGATTACGGTTTCCGGACGGCGGGCAGCCATTCCCTCTCCTGGGATGCCCGGGATGACAGGGGCCGGCAGGTGGCCAGCGGTCTTTATCTGTTGCGTATTCAGGCCGGGCAAAGTATTAAAACCTTAAAAATGATGTACTTACGCTAAAAGATGAACACGGTGTAAACGGTGGAAACAATCATGGGAAGGGTACGGAAGACGATGTCCCGGCTCCCATGGCTCACTCTGAATTAATAACCATAGTTGTGGAATGGACAACTCCGCAATAAGTAAGGAGAAAAGATGAAAAATAAACTTATGACACTACTGGCAGTGTCCATGCTGGCCTTTATCTCTTCGGGCAGCGCACAAAGCCAGGATAAGCTGGACTGGCTGATGGGCATAAAAAAAATCGATGTGCATATGCATATTAAAAGCGACCAACAATATTTAATAGATTTTATGGACAAGTGGAACTTTAAGTTTTGCAACGTGGCTACCTCGGCCAGGGGCTTCCGGGATGTGAACGGGCAACGGGAAAACGCCAAAAAACTGGTTAAAAAATATCCGCGCTATTATGCCTGGATTACCACCTTTGACGCCACCACCTTTGAGGAGGAAGGTTGGGCGGACAGGGTGATCGCTCAATTGAAGGATGATTTTGAAAACGGCGCTCTTGGCGTGAAGGTCTGGAAAAATATCGGCATGGAAATCAAAAAATCCAACGGCGAATATCTGCAACTGGACGACCCCGTTTTTACGCCGGTGTTCGAGTTCATCGCCTCCCGGGGGAAAACGCTGCTGGCTCATATGGGCGAGCCGATCCATGCCTGGATGCCCACCTACTTCACCAAGGAAGGCGTGGGCAGGAACTATTGGGCCAAAAGACCGGAATACAGCTTTTGGGATAAGCCGGACAAACCGTCCTATAGCGATATCCTTGCCGCCCGCGACCATGTGATAGAACGGCATCCCAACCTGAGGTTTGTGGGCGCGCACCTGGGCAGCATGGAGTTTGATGTGGATGAAATGATTACCCGTTTTGAAAAATATCCCAACTTTGCCGTGGAGATCGGCGGACGGACACGTTACTTCATGTGGCAGGCCAGGGGAAAGGTGTATGACTTTTTTACGCGCTACGCGGACCGGATCATGTATGGAACCGACCGCGGCTCAAGCCTGGTGATGACCGATGAGCAAAAGAAAGAAACCTACGAAGAGATGGAGTACCGGAATTCACTCTTTATGCGTTACTATGCCACGGACGGAGAGATTCCCTGGGGAAATATCATCGCCAGTGACAGGCCGCGGCCAAAGCCCACGTATAAGGTTTCCACTCTCGATTTGCCGAAGGATGTGTTGGAAAAAGTCTTTTATAAGAATGCCGTACGCTGGTTTCCGGGGATTGACAAGGACTATAAATAAGTAGCTAAAAACAGCCAGGACTTTTGAAAGGATGGGCGATATGAAAAAGAGTTACGGGCCATGTCGCCCGCTGATATTTTTTTTACTGATGATGGGTATGCTCTCATTTGCGGGCGCGGGCGAAAACATTAGCTTCTCTGAAGAAGGGGGTAAGGTCCTTTTGGAAAGCGACCGGGTCCGTTTCGAGTTTGACCAGAAGATGACCGTCCGGGTTTACAACAAAACCGGTAGCCGTCTCTCGTCGCTGATAAGTCCCGCGGCACCGGGTTATTATCTGGTCATCAACGGAGTGGCCGTTAAGGACTTTGCTTTGGACAGGCAGAAAACGGTGATGGCCGACGTAAATAGCGCGGCAGGCAGTGGAAAAAAACTGCAAATGCGCGGATATGCCAAAGGGCCGCTGGGGGCGTTGATTGAAAAAGAACTCACTCTTGAGCTTTATGATAAGTATGCCAACGCCGGACTGATAACGGTCCGTTATAAAAATATCAACAAGACGCCGGGACTAACCATTGAGAAAGAGGTTGACGCCTCCTTTCGTCTGGATGCCTCGCTGGTGAATGAACGCTATGGGAAGCATGACTTCTGGCTGCTTCAGGGTGGTTCCTATCGCTCCCGGCCGGACTGGATCATGCCGGTGACCGATACCCTCTCCTTTGAAAATTACATGGGAAAAGATGAAGAAGCGGGCAATTCCGGCGGCGGTTTGCCGGTATTGGATGTATGGAACCCCGAGGGCGGTCTGTTTATCGGCAGTATCCGCAATAAACCGACCCTTATTTCCCTTCCCGTTAAAACGGATCCGGCCGGCTATCTGAATATCGGTATCGAATATAAACGCAAGGCTGCCTTTGGGGATGAACCCTATCAGGCCATCCCCACCGTCATCGGCGTGCACCGGGGGGATTATTATAACGGCCTGAGCACCTATGCCGCCATCATGGCCGACCGGGGACTGAAGATGTTAGAGCTGGATCCGGCTGATCCGGTTTATGACGCAGACTGGTGTGGATGGGGGCTGGGCCCGGACTTCACGCAACAGCAAATGATTGGCATGATACCTACCCTGGAAAAGTATCATTTTAATACTGTTACCGTCGATGACGGCTGGTTTGAGAGCTATGGGGATTTTGTGCTTAAGTCAAGCATCTTTCCCGGTGGCGATGCCGATGTGGCGAAATTTACGGCCACGTTTCATGAAAAGGGTTTTCCGGTAAAACTATGGCTTACTCCCGCCGTCGGCGGGGCCATTCTCATGAAGGAACATCCCGAATGGTTTATCCGCGATAAAAACGGCGAAATGGTGACCGTGGACCGTTTTGGGGTGAGGAGAACGGCCGCTTTTCTCTGTCCGACGTTGCCGGAAGTTCATAACTATTACCGGGAAATGGTCAACCTGACCCTGGGGAAATGGGGCTTTGACGGCTACAAAATGGATTTTGAAATTATCAATGCCATGGGAGAGTGTTATGCGGAGGATCACGGGCACGCCTCGCCGGAAGAGTCTTTTGAGGGCATGCCTCAGTTATTTAAGGTGATAAGCGATGAAAGCCGGAAAATAAAGCCCGGGGCCATTCTGGAAATATGCCCCTGCGGTATGTTCCCCTCGTTTTACAAAATGCCCTACTATAATCAGTCGGTGGCCTCGGATCCGACCAATACCTGGCAGATACGGCATCGCGGCAAAACGCTCAAGGCCCTGATGGGCCCGCGGGCGGCCTATTATGGCGATCATGTGGAGCGTTTTTACAGTAAAAACAACTTCGCCTCCATGGTGGGCGTGGGCGGTATTCCGGGCACCAAGTTTGTGGCCGTGGAAACGGATGACGGTTTCCTGGGCAAAAAGTATCCGGTCTGGCTGGACCCGGAGCGGCAGAAAAATTTTGAGCTGTGGCTGGGAGTCTATAAGGATAACCGCCTTTCTTCCGGGGAGTATCTGAACCTTTATGATATCGCCTATGATAAACCGGAGGCCCATGTTATCCGTAAGGATGGGACGCTCTATTATGCTTTCTATGCCGACGCCTGGGACGGCGATGTGGAATTCCGCGGGCTGGGCGCCGGCGATTATAAGATATTTGACTATGTCCATAACCGGGATTTGGGTGTAACCCGCGCCGGTGGAAAACTGAAACTGAAGTTTACGAATTATCTGCTGGTCAAGGCCGTTCCCGTGAGCAACTGATAAGAAACGGTCGCTGACATGCGGGTTTATGCCGCCTTGAGAGTGTAGTTCCCGCGCCAGGCACAAAATAAAAAGGACCTTAAAAGTATAATGAAAGAGATGGATAGATTATGATTTCCGGAATACCCAAAATAAAAACCGGCCGGGGCGGCAAGGGGATTGCCCTTCTGATCATGGTTCTGTTTTTACCTGTTTTCGCCCTGGAGCCGTCGTCGGAGGGCCGGGAAGACCTGACACGCTACACCCCGGAATGGATCCGCGATGGCTTTGCCAACGGAGGAGCGACCCATGAACCGTGGATGTTTCTGGTGCGGCGCAACAAAGAGTTTAACCAGTGGCAAAAAGAGTATTTTGACTACCAAACCTCCGAGGAATATATCCGCAATCTGGCCGAGGCCGGGGTAACGGTCTATCACCTCTATTTTTACAAGGGCTTTGGTTTTGAGGCGGAAAAGGCACATATGGACAAAGCGGCGGAAGCGGCGGCGATTGCCCATAAATACGGCATGAAGGTTGATACCTACATCCAGTGGAACAGCATGATGTATGAAACCTTCTTTGCCGAAGTGCCCGAGGCGCAAACGGATTTGTGGTATCAGGTGGATGTTAACGGCAAGCCGATCATGATCACCTACAGCCATCAGCAATCTTTTCGCTACCGGCCCTGTTTTAACCATGACGGCTATATGGAATACTTTAAGGAAAAGATCATTCGCTATGCCATCGAAGTGGTAAAAACCGATTTTCTGCATTTTGACAATTTTGACTATAACGACGCCAATGACGCTGATTTTAACCCGGCCGCCATCGCCGCTTTCCGTAAATATCTGGAAGATAAGTATACGCCGCGGGAAAGGGTGGAAAGGTTCGGTTTCGCCAATGTTTCCTTTGTGTTGCCACCGATGTGGAACGACTCCAATCCGGCCGCAACCCTGGTGGAGATTAAAGATCCCATGATGCAGGAGTGGATCGATTTCCGCTGCTGGACCCTGGTTGACCGGCTGAAGGAATGTATTGAATTCGCCCGCTCCCTGAATAAGGAACTGGTTATAGAGGTAAACAGCGGCGGCATTGAAGGTGGGAACCGCGCCTGGGAGTACGGTATCAACCATGGCGACCTGATGCAGTACACCAATGTTATCTGGGCCGAGGATCTGAACTATGCCGTCTGGAAGGATGGCGTGGCCAATGGCAAGTTCCGTAATTACAAACTGGGGCGTTCAACCAATAATTTTATTATGTCCTACAACCACACGCCCTATGATTTTGCCGAAAACCTGGCGCTGAACCGTACCATCGGTTCCCTGGGCTGGAGCGAGCTGGATGAGGTGGAGCTGAAATATCTTTCCTTTTGGCGTGACAACAAGGAGCTTTATACGGGCATGAAGGGTGCGGAAAAGGTAGCCCTGCTGCGCAGCTATCCTTCAATGGCCTATAACACGCGCGATACGCACATTTCCGTAAACATGGCCGAGCAGGCCCTGCAACAAAGTCAAATCCCCTTTGATATTATCTATGATGAACATCTGGATCGCCTGAAAAACTACTCCGTTCTGGTGCTGGCCAATCAGGAAAGTTTAAGTGATGAGGCGGCGGCAGCCATCAGGACTTTTGTAAAAAACGGCGGCGGTCTGGTGGCCACGGGTAAAAGCGGTAAATATGACGGTTGGCGGCGTTTGAGAAAAATAAATCTTATTGAGGAAA
Source organism: Calditrichales bacterium (assembly GCA_015493745.1). Classification (GTDB taxonomy): domain Bacteria; phylum Calditrichota; class Calditrichia; order Calditrichales; family J004; genus J004. The sequence continues at coordinate 18,623 of WGCN01000144.1, forward strand.
TGCGCCGGGAATCCGGACCGGCTCTCCCGGAAACGGCGGCCTACTCCTTCGGTTATAAAAAGGGGCGCGTGCATTATATCCCCGAACTGGTACGGCCCGCGGGTGAAATAAAACTGGGCTATTACACCACCTGGGTTATGCCTGAAAATGCCGCTGAACTTGAGGCCGCCGTGTATGACGTGGCGGCGGAAGAGCTGCCCCTGAGGGTTTCGGCGCCGGAGTGGGTGGGGGTTTCCCATGATACGCGGGGTAACCGCGACATCATCCATCTGTTTAATTACAATCATGATAGCGACGTATCCGGGGTAACGCTCGACTATGCGGGAACGGTTAAAAAGGTAACGGCGATCTCACCGGACCGGCAAGGTACAATCACGATCCCATTCAGCGTCGATGATAACAGAACCACGCTGAAGATACCCGATTTCCCGGTATATATGATTATCACCCTGGTTAAAGGATAAGGCAAAAGGAGTACAGGCGACTATGGGCAATCCCGTGATCCGTTCACATATATTGCTAAACGAACAATTTGACAACTGGCAAAGCGAAATCGAGGGCCGTTGGAGCTACCGCCGCCTCTACGATGATGAGCACTGGCGCAAGGGATGGATCAGTTTTGACGCCATCACCTGGAGCGCGGAGGAAAAGGCGCTTTATTGTGGGCTGAATGCCATGGAAGGGGATTTGCTGTACCGCTTCCATGCGGATGAGGAGCGTTTTGAATCGCTCAATGCCCGGCAATGGGCGGATAAGTTTGATTCCAAGGTACACAGGTGCCTGTTGCATAATCCTAATGACGGATGCTTTTATTTCGGAACATCGCTTCTGCATGATATTGACCAGCAGCATGAAGCGCCCGGCGGCAAGCTGATGCGTTTTGATCCGCGGAGCGGGGAGTATACACGGCTGGCCATCCCCTTTCCTCATCTTTATATTCAGTCCATAGCCGCCGATTTTGAGCGGGGCAGGATTTACTGCTTTACCTATCCGGCGGAATTTGTGATTTGCTATGATATGAAAAGCGGTACATGCCGCAACCTGGCCTATATTACCAATGCCACCAGCCTGGTGCAGCCGCATAACGGCGTGGTGGATGCCGGGGGGTATCTGTGGGGGACCTGCGCCGAAACCCGCGCCTTTGACGAGGTGGCCGGAGAAACACCGGTGCGTCTGTTTCGTTACCATCCCGATACGGATCGTTTTGACTGGTTTGATTTCGGCCTTTCCCGCAAAGCCGATAAGCGGCAACTGATCCCCGATCCCGTTCAGGAAAGGGATATCCCTTTTCACAGTGATCAGACACGTCACAAGGAAGACCTGGGGTTTTGCGACGCCATGGTATATGACGGAGACCGCTATATTTATGCCGGCACCACCGCCGGTGTGTTATGCCGCATAGATACCCGGGCGCTCAAGGTGGATAAGGTAGCGCATGTCATTCCCGCCGGCAGATTGCCCGCCCTGGCCCTTGATTCCGGGGGGACGCTTTATGGCGCGGGGGGCATCAAGGGGGATACCCAGCTTTTTAAATGGCGGCCGGGTGAAGACAAAATGGAATTGTTGGACAGGATCGAAGACGATCGGGGAAACCGCCCGGCCCGGATTCACGATATGGCCATCGGCAGCGACGGTGTTATTTTTTTAGCGGAAAACGATAATCATAAAAGATCATCATACCTTTGGTCGGTAAAGGGTTTTTAGAATTGCCGGCAATATCCGCCTAACTGACCAGGGAGTTGGCCTTTTCGTTTAGGGCCTGTGCCTGAAGCTTTTTCTCAAAGCTGTCGTTTTTATAGTTTACAATAATCTTGACATGTACCCATCCGCCGGACTCGGTAAGCTCGAAGCTATAGTTTTCCTTAAACATAATTTCCAGCCGTTTTTTTATGTTAACAATGGAGTTGCCATGGGCATTGTCCGTAAAGGTCGCCCGGGGAGGTTGTTGCCGCAGCTGACCGGTGTTGGAAATGTCGATAGTTAATATGCCATTGTTATAAATCAGCGATACTTTTATTTTGAGCATGCCACTGTCATCAACCTGACCGTACTTGGTGGCGTTCTCGATCAGAGGCTGGAAAAGAAAAGCGGGCACGATGCATTCCCGGGCGGATTCTCCGATTTCAAAAGTAATGTTCAGGGATTCATTCAACAGGCTCTGGATGTTGATATAGTTATTTACCGCTTCGATTTCATCCTTGAGGAAAGCCCCTACCTTATTGTAATTTTGCAACACATAGCGAAAATAGTCGGACAGTTCGGAGACGGAATGCCAGGCCTGGTTTTTGTCGATAAGAACCAGGGCACGGATGGCGCTGAGGGCATTTAATAAAAAATGCGGATTCATCTGGTTGCGCAACAGTTTCAGTTGGGTCAGGTTGGCCAGGGCGGTGGCTTTCAGCAGGTTACGTTTCTGCTTATGGTGGTTCACAAAGTGCCAGATCACCATAAAAACGATGGCGGCAATGATCAGACGGAACCACCATTCTTCCCAAAAGGGCGGTGAAACCGATATGTTTACCGAGGTCACCGGATTGTCCCAGGCTCCGGGGTTTTTGGCTGCTTTTACCTTAAAAGTATAGCTGCCGGGGTTTAGGTTGGTATAGGTGGCGAAACGGCGCTTATCCACATAGTTCCAGTCGTTTTCAAACCCCTCCATCATGTAGGCATATTGTGTTTTGTTACTGCTGGAGAAGTCCAGCGCGGCATAGGTAAAGGTAAAAACCGAATGTTTATAGGAAAGGTTTATCTCCCTGGCGTCTTCGATATTCTTTTTCAATATGGGGTTTTCTCCACCGATTTTAACGGACTTATTAAAAATTTTAAAGTCGGTAAAGACCACCGGGGGCAGGGAGGAGTCGTCAATGATCTTATCCGGAAAAAAAGCGGTGGCGCCGTTAATCCCGCCGAAAAAAAGTTCACCCGCCCGGGTTTTAAGACAAGCCGTCGTAAACTGATTGCCCTGCAATCCGTTACCCTTGTAGTAATTTTTAAACTGTTTTGTTTTCAGGTCAAAGCGTGATAGTCCGTTGTAGGTAGATATCCACAAATCATTGTTGTCATCAAGCAGCAGGCCCAGGGTATGCTTGTTGGCCAGGCCGTCTTTTTGCTTATAGCGGCGGAAGGATTTCTCCTTTGTGTTGTAATAAATCAGGCCGTTGCCCTGGGTACCCAGCCACATATTGGAAAGGCTGTCTTCCAGAATATTGGTAATGATCGTGTTTTCCGTTCCTCCGGGAATACGGTATGATTCAAAGGACAGGTTTTGCGGATCTATTTTAAAAAACCGATTGACATTGGTTCCGGCCCAGATATAACCTTCCCGGTCCTGGAAAAGACAGGAAAAGCTGGGTGAGGGCGCTTCGATGCCAAAGGAAACGGGAATGATTTTCTTTTCCCGGCGGATATATTTAAACAAACCCTTGCTCTGACCGACGGCAATCCAGATATCCCCGTTATGATCGACAAACAGCGTATTTATGGATGTGTAATTCTGATTGATGTTTAGCCGGGATGTATAATTTATAAAACGTTTTGTCCGGCGATTGAAAAAGTTAAGTCCCCCCTGGTGTGTGCCCACCCAAAAGTTACCGTCCGGGTCTTCAACAATGGCGCTGACGCTATTGCTGCCAAGGCTGTAAGGATTATGGGGGTCATGGGTGTAATAGGTATAAATCCCGGTTTTACGATCAAGATGATTTAGCCCGCCGCCGTCCGTGCCAAACCAGATATCCCCGGCGCGGTCTTCATAGATGGCGTTGATGTGCTTGTTGTTCAGGTGGCGGTTGTTGCGGCTGTCGGCCCGGTAGTGCACAAAAGCCATATTGGCCGTGTTCAGAAAGTTAATGCCCCCTTTGGTGCCAAACCAGTAGTCACCTTTTTTGTCCTTGAAAATAGACCAGATATTGTCCTGGTTCAGGCTGTAAGGATTATGGGGATCATGGGCATAGTGAATAAACTTGTGGCTGAGAGTGTTGAACAGGAACAGACCGTTGCGGGTGCCAATCCACAGGTTGCCGGGACTGTATTCCATGATGGATTGTACGGTGAGGTTTTCCTGTACCTTGGGTTGTGGCGAAAAGGCCTGAAACTTTTCACTTACATAGTCAAACATGTTTAAGCCGCCGTTATAGGTACCGACCCATAATTTACCGTGGGAATCCTCATACAAATAAAGAATATCGTTATCGGAGATGGTAGCGGGATTTCCGGGATCATGACAAAAATATTCAAACTTTCCCGTCTCCCGGTCAAACCTTCCCAGGCCGTTTCCACGGGTGCCGAACCAAAGGTTGTTCCTGCTGTCTTCAAAGATAACACTGATAACGTTGTTTTCGGTCGTACTGTCCTTCAGGTGGGGCGGGATGTAAGAGATCGTCTTTTTGTTTTTGAGGTCGAGCATTTCCAGGCTCCCCGAGGTGGACATCCATAACATTCCCTGACTATCCTCAATAATGCATTTTACATTATTGCTGTTTAAACGGATGGCGGAGGAAGAATCGGTGGTGTAGTGGATAAAGCTGTTGGTGGCCCGGTCATACAGGTTCAGTCCTCCCACACCGGTACCGACCCACAGGTTACCTTTACTGTCCTCGAGAATGCATTGAATCCAGTCGTCGGAAAGCCTCCCCATATGGCTGCTGTCTTTTCCGAAGATGGTAAATTCATAGCCGTCGTATTTATTAAGACCTTCATTGGTACCAAACCACATAAAGCCCCGGCTATCCTGGAAGATGCAATTGATTTTATTTTGGGACAGGCCGTCATCAATGGTCAGATGCTCAAACTTTAACTCATCTTCCTGGGCCTGAATTCCGCCGGACAAAGCCAGGACAAAAAGGATGACGGTTAAGGAAAGATAATTTCTTTTGTAAAATCGGGATTTAGGTTTGTCGATGGTCATATTCCTGTTTTATATGTGGACGGGATAAGCTGAATATTGATAATAATTGTCCATTTGTCAAATGATTTTTCCCGTATTGCCCGCCTCCGGATATTCAGCGCTTTAATAAAAAGTTGCTCCGGAAACCGGAAAGAGGGACTTTTCCGGTGAGGGCTTTGGGTTATCACTCTTTCGGTTTCCACTCTTACCGTTTGTTACCATATTGTGCCGCTAAATCCAAATACCTTGGTTTGGGGGTAAAATCTCGTTTATTTGTAGCGTACAAAATTTAGAGATCATACTTCTGTCACGGTTTCCGGAAATCCTTGCCTGCCTGAGGTGAAAAGTGTTTTAAATATCCTTATGTGTACAGATTTTCCTGTATGATCAAATATCGTGGTTATTTGACAAAATACCGTAGTCACCGGGGCCCCGGTAAAAATGCGGACGTTCATAGCCACATTGAAATACAAACAACAGGTGGAGGGGAAACAAACCAAAAGGGAGGGAACTGGCAAACATAAATCGATACCGAACATGTAATTTTTAATTTATTATTTTTTTTGGAGGACAGTATGATGTATAGAAAAAGTATTTTCTTGATGCTTTTTGCTACAATGCTTTTTGCGGGGAGCCTGATGGCCCAGCCCAAGCTTTCCGCCGGTTTTTTCAGCAAGAAGGGCTGGAATGACAATGATTCCCTGCTGTTTAAAAACCTGAGCGAAACCTATGATCTGACCCTGCTTAATGCCCGGGATTTTGTGGACAGTACTTTGTTCATCAGCGATTTGGAGGAGTTTGATTTTATCTTTGTCAGTGAGTCTGTGTCCAGTTGGCCCTGGGAATACGGCGATGGTCCGGGCATCCGCTCCATCCCCGTGCCCATGGTGATGCTGGAAGGCTGGCTTTCCAAGCCGGAAGTACTGGGTTGGACCACCGCCCCCAGCGACACCGGTTACGGCACCCTCTTTCAGGATAGCACGCAACTGGGCGTGGCCAATAAGATTTTGTTTGTCGATGACAGCGACCATCCCCTGGCCGCCGGCTTTAAAAGCGGCGACGAGATTACTCTGGTTTCCGACAGTCATACAAATGATATTTTAACCTTTACCGTTCCGGAGATCGATTATATTCCCATAGCCGTTTCTTCTCTCGATCCCGAGAAAACCATCGTTATGGGTGTTGAGGCCGGAACAACCGTTTGGAATAAAGACGGTACGGTACTGGGCGAGTCCGACTCCACGGTAACACAGAACAGAGCCGCTTTGGTGGGTGTTTTTGCCGGCGCTAATGACTTCATCACCGATGATGGCTATAAGCTCATCCATGCCGCCGTTAACTGGGTGTTGGAAAAAGAATACTCTGTCGGTTTTTTCAGTAAAAAAGGCTGGAATGACAATGACTCCCTGTTATACAAAAACATGCGTAAGCATTATAACGTCACCCTGCTCAATGCCCGGGATTTTGTGGACAGCACCCTGTTTATCAGCGATCTGGAACAATTCGACTTCCTTTTTGTCAGCGAGTCCGTATCCAGCTGGCCCTGGGAATATGGCGATGGTCCGGGTATCCGTTCCATTCCCCGCCCCATGGTAATGCTGGAAGGCTGGCTTTCCAAGCCGGAAGTATTGGGTTGGACCACCGCGCCCAGCGACACCGGTTACGGTACCCTGTTCCAGGATAGTACCCAGCTTGGCGTGGCCAATAAGATTTTGTTTGTCGATGACAGCGACCATCCCCTGGCCGCCGGCTTTAAAAGCGGCGACGAGGTCACCCTGGTCTCCGACAGCCACACGAATGATATCTTAACCTTCACCGTTCCCGAAATTGACTATATTCCCATCGCGGTTTCCTCCCTGGATCCGGAGAAGACCATTGTTATGGGTGTTGAAAAGAATACGGTGGTTTGGAATAAGGATGGAACGGTTCTGGAGAGCTCCGATTCCACGGTTACGCAAAACAGAGCCGCCCTGGTGGGTGTTTTTGCCGGCGCCAACGACTTTATTACCGATGATGGTTACCAGCTTATTGACGCGGCCATTAACTGGGTGCTGGATAAGAATACTTCCATTGAACAGCGGGTATCCCCGGTACCGGCCGGTTTTACGCTGAATCAAAACTATCCCAATCCCTTTAACCCGAGCACTAAGATTGTTTTCAGTCTTAAAAATTCCGGCGTGACCACGCTCAAGATTTATAATGTGTTGGGCCAGCAGGTGGCAACACTTCTGGATAAAGATTTGGCCTCCGGTACCTATGAGGTTACCTTTAACGCCAGTCAGCTTTCATCCGGAATTTATTACTACAAACTGGAATCGGGTGACGTGAGCCAGATAAAGAAAATGATGCTGGTTAAGTAAGCCCCGCTTATTGGTTGAATATTGTTCAAATGAACCTGTGGAATGGCCCTGGAATTTTTTTCAGGGCCATTCCTTTTATTTAATACGGACAGGATATTATGCGCGGAAAATGGATAACAGCCCTTTGTCTTCTCGTTTCGTTTGCCATGGCCGAAAAAAGAATCGTCCGGGTGGGCGCCGTGTCCATGGAGAAGACACTAAACTTCAGACAGCCGTTGGATGTAAAAATCCGTGAAGTGATGCCGTTAATTAAAAAATCCGGCGCCGCGGGTTTGGCGCTCGATTTGTTGGTGCTGCCGGAATATCTGTTCCGTGGCAGGAACCATGAAAGCGGCGCCCAGAAGCTTTCCAACAGTGTATTGCTGGACTCCATGAAAGCCGCCGCCGCGGCCAACCGGATTAATATTATCTTTCAGTTGGTGGAAAAAGAAGGCGAGCGGTTCTATAACACCGCCCTTGTTGTAAACCGCCAGGGCCGGCTTGCCGGTAAGTACCGGAAAGTAAACCTGCCCCCGGAGGAGCATTGGGCCACTCCCGGTGATTCCCTTTCCGTTTTTAATCTCGATTTCGGCCGGGTCGGCGTTTTAATCTGCTGGGATTTTTGGTTCACGGAACCGGCCAAAAAACTGGTGGAAAAGGGTGCGGAACTGCTGGTAGTGCCTACCTGGTGTAATATTAAGCAAAACCTGAAAATCAACAATGCCCAAAATGGGGTTCCCATACTCTTTTCCGTTTTAAGAAGCACAACCTGCACCGAGGGCGGCCGCCAGGATGTGCACAGCAGCGTATATGATCCCCTGGGCCGGCCGGTTTCCACCGTCCATGCCGTGGGAGAAAGCAGGATTGCCGTGGCTGAAGTTCGCCTTGGGGCGGTAAAAAATCTTGCCCGGGGCAAGGCCGTAAAAACCGGAGCACCCGGGCTGAGCGGTTTTCCCGCGCGAAATGTCGTGGATGGGCTCTATAATACCGAGAGAGATGCTCCCGCCGGAAGCCAAACCGCCTGGAAAGCACGCCCTCTGCCGCAATGGATCGAGATTGATCTGGGAAGCCGCCATACCTTGCGGCGTCTGTCGCTGGCCCTTTTTGGAGGGGAAAACTACCGCTTCCGTATTGAAGGCAGTGGCGATGGCGAGCATTATACCCAGCTTGCCGACACTCTTTTCCGCTATGAAACCTTTATCGAACACGGTATCGCCGGGGCGGAGATATACAGCGTTCTTTTACCTGTTGCCCGTGAAGGTTACCGTTATGTGCGCGTTACGGTGAATTCGGCCACCAGGCGGGAAATTACCCTTAATGAAATATTAATTTTTGGCGACCCCTGAAAAGGATAAATAAGTTCAACATTCTCCTGCCCCCGTTAAAACACGCGCCGATAAACTATAGTTTGATATACTCCCCGCGTGTGTCAGGCAGTTAGGGTCCGCTTAGGCCAGGATATCCAGCTTGGAGGCGGCAATGGCCTCCACCGCCTTTATGGCCGGCGGAAAGACGGTTCTCAGGTCGATATTGTCGTTTTCATTGACAGAGCGCTTTACCTGCTTCATAAAGGCGTTCTTTATTTCGGTGGCCACATTTACCTTGCAAATACCCCTTTCCACTGCTCCGCGTATCTGCGGCGCGGGAATGCCGGACCCCCCGTGCAGCACCAGCGGGATACCCAGCGTCTCGTCAATTTTTTGCAACAGCGTCAGGTCCAGCTTCGGCTCTCCCCTGTAAAACCCATGGGCGGAACCGATGGCCACGGCCAGGGCGTCCACACCGGTTTCGTCGACAAAGATTCTGGCCCGGGCGGGATCGGTGAAACCCTGCCGCTCCGTGTCCTGGCCCAGCTTGGCCACATAGCCCAGCTCTGCTTCCACGTGGGCGCCAAAGGTTTCCGCCAGCCTGACCACCTGCCGGGTGATTTTGATATTTTTGGCAAAGGGCCGCTCGCTGGCGTCGATCATCACCGAATCGAAACCGGCGTCGAGGCAGGCGTGGCATAAGTCAATGGAGTTGCTGTGATCCAGATGAATCCAGCCCCGCACCCGGTATTCGCTTAAAAGAGCCCGGGCCAGGCTGACGGCCGGCGTCAGCCCCATATAGTCTATGGAGCTTTGCGTGAGTTGTAAGATGATCGCCCGCTCTCTTTCCGCGGCGGCGCGCAACACGCCCTTAAGGGTTTCCAGGTTGTAGAAATTAAAGGCAAACAGGGCGCTTTTTTGTTGCCGGGCCTCGCTCAGTTTTTCTTTAAGGGTCATCGGTCGTTCTCCGTATAGCCGAATCTTTCGGCGGCGATTTTCATGATATCCGCATAGCTTGTAAACGCGGTGGTTCCCCCCGCTTCGGTTGTGTTAACCGCCCCGGTTAAATTGCCAAAAATCTGGCATTTGGCAATGTCGCTGCCTTGCAGATACTTAAAAATAAATCCGGCGTTAAAGCTGTCTCCCGCTCCAATACTGTCCACCACCTTTTTGTTGAGAAAGGGGGGACGAATGATCTCCCGTCCGTCAAAGCGGCACAGGGAGCCCTCTTTATCCATCTTCAGGGCTATCGTTTCCGCGCCCAGCGCTTCCAGTTTTTGCAGGGCGCCGCGCACCGTTTGGCAGCCTGTAAGTAAAAGCGCTTCCTGCCGGTTGGGCAGAAAAATATTTACAT
>WGCN01000145.1 GCA_015493745.1 Calditrichales bacterium
ATATCATCCCGTCCGGCGGGCTGTTGTAAATCCAGCGGCCTTTGAAAGGTAATTCCCTCAAAAGCCTTCTTCACCTTAACCGTCCCGCTTTCCCCGGCCGCCAAAAAAGAGGGCCACGGGAGGAGCATAACTAAAACCGCTATATACGATTGAATTCTCATTTTCCCCTTATCCACGCGCATATATCACCCTTTCCTTTGTTTACATGGTTGATACAAGATAGATGTTTTGAGCCTATTCTCCAAGCCTTAAGCGCGGAAGCCCGGCCCCGGACGCACAGCTGCACCCCCTATCGCAATCATAAAAAGCAACAAAGCTTACCGATACCGTTCCTTCTTTTTATTCGGGTTGACGATTTCAGCCTCTACTCAGCCCTATTCCCTTTTTTTATGGAATCATATAAACGGGCCATGGCTAAAAGCGGATTGTGTCCCAGATAGTCCCGGCAGGGTACATTGTACTCCGTATGCGGCTTACGTTGCACATCAAGCGGGCTGCCGCCGAGGGAGTTGTAAAATTCCCAGATCGTGCCCGTCTCGCTGAACTGTTGCGCCGTGGCATCAAGGGCCTTTTCCAGCAACTTTACGGCCGCGTCGGGCCGGCCGTAATCGATACAGGCCCTGGCCGCCCAATAGGTCATGCTGTTCCAGGCCGGGCCGCGCCACATACGCTGCTCAAACTTAGGGGCCTTCACCCCCACCGTGGCCATGGGATGCGCCGTAAAAAAAACATCGGGATTCAACAGGTAGTCGTCGATATATCGCTCCGCCTGTTCCCGCGTGGCGGCGCCCACCACCAGCGGCCACATGGCCTCAAAGGCCTGCGAACGCAAACCGGGATCCTTTACGGCCCAAATATCATAAAACATACCGTCATCGGCGGCATAAAGATCCTCACGGATAAAACGCCGCAGCTCGCCCTCGCGGCGTTTGAAAAAAGAGCCTTCCATCCCCAGCTCCCCGGCCCAGGCCGCCGCCGTTTTATAGAGTAGATACACATGCGAGGTCGCGTCGATACAGGCCCAGGGGCCCATGGCCGTTTCATCGAAGCGAATTCCCTGATCGACGCCGCTTTCCCATTTTTTTAACAGGATATCATTATAAAAAAAACCCTCGCCCTCGGCCCGCCGTTTATTCTCAAACCAGGTAATCTGGCGCACCAGCGTTGTATAAAAGGTTTTCAAAACCGTCTTGTCGCCGGTTTGGCGGATATAATCCTGTGCGGCAATCACCCAGATGGGTGGATGACCGGCATTGTCCCTGTTCCAGTCCACCTTATCCCGCTTGACGCTCATATTGGGCACATCCTCTCCGCCAACCATCCAGATTGAACCGGGCAGCATGCCGTCGGGCTCCTGATTTTTTACATCATTATACAACTGGTGAAGGGCATGGGTAGGAAAAGCGGGGAGAACATCGATGATCTGATGAACGATATCCCAATGGCCAAAGGCCGGGCCGTAAACATATCCGGGTCCGATTTCCTCCCATTCATAATCAAAGGGATAGGTGGCCGGATGGGTGCTTTTTTCATGCAGTTCCGCCACATAGAGCAACATGGGCCGCCAAGCCTCCTTACCCAGGCCGCCGGCCTCTTTTTTCAGGGCCGTCCAACCTTCTTCCCCCGCAAAACGGGTGCAGGAAAGCGCTATCAGCACAAATAAAAGTAAATATCTCATCATACCTCGACCATCAGGGTTTTCTTTCTTCAAGCACGGACTTTAAAAAGGCGGTAAACACCCTTGCCTGACGCCACATGCCTAAATCGTTGGGATGAACGCTGTCCACGGTACCCTCGCCATCACTGCCCAGCATGTTTGCGTTGGATAAAAAGTACAGATTGCCCGTACCCTCCGCGATCAGCTTGTTATATACTCCGCGCAAAATCTCTCCCCTGGCTGTCGGAGAGTCGTTCAAATAGTTACTGTCCTCCACCAGCACAATCGGGATATCCGGTTTTTGAGTGCGCAGGGAACGAACAAAGGGTTCCACCCGGGAGGCAACCATTTCCCCGGTCATGTTCCACAGGCAATCCAAAATGTAAACCGAGGGGTTCAGACCGGCCAGCAATTCCGCCATGACCGGTTCCATTTTACCCGCGCCGGAAAAACCGAGATTGATCACCGGCCGGCCCAGCGCCCGGCCAACAATGGAAGTGGCCGCATTTCCCGGCCTGGAAGCGCAGCCGCCCTGGGTTATGGAAGTACCGTAAAAAACAAGCGCCTTTGACGATGGGACGGCGGGAGGCTGCATAAAGGAACTGCCCCGGGGAATACCGATTGACATCTCCGTCAGGCCATTATACAAGGGAAAATATATCTTATACGTGCGGAGGCCCGCTCCCGCCAGGAAAAAGGTCTTTTCATTGGACAGCCCTCCGGGGCGCCCGTTGCCGTTAAAAACCCAGACGTCGCCTTCCCGAACATAAAGATCAATGCCGCTTACCCCGGTGGGGGGCATGTTTTTAAGGCCGAGATTTTCGGAAAGCAGTGTCCATCTCACACGGACAGAGTCCGCGGCCGTGGAGAAGGTTACCGAAAGGCCGGCGGTGTGGTGGCTTAGACGCCACACATCGGCGGTAACCCGATTTTCAGCCGAGGCGGGCAGACGGTCATACACGGAAGGGGTCGCCGCCCAGCCTTTTCCCTCCAGATGCAAAGTGGCCGCATCATGCCAGATATAAGCGTCACCGTCTGCCTGCGCGTTCAACAGGGAACATAGCAGTCCCGTAATTAACACTATTGTTTTTATCATGGCTGTTGCCGCTCCGGATAGATCAAGATTTTACAGCGGGAAGCCCGACGCCGGGATTTCCCTTACACGTTATGGCGATCAGCGAATATAGCCGGTATCCTCTTTTCGGTAAGACCATGTCGGCGCGCCGTGTTCATAGCTGCGCGGTTCGCTTCGGGCATTTTTCAGATACTCTTCCATTTTTTGCACGATACCGGGATTTTGTTCGGCCACATCGGTGGTTTCGCTGATATCCGTCTCCAGATTGTAAAGTTCCAACGGCGCGGAAATTCCCTTACGCAGCCCCTTCCACCGGCCATGGCGCACGGCCTGATGGAGCACACCCCCTTTTTCCAGTTCCCAATAAAAAAAACTGTGCGAGGCCTTGCCTTCGGCACGACCCGTAAGGACCGGCACAACGGAAGTCCCGTCTATGCCTTCCGGCTGCCCGGCGCCGGCCAGGGCGGTAAGCGTTGGCATAACATCCTGAAAGGCCCAGATATAGTCGCTGACGGTTCCCGGCTCAATTTTACCGGGCCAGCGCGCAATCATGGGTACCCGGATACCCCCTTCATACAATTCCGCTTTTTTTCCGCGCAGCTCGCCGTTCCCCTTAAAAAAATGCAAATCGGCCCCTTTTTTATTCTGGGCGCCGTTATCGCTACAAAAAAAGACGATTGTATTTTCATCCAGTCCCAGCTTTTTCAGATGCGCCATGACGCGACCCACATTACGGTCCAGGTGAGAGATCATCGCTGCCAGGGTGGCCCGGGGCGCGGGCTGATCGGCATAATGGCCGATTTCGTCAACCCAGGGATGGGGTTCGGGAAATTTTCCCTCGTATTCGCGAAAGGATTCCTCCGGTACCAGCAACTCCACATGGGGAAGCACAAAAGGCAGATATAAAAAGAAGGGCTGCTCCTTGTTTTGGTCGATAAATTCCAACGCCTTGCCCAAAATAACATCCGGGGTGTACTGCTCGCGCTTGCCCCCCTCATTACCGGGCAGGAGGTATTTTTTATCGTTTTCATACAGGAACCAGGGATAATAGTAATGGGCATGCACCTGGTTCAGATAGCCGAAGAAACGGTCAAAGCCCTGCTTATGGGGCATGCCGCTGGTGTTGATGTCGCCCAGTCCCCACTTGCCAAAGGCTCCGGTGGCATAACCGTAAGACTTAAGAAGTTCGGCCACGGTCACATCCTCATCATAAATAGGCGTGCCCCCGCTGCCGTAATTGCCGCGTATGGCCGTATGCCCGGCATGCAATCCGGTCATCAGCACGCTGCGCGAAGGAGCGCACACCGGCGATCCGGCGTAACATTGGGTAAAACGCATGCCTTCCCACGCCAGGCGGTCAATATGCGGCGTTTTTATCTTTTCCTGCCCGTAACAACCAAGATGACCATAACCCAGATCATCGGCCATCATAAAGATTATATTGGGCTTTTTTCCCGAAGACGAAGAGCCCGAGCAGTTGAACAGCGTCCCCCCCGCCGCGAGGGAGAGGGCAGCCAGGGCCGTGCTTTGAATAAATGTTCTGCGCTTCATAATAACTCCAAGCGAATTCCTCCGGGGCAACTCACGACCGGATTATAATTACTATTCCGTTTTCAACAGGCCTACCGGAGATACATCATCTTGCTGTGGATGCGCCGGCCTCCCGCTTCCAGCACCGCGAAATATAAGCCGCTGGCCACGGATTGTCCGGACAGGCCTGTCGCGTTCCAGGTTACGGTATGGCGGCCGGGGTTTTGCACCCCGTCAACCAGGGTGGCGATAATGCTGCCCTTCAGGTCATAGACGACCAGCTTTACGGCTCCCTTTTCCGGTATGCTGTATGTAATGGTCGTGGCCGGGTTAAAGGGATTGGGATAGCTGCTCAGGGAAAAATCCCGGGGCAGGTTTTCCCCCTGCCGGTCCGCGGGAACAGATGTAACCACATCGAAACCGGTTATCTCCACCATGCCTTCCGCGCCGCCCCACTGCCCGCCAAAGGCCATCTTTATCGATCGATAGTTAATGGAATCTATCACGCCCGGCGAGGGGTGAAAGTCGTAACGGTCGGCCAGCAGGATTTCCGTTCCGTTCTCGGGCGTCAGCCAGACGGTATATTCCTGGGCGGGTATATCCACATACATTTTAAAGGCAAAACTTTGCATGGCGCTGTATCTCACCGTCTGATCGGAGGTATAGCTGCTGCCGTTACTGGCCGTGATATACCCCCGATTGTTAAAACCGATTTTACAGCTTAAATCACCGTAGGCGGCAGGACTCTTTTCCGAGAAACCGATCACCCCGTCCACCTTGTCTGCCGTGGCCAGGGCGTTCCAGTAAAAATAGAAACGTCCCGTTTGCGGGCCCGTGGGCTCAATGATAAACTCATCGGTAACGGGAGAGCTGAAATTGGCGGAAATCGTGGTATTTTTATTGATAACGATCTCCAGGGGATTGGCCGTGGAAGCGGTATCGCCCGTCCATTCCAAAAATTGTTCTCCGGAATCGGCCACGGCCGTAAGGGTCACCAGGGTACCCGCGGAATAAGAAGCGCTGTCGGGGTCGACCGTTACCCTGCCCTTGCCAAAAACATTAACGGTCAGGTAGAACTTTTTTTTTCCGTCGCCGGCATATTCATAGGGCCCAATGTCCCAATAATTGCCCTGGGGGCGTGTCGCGCCTTCGATGTCCAGGCGGATATCCAGGCCGTAATTATCCATAAAGGTCTGATAGGCCGGGTGGGAAATACCGGCGTCGATGGCCGGGCTGTCGGAATGCAAACGGAAGTCGCCGTTCTCCGCATCCACAAAAAGCGGATCGGCCTTAAGGCAATCCTCGCAGGACTCATCCTCGCCGTTATCCCAAAAGAGATTGTTGGACGCGCTGCTCACCCCGGAAAAAACATACGGGTTGGCCCGGACAATGATATTGTTCACCGCTTCCCGCGCCGAGGCAACTGCCCGTTCCGTGCCATACAGGGTGTTGTTCAGCACCACCCCCGCGTCTGAATTTACAGCGATCTCACAATTATAAATCACGTTGCCAATGATGTAGGGTGGGAAAAGCGCTTGTTGGGGATTGATGCCATCCTCGCTGTCATAAATCCGGTTATAAAGAATCCAGATATTATCCTGGGCGCCCTCATCATTGATACGGATGGCTTCTCCGCTGGAGGAGGAATAGAGGGTCTTATAGCCATATATCTCGTTTTGTGAAATAATAACATTCTTCGAACCCTTGGCATCGATGGCGTTCTCCCCGTCATTATGCATCAGGTTACGCCCGATGTACAGCGAGTCGGCTTCTATATCCTTAATGGAACTCACCCAGTTCCTGTCAATAATCTGTATGCCATCATCGCCGTTATTGTAAATCCTGTTGTCGACAACCCAGACATTTTCCGTGGCGTTGTCTATCATTATCCCCATGGTATTGGTCTCGGCGCTGGCCGGATAGACGCCGTTATCGTGAATATCGTTGTCATAGATGACGATATGCTCCTTTAGCGTGCCCGGAACATAGTCCAGCTTATAGGTCCACAATAAAATTCCGGAGCTGTTTTCTCCCGTAATCTCGGAGTGGCGCAGGGCAAAGTGCGCGGTCGGTTGATAAACTTTTATGGATGGACCGTTTATAAAAACATTTTCCATGATAAGATACGTGGCGTCGCGCACCAGCACCTGATTAGCACCGCCTATCTCAAAGCGTTGATCGGCGGCCGCCCCCCGGATAAACACGGGCCTTTTTGCCGTTCCGTTTACGTTGACGATGGGCAGATAGGTATCACCGTGAATATTCTCAGAATAGGCATAAGGGCCGTTATGTACCTCCACCACACTGCCGGCGGCAAGATTTTTGGGAATGGTCAGGCGCGGTTTCTCCGGGGTGCCAAAGGGATTGTCGCTGTCGGTGGCATTGGCATGTTGCCTGTCCACATAATGGGTATAGGGGCCGTTGCCCGCGTCGCGGTAAGCTTCGGGGCCGTTGCCAAAATCATAAAGAGAATCCTGATAGATGAGATGGCTCTCTTCAATGCCGAATTCCGGCGCGGGAATACCTATGGGCGCCGTGTAGCTTTGCGCCGCCGACAGAACGGGAATAAGAAGGACGATTAGCGTTAACAGGGCGGCATGTTGTTGGATTGAACGGATAAAGGTGCTATGATTAATCATTGTATTGTGCCTCTTTGGGGAATAAAGGGGTTGCGTACGACACAACTATATAGCGCCGGGCCAACAGTTATTCAAGAAGGAAGGGATAAGCGGTTAATTAATGTAGCAAATGGCGGAATTTAAGGCGTCTTAGTCCGTCCCGCCCAGATGGATGGCTCCGTACGGGCGGATGGCGGCGGGGACAATCTTTTCCGGGCCGCAAAAACCATGCATGTAGGCGGTATAGCGCTCCACAAATTCCCGGGGTAAAAAAAGCTGAATGGTACCGGCAAAACCTCCGCCATGCACACGACAGGCCGCCCTGCCCGGACAATGCTCTTCGATAAAACCCTCCGTCAGTATCAGGGCCAGGCTTACGCTTTGTTCGCGGACATTTTCCGTCGAGTAGATATTTTGCAGCGCCTTAAAGGATGAGTTGCCCGAAGCGTTTACCAGCGCCAGGAAGCGCTGAAAGTCATTTTGCCTCAGGGCCTCGGCCTGCAGGCTTACCCGCTGATTTTCCCGGAAAAAATGCAGGGCCCGCAACACGGCCCGGTCTCCCGGACCGGCGCGCAGGCGTGAAAGATTCTTCAACAGGGCCGCTTCATCCACATCCCGGCATACCTTTCCGCCGAGCATGCCGGCCACGGCCTTCATCTCCCCGGGGATGGCCGCGTAGTCCGCCGTCAGATCGGCATGACCGCCACCGGTATCGACGATCAGCAGGGCGCAGGAACGGCTCTCAAAATCAAAATCTATTTTTTCCACCAGGGGCTTTTGCGGATCCTTAAAGTCTATGGCGATGATACCGCCCGTGGCGCAGGCCATCTGATCCATCAACCCGCAGGGCTTGCCGAAAAAAACATTTTCCGCGTACTGCCCGGCGCGGGCCAAAACATCGGGAGGAATGCGACCCTGGTTATAAAGCGCGCTAAGGATCGCACCGAACAGCACCTCGATGGCGGCGGAGGAGCTTAAGCCCAGACCCGCCGGCACCTCGCTGCTCACACAGGCGTTAAAGCCGCCCGGGCGGTAGCCCCACTCCTGCAATCGCGCCGCAACGCCCCGTATCAGGGCGGCGGTGCTTCCCTCTTCCGCGGCCCGCGGCGTCAGCGTATCCAGACTCACCTCAAAGGGCCTGTCATATCCCTCCGAATAGAGGATCACCTTGTTGTCCTTATTGGGACGGGCAACGGCGATGGTATCCAGATTGATGCCGGCGGCCAACACCCGGCCGTGATTGTGATCGGTATGATTCCCACCGATCTCGGTGCGGCCGGGAACACTGAAGAAACTTTTCTCCCCCGCGCCAAAGCACTTTTCAAACCACTCCTCCAGCATCCGGTAGCGCTGTTGCTGCCTTTCCACTTCTTCCCGCCGGGAGCCGTATACGTTTTCCAGAACCCGTCTTGAAATACCTTCCTTCATTTTTCCCATGCTTTCCCATTATCGTTTTACAAAGCCATGCCTGACGGCAGCTCAGGCTAACAGGTTACCACATCCACCCCGGCAGAGATAAGCAGTTCCATATCTTCCTTACGGATACGGTTATCGGTAACGATTTTATCAATTTCCGTAACGGGAGCTATAAAAGCGAAGCTGCGTTTTGAAAACTTACTGGAGTCGGTCAAAACGATAACCTCGCGGGCGTTGCGGATCATGGCCCGGTTCAGGTGCGCTTCCTCAAGGTTCGGCGTGGTTACGCCATAGGCGGTATCGATACCATCCACCCCCAGAAAGGCCTTGTCGCAGTAGTAATTACGCAGGCTTTCTCCGGCGGAAGGCCCGACCAGCGACAGGGAGGGTTCGCGCAAGAGACCTCCCGGCACTATAACTTTGATGGATTTTAATCCGGCCAGATAAATGGCGATGTTCAGGGCATTGGTTATCACCGTCAGCTCCGAAAAGGCGGATAAATTCCGGGCCAGCTCAAAGGTGGTTGTCCCTGAATCGAGGATGATGGTTTCCCCGTCCCGGATCAGCGCGGCCGCCTTCTTGCCGATACACATTTTTTCCGCCCTGTTACGCCGCGCCTTTTCGCTCAGCCGGGAATCGACACCGACACGCTGATTTCTTATCGCCCCGCCGCGGGTGCGGATCAACAGTCCTTTTTGTTCCAACTGGCCCAGATCATTGCGAATGGTCACCTCGCTCACTTTAAAATAAGCGCTTAGCTCCTGTACGTTTAACCGGCCCTTTTCCTCAATCATCTCCAGTATTTTTGAACGCCTGAACACCGTGTTTTCTTTTTCCATATTCCACTGAGCCATTCTGTTAGCTTTCACAACCTTTGTTTTAATATACTTTTGAAAGATGGGAGAACAAAAAGAAAATCAGCGAAAATACCGCCACATAGAAGGACTCCGCAGAACAAACCCCTATTCCAGCCTAAACAGCGAAAGCATTTCGCAAGACAATGACACATGAAAACTATTTTTTGACAAGGATATGAAATATATATAATTTACTTTGAAAGGTTATGAAAGGTTTACATGAAATATCTGGACATCGAGGAAGCGAGACTGCAAACATTGGGCGCGCGGCATACCGCCGTGGAAATAGCCGGCCAGCCGACCCTGTGGGAAGAGACCTACCGCCTTTTTACCCGGCACAGAGAGGAACTGCATTCTTTTGTTCACAAATCCGTGTCGGCGGTTCCCGCGCGGATACTTTTATGCGGCGCCGGTACCTCGGCCTTTATCGGCGAGGCTCTGGCCGGTCTGTTTCAAAAAATCAGCGGTATCGATACCCGTGCCGTGGCAACCACGGACATCGTCACCCATCCCGGATTTTATTTTTCCGGCAAGAATATCCTGATGATCTCCTTTGCCCGCTCCGGAAACAGCCCCGAAAGCGTAAAGGCGGTTGAACTGGCCGACGCTTTGTGCGATACCGTTTCCCATCTCATCATAAGCTGTAACCCACAAGGGCAGCTGGCCCTGCGGGGCCGGCAGGGTGACAGCTATGTTTTTCTGTTGCCGCCGGAAGCGGACGATAAAAGCCTGGCCATGACCGGCAGCTTTTCGGCCATGATGCTAAGCGGCCTTTTGCTGGCGAACCTGTGGGCGGGACGGGAATGCGCGGGACAGGTGTTGCGGCTGGCCGGGGCCGCCCGCGCCATAATGGATCGCTACCGTGAAGATCTGAAAAATATCGCCGCCATGGACTTTGACCGCGCGGTTTTTCTGGGCTCCGGCCCGGCTGCGGGCATTGCCCGTGAGTCCCACCTTAAGCTTCAGGAACTGACCGACGGAGCGGTTATATGCAAATTTGACTCCTTTCTGGGATTCCGTCATGGCCCCAAGGCGGTGGTCACTCCCCGGACTTTGCTGGTTTTTTTCCTCTCCAGCCATGAGTATGTGCGGCCTTACGAGAGCGATCTCATCGACGCCGTCAATCACAGCGAAAAAGGCATCTTCCGCATCGCGGTTACCGAAGAGGAGAGACCCGACATCGATGTTGATTTGCAAATTGTCTGCGGAGACGGCTCCGCGCGTCTTGAGGAGGGCTTTCTGGCCATCGCCCAGGTTGTGGTGGCCCAACTGCTGGGCTTTTTTAAGTCCCTGCACCTGGGCCTAAACCCCGACACACCGTCAAAAAGCGGAACCATTACCCGCGTGGTGGAAGGTGTGCGTCTTTACCCTTACCAACAAGAAGCGACAAACCGGAGTGCGGGATATGGCGGCTGAACTTATAAACATAATCCGTGAGCATAAATCCGGGCGCCCCGTGGGGATTTGTTCCGTCTGTTCCGCCAATCGCTTTGTAATAGAAGCCGCCATAAAGCATGCCGCCGTAAAAAATGAGTTTCTGTTGATTGAGTCCACCTCCAACCAGGTGGATCAGTTTGGCGGATACACGGGCATGCAACCGGCGGATTTTGCCCGCTTTGTACATACCATGGCCGATCGTCTCAGCTTCCCCCGGGAAAAAATCATCCTGGGCGGCGATCATCTCGGGCCCAATGTTTGGCATAAAGAAAATGAATCGACCGCCATGAAAAAAGCCGGGGATCAGATCGAGGCCTATGTAAGAGCCGGATATACCAAAATCCACCTCGATGCCAGCATGAGGCTGGGCAACGACGATCCACGGCTTCCCTTGTCCGCAAACCTTGTGGCCCGCCGGACCGTCGAGATGTGCCGGGCCGCGGAGACAGCCGCCCTTCCCCTTGCCGAAAAGCCGGTTTATGTCATCGGCAGCGATGTACCCGTTCCCGGTGGCGCCCAGGCGGCCATGGATGGCATTCATATCACCCGGCCCGAAGAGGTAGCCGAGACCATCGAAGTTACCCGGGAACACTTTGTCCGGGCCGGACTGGAGGAGGCCTGGCAAAGGGTGGTCGCCGTGGTTGTGCAACCGGGGGTGGAGTTCTCCAACAACGAAGTGTTTTATTATGACCACAATAAAGCGCTGCCCCTGTCGCTGTTTATCGAGAGCCAAGCGGGACTTGTATACGAAGCCCACTCTACAGACTATCAGACCGAACAATGTTTAAACCGCATGGTGGAAGATCACTTTGCCATTTTAAAGGTCGGCCCCTGGCTTACCTTTGCCTACCGCGAAGCCCTGTTCGCCCTGGAAGCCATCGAAAAAGAGTATCTGGCCGCCCAAAAGGGCGTCGTTCTTTCGGACTTGAAAAAAACCATAACCCGCCTGATGCATGATGAACCCGAATACTGGAAAGATCATTTCCGCGGCAGTGACGATGAGATTGCTTTTTCCTGCCTCTACAGCCTGAGCGACCGTATCCGTTACTATTGGCCGAAAAGCGGGATGGACAAGGCGTTGCACCGGCTGATCAGCAATCTGGGCAGGCATCCGGCGCCCCTCTCTCTGATAAGCCAGTATTTGCCGGAGCAGCACAACGCCATTATCAACAAAAAACTTTCCCCGAATCCCGTGGATCTGATACATGACAAAATCGGCGGGGTTCTGGCAAAATATCACCGGGCCACCCACGGAGCGTCGCGGCCGTCAAAACTAACTTTTTAAGGAGATTATTGTGAAAGGAAAACCCTGGCTCATCTATGCCCTGGTCACCACCGTATTTTGGGGAGTGTGGGGCGCGGTAATTGAAATTCCCGAAAAAGCCGGTTTCCCGGCGACTTTGGGTTACAGCGTCTGGGCCCTGACCATGATCCTGCCGGCCCTGGCCGCCCTGAAAATTATCAACTTTAAGCTGGAATATGACCGGCGTTCCATCCTGCTGGGACTGGCCATCGGCCTTACCGGCGCCGGCGGTCAGCTTATTCTTTTTCAGGCCCTGCGCAGCGGCCCGGCCTATCTTGTCTTTCCCTTTATATCGCTCTCTCCCGTGATCACCATTGTTCTGGCCTTCCTCTTGTTAAAGGAACGGGTCGGCCGGCGCGGCTGGATGGGCATCGGCCTGGCCCTGCTGGCCATTCCCCTGCTCTCCTATCAAAGCGGCGATCATAACGGCGGCAGCGGTTCTCTTTGGATTATTCTTTCCCTTCTTGTATTTTTAGCCTGGGGAGTGCAGGCCTATATCATGCGTTTCGCCAATCAGACCATGAAAGCCGAGAGCATCTTTTTTTATATGACGGTTAGCGGGATTTTGCTTATTCCGTTTGCCCTGTTAATGACCGACTTTAACCAGCCGATCAACTGGGGTTTTAAGGGCCCCTGGCTTACGGCGCTCATTCAGCTTCTGAACGCCGTGGGCGCCCTGACCATCGTCTATGCCTTTCGTCATGGCAAGGCCATGATCGTCAGTCCCCTGACCAACGCGGTGGCCCCCGTCATCACCATTGTACTGTCCCTTGTTCTGTACCGGGTGCTGCCCCACGGCATTATAATAACGGGCATGGTCTTTGCCCTTGTATCCATTTTCCTACTGGCTGTGGAAGAGGACGACACAGCCCAAGCGGAGTAAAATATGAGTGAATTTGATGTAATTGTTATCGGCGAGCTGAATGTGGATTTAATACTCAACAACATCGACGGCTTTCCTGAAACGGGCAAGGAAAAACTGGCCGGTGAGATGAGTTTGACCCTGGGCAGTTCCTCGGCAATTTTCGCCTCCAATTTAAGCGCCCTCGGCGCGCGCGTGGCTTTTATCGGTAAAACCGGCGCCGACGCCTTTGGCGATATAGTTCTGCAAAGCCTGCGGGAAAAAGGGGTAAACACCTCCATGATTATCCGGGAGCGCAAGCTGAACACCGGAGCCACCGTGGTACTGAACTATGATGAAGACCGTGCCATGATCACCCATCCGGGCGCCATGAACCATCTTACCGCGGACGATATCCGCATGGAAGAGCTGAAGCGCGGCCGGCATCTGCACATCTCCTCGCCCTTTTTACAGCCCGGTATTCACGGTAGTCTGGGGCAGATTTTTTCACTGGCCCGGGAACTGGGCCTCAGTACCTCGCTTGATACGCAATGGGACCCGGCGGAGAAATGGACGCTGGACCTGGCCGGCATATTGCCCCATGTAAATATTTTTCTGCCCAACCGGCAGGAAGCGCTTTTACTTACAGGCTGCCAAACGGTGCGCGGCGCCCTGCAAAAACTGGAAGCGCTGGGCGCGGAAACGATAGCCCTGAAGATGGATAAAGAGGGTTCCCTGTGCCGCTTTGACGGACGGGAGATCATTCGTCCCCCCTTTCTCAACAAAAAGGTGGTGGACAGTATTGGAGCGGGAGACAGCTTTAACGCCGGATTTATTTTTAAGTATCTGCAGGGCAGCGACATTGCCAAATGCCAGATTTTTGGCAATTTAACCGGGGCGGTTAACACAACCGAAGCGGGAGGAACCACCGCGTTTACAAGCTATGCGGATATCATGAAAATCGCCGCCGAAAGATTCGGCTATACGGAGAGCGACCGATGACCCTTAAAGAAAAACTGAGCGAGGCCCGGCAACAAAAAACCGCCCTGTTTGCCTTTAATTTCTACAACCTGGAAACCCTTAAGGGCGTGTTGCGCGCCGCCGCGGAAAGAGAGCGGGCGATCATCTTACAACTCACACAAAGCTCCATAGACTATATGGGGCTGACGCCGG
>WGCN01000146.1 GCA_015493745.1 Calditrichales bacterium
ATCATAGGCTTGTTGGCTGCCGGTATCAGTATTTTACTGCTACGCCGCATTGATGAAAGCGAGGTGGCCGACTCTCCCACCCGCCCCAGCGTCAACGCCCCCAATGTGGCCAAAAGGGTGGATAAGGCCATCGCCCAACTGGAGAAAGCCCTGAACCGGGTGGAAGACCCTTCCGCCCAAACACGATTGGCAACCATCAAGGAAGAGCTTAAGTCTTTTGAACAGGATCTGGACTTAAAAACAAGCCTGGACAGGGACAGTCAGGAGTTTAAAACGGTAGAACGTATATTCATCTACCTGCAAATCCTAAGCGCTTCCTTTGTCGCCTTTGCCCACGGGGCCAACGATGTGGCCAATGCCGTCGGGCCCCTGGCCGCGGTGGTCACTATTTTACAAACCGGTGAAATTGCCATGAAATCCGCCGTTCCGGTATGGATTTTAATGTTGGGTGGCGTGGGTATTGTTATCGGTCTGGCCACCTGGGGCTGGCGTGTGATGCTGACAATAGGGAAAAAGATTACCGAATTAACGCCAACCCGCGGTTTTTCCGCGGAATTCGCCACGGCCATTACACTCGTCCTGGCCACCAAGCTGGGCTTGCCGGTCAGTACAACCCACACCCTGGTTGGCGGTGTTCTGGGCGTCGGCTTTGCCCGGGGCATCAAGGCTCTTAACCTGCAAGTGGTTAACAACATCATCATTTCATGGGTGGTTACTATTCCCGCAGGAGCCTTTGGCGCACTGATTATCTATTATTTGCTAAAAGCCGTTTTCGGTTAAACAAACCGTTTACATTATAAACGCCCCTTTCCGGGGCGTTTTTTATTTAAGTACCGTCGTCTTCCATCTTTATTTCCGGAAAATGGGCACCATAGTTTTTTATCCACTCTTCGGCAGCTGTTTTCCAGGCCATCGACCGGCCGGTTTCTTCTTCGCGTTTGCGCTTGTAGCTTTCTATATAGCAGACCTGTTCAATCATACGCGCCCGGAAGGCCGAAGCCTTGTCGGTAAACTTGACCCCGATTTCGTACTGCCCGTTTTTCTCCCGGCACCAAACCACCACACACTCTTCCTTAAACGGATGTTTTAAGTGTGGAATTTCCAGCTTTATGCGGGTCCCGTTGGGTAAACAACGATCCGTTACAAAACAGAGCCCCCCATGACTGACATCTTTCAGGGCTTTTATGGGCGCCGGCGTTTCATCGGCTTCAAAATTGATCGGCACATCTATCGGATGGCGTATATAGGCACGCATACACTCTCTCCTGCTTTGAGTTTATGCTCGGCCGGAAAAGATAAATAGTAAGTTCATGTACAAACAGTCCGCCGGGGGGTATCCCCTAAAAAAAATCCCGGCAACATTATGTTACCGGGATTTTTCCGCTCACAGGGAGGGGGGGTAAAATAAAAGACCCAAAAAGGCCCTGCCGGGAAAGCAGTTAAGCGTTAGCCACTCTGTTTAACAGCCTTCGTCCACCTTTTTCTTAAGGGAACGGCGCTTGCGTTTTACCGGTCTTGGTTTTACCGGAGTTTCCGTTGTGTTTGAAGCGGCACGGACGGTACCCATCATCACCGGGCCGGCCGCCAGGCGGAATTGATAGCGAAAAATCTCGTCATCGGTATAGGGCTCCGCGGGCTTTTGCGGTGCGCTAAACACCTGTACCCAGTAATTCATTCCTCCATGCAGCACATAAACATCGTCATAGCCTTTTTCCTTTAAAAAGAGCCAGGCCTGCGAGGCTTTCGTGTTGCCGTTGGAGGCCAGTATCAGCGTTTCCGACCCCTCCATTAGCTCCAGGGATTCCTTATCCAGTAATTTTTCCAAAGGGATGTTGATCGCCCCGGGTATGTGATATTTTTTAAAATCCTCGGCGGAACGGATATCAATAATGGTGATGCCGGGCTCTTTGTCAATGATCCAATGGGCCACATCTTCCGCTTCGATATAGTTACTCTGGCTGTGCAGTTGTGAGAGGAGCAGCTCCCGGTCGGCCACTTTGCTGACATTCATTTGGTCCACCGGACTGAAGGCCAGGATCAGCCCCAAAAGCAATAAGATACCAAAACCGAGATTTCTGGATGATACTTTCATCAGACCTCCTCCTTTCCGAACTTATTTTCCAGCCATTGTCCGCCTATAAAGAAAAGAATGGCCAGAACCACCACGGCAAAAGCCACCACCCCGCTGGAAAGATTAAATACATCCGAAAGACGGACATCGCCCATATAACCCCAGTTATACAAGCCTTCCAACGAAGGAAACATCTCCCCGAAAACAAACATGCCGAACATGGCCCCGCCCAAAAAGAAATAGGCATCGACATGACCGGTAACCGCCCCCACCACGGAGGTACCCGGACAATAGCCGCCGACGGCAAAACCGACACCCAGTATCAGTCCGCCGATCAGTTGCGCCCACAGATAGGTGGGATTGATATATATTTTGGTAATATCCAGCCAGCCGAAAAGGGAAAAAAACAAAAGACCCAGCATGGCCACGACAATAGATGTGAACATGACGTTTAAAACGGTCATATCCCGGAAGTAAAATTGCAAGGCCAGCTTACGGCTATAGCCGAATCCGGCGCGCTCCAGCCAAAAGCCAAAACCCGCTCCGATAATGAGGGCAATGATTAGGCCGGTTTGTTCCGTAAAAAATCCGTATTTAAAAAATGGTGCCATAATATCCCCCTAAATCCATTGTTTTCGTACAAAATAGGCTGTGGCATAGGCTGCCGCGAAAACGGCAAACATAAACACCCATCCGCCAACAGCCAGGGTTGCGCCGCCGGTTAAGGCCAGGCCGCTGGTGCAACCGCGGGAAAGACGGGCGCCAAACCCCATAATAGCCCCGCCGACAAAGGCCAACACCCAGCGTTTGTGCTTACTGATATTCGGGCCCCGGCCGGTACGCCATTTATTCCGCCCGGCCAGCATGCCGGAAAGAAAGCCGCCGATCATTACCCCCAAAATCTCATAGACCAGCCAGTTACTGAAAGGATTTTCGGCATATTTGGCAAAGTAAGGATTGGCCATAACATGGTCATGGGCAAACAGATCCACTATGGCCGTGGTAAAACGCATTATGGCACCGGAGGCCCCCAGGCCCCGCCCCATGAATACAAAGGCCAACAACAGGGTAATCCCCAAACCCACGCCGCTTACATAAGGCGACCAATAAGGTTTTTCTTTCATGATGATATCCTCTTAATACTAAAAAATGAGTTGTTCCATAAATTTATACAGCCAACGGGAGGACTGCCCGGCGTCCACAACGATAAAGCGCAGCATCAAGCCGCCAAACAGCACCAGGACGGCGGGAATGACCACCGGCACCTTTACGCCGCGCAGTTCCATGATCTCGATAAACATCGGCACCAGCAGCCCCAGGCCAACCACCAGCGTCCAGAAAACCGCCGTATACGGTCCGCCCAAAAACATTTCCGCGGCATGGATATGCACCGAGGTACTGGCCAGAAAACCCATAAACAGGTGAATGATCAGAAAGATTTCCGTTCCGATCAGAAAGGTATCGATCTGACTGAAACGGTGACGCTCCTGCTCCGACCGGCTGATAAGCAAAATAAAGGCAGCTCCGGTGGACAGGCCGGAAACCAGAAACAAAGGACCTAAAATGCTGGTATTCCAAAAGGGACGGGCGTTAAAGGCTGAAAGCAGTATCCCCGTATACATGCCCAGTATGGCGGAAAAGGCGATCAGCGCCCAGGCAAAATAGGCTTTATAACGCGCCAGAAAGTCAATACTCTTTTCCACAAAGGGGATTTTCCAGTCCCAGCGCGGAAAAACATCCTTAACCCAAAAAGCAGACCAGATGATGCTTAAGGGAAAAATGATCATCAGCGTCCACGCGCCCCAGGACATGGGCGACTCCCAGCGAATGGTGGTGTACAAGCGCCAGAAATAGAGTTTATGGGTTAAATCCAAAAAGAGAGCCAGCAGGCCTATGGCCAGCATAAACGGTGTAAACAACGGCGCTATCTTTATGGCCGCCGGAAAAACATTTTCCCGGTGACGTAAATAGAAAAAGGCACTGAAAAACAGGATGCCCGCCACCAGGCCTCCCAGGTATAAATAGAGAGGAATCTCCCAGGTCCAGGCATGAAGAACAGGATCTACGCCCTGATTCATTCTGCCGGAAGTTATGGCAATTTCATTCATTTTTACTTCTCCAGAACTTATTTATAACAGATAAAAGACGTGGGGATCGGTACCCGCTTCGGGAATCAGCGTTTTGTGTTTGCGGGTGCGCAGGGCCTTGGATATTTCACTGTTGCGGTCATCCAGATCGCCAAAAATCATGGCATGGGTCGGGCAAACCTCCACGCAGGCCGGATTTTTCCCTTCGCGTACACGGTGTATGCAAAAAGTACATTTATCCACATACCCTTCGGGATGCACAAAACGGGCATCATACGGGCAGGAGGCAATACAGGCCTTGCAACCGATACATTCATCATGATTCACCAGAACCACGCCCCCTTCTTCATAGTGGCTGGCCCCCGTGGGACAGCAGCGTACACAGGGTGAATCGTCGCAGTGGTTGCAACGTTCGGAGCGGATTTCCAGCTGCAATTCCGGAAAGGCACCGATGGTTTCTTCCACGATCCAGTCCCGGCAAAAGCCCTCCGGTACGTTATTTTCCGTTTGACAGGCCACCACGCAATCCGCGCAGCCCACACAGCGCTTGGTGTCTATGGCCATGGCATAGCGCATCAGGCCACCTCCTTTCTAAAAGTCACAAAATTGACACGCATGCCCGTGCCACCCATAATCGGATCCACATTAACCCGGGTAATCAGCTGTGTATCACTGGCCCCGCGGTTCAGGGAACGGCGCATCTGCTTTTGTGTGTGCCCAAAACCATGCACCATGTAAACACAATCATGCCGGATGCGCTCGGTGACTTTTGCTTTCACCTTATTGGAGACCACCTTATCCTGATTTTCCAAACGGATATATTCACCGTTCTCAATACCCCACTCCCGGGCCACCTTGGGATGAATCCAGACTTCATTTTCCAGCTTCAATTCCGTAAGCAGCGGATTATTGGTGGTCCGCCCAAAGGAATGCATGGGCGCCCGGCCGTAAAGTAAACGGTAATACCCCTCTTGCGGCTCTTCATGAGCTGTATAACGGGGAATGGGATCAAAGCCGTGCTCGGCCAATGTGTCGGAGTATAACTCAATCTTTCCGCTAGGGGTGGCAAATTCATAATCTTCACCGTTCAGGAAATAGAGCTCCTGCTCCAGAGGCAGGTTTTTAACACCGATCTTCTTCATTTCCGCCAGACTGCTGCCCACGGCTTTTAATCGGTATTCCAGATAATCTTCAATCTTTTCATAGGGGAAGTAGGCTGACAGCCCCAGCTTTTTAGCCAACTGCACCGCCATCCAGTAGGCGGGTTTTGTATTGTATTGCGGTTCAAACGCCGGCGCGCGCAAGGCAATGGATGGAACGCGCCCCTGGGAAATGCGCAGATCGTCATAACGCTCCAGATAGGTACATTCCGGCAAAACCACATCGGCCCAGCCGGTAATTTCCGAAGGCATAATGTCGATAGCCACCAGTAGTTCCAGGTTCTGAATGGCCTTGATGGTTTTTTGCGGCTGCGGCAGGGTTTGCATAAGGTTTGTACCATATACAATCCAGCCCTTAATGGAACAGGCATCTGTGGTGGAAGGAATGGTGGCGTCGCAAATTCCCGAGGATAAAGCCAGGTTGGCCAGAGGATACTTATCGGGAAAGGCATCGCGCCAGCCCTTTTGGGGTTTGGGATAGGGCGGATGTTCCGGCTTGGGCACATGCGCCTTGGACGGGGCATAAAAACCACCGCGCCGCCCCCAGGAGCCCAACAGGGCATTTAAGATGGCCCCGGCACGAACGCGCTGCGTATCGTCACCGTACCAGGTAACATGACGGCCGGGATGTATGATCACCGCCGGAGCGGCAGCGGCCATCTCCCGGGCCGTTTCCCGGATGATATGCGGTTTAATGGTTGTTATGGGATAGGCCCATTCCGGGGTAT
This sequence comes from Calditrichales bacterium, assembly GCA_015493745.1. Lineage (GTDB taxonomy): Bacteria > Calditrichota > Calditrichia > Calditrichales > J004 > J004. The sequence goes on from WGCN01000146.1 coordinate 6,047, forward strand.
TTCCTTTTACCGCTTTTTTCAGGGCTTCAAAACCGTAGGTATATTTTTTTACATACTCTTTGTCATAAAGCTCTTCTTCGATAATGACATTGATCCAGGCCAGCAGCAAGGCCAGATCCGTGGCCGGTTTTATGGGCAACCAGTATTTTGATTTGCTGGCCGCCGTGGAAAAACGGGGATCAACCGTAATAACGGTGGCACCGTTCATATGGGCCCTGGTAAACTCCTGAACCTGCCCGTTATGCATGTTTTCACCGATATGGGAACCGATCAGTACCAGGCATTTCGTATTTTCGATATCCGTGCGTTCAGGGGAACCGATGCCTTCGCCGTAGGTCAGCAAATAGGCTTCGGCACGCGGACCGCGGCACTGGGCATAGGAAGGCGCGGCGATATTATTGGAGCCGTAAGCCTTGATCAGATTTTTAAAATACCCGCCGCCGGAACCGTGGGTAAACAAGGCCATGCATTCCGGCCCGTACTTTTCCTTGATGCCGTTCATCTTTTCGGCGATGTAGTCAAAGGCCTCATCCCAGGTGGCTTCCTTAAAAACCTGTTTGCCACGCTTCTCAACGCGGATCAGGGGCGTTTTCAAACGGTCGGGGTCCGTGTAAGCCCCTAAGCCACCGGTACCACGCGGACAAAAGCGGCCGTTGCTGTGTGTGTCGTCAGGATTGCCCACTATTTTCCAGGGCCGGCCGTCTTTTTTATGCACCCAGCCGGCACACTTCCAAAAACAAATCTCACAATAGGTGGGGGTGGCCTCGCTAAAGGTAGAGGCTATAAGTTTTTCCCGGGAAACGGATTGCCCGAACAGGGAAACCGGTTTTAAAAAGGACGAAGCCACAGCCAGGCCCCCCGCACCCATTCCGGCAATTTTTATAAATTCACGTCTGTTGAGTTTTTTCCCCATTTAGCTCTTTCCTCCAGAAACGGTTTAATATGGATTTTATGTTACTGCACTTGTAGGATTCCTTGTATACGGAGCATTCACGGCAATCCTGCAAGGCACAGATTTCACCTTTGTTTTCCACCATCCAGCAGGGCACATCGGCGCAACTGTAGGCGTCGCAACTTTCACGGTCGGCGATAGTGCAGGGCTTTATCTCCCAACATGGGATGGCCGAAAGAATCATGCGGATTCCGGCCAGGTTCAGCCCCTTTTCATCAATCATCTTCCGGATACAGGTGATACGCTGAATATCATGTTCCGAATAGAAGCGGTGGTGACCCTTGCTTTTTTGCGGGATGATCAAACCCTCTTGCTCATAGGCCCGTAAAGTGGCCACGGACAGACCGAACATTTTGGCCACAATACCGATGGGATAGAGTATTTCTTCGGGTTCTTTTTTCATTCTATATCACAAACTGTAACTATATCTATAATTTGAATTGTAGTTTCGCAAGCTTTGTGCCAATTTGCACAATTACCCAAACCATTAAATTACAACAACTTACAGTTTTATGAGATTTGTGAAATTCTTTTTTATGAGAATAAAAGGGATATCTGTTCTTAAATTTGAGAAGAAAAACGGTCTCCGGCGGATTAAGAGCCGGAGACCGAAAAGGCGGGCAAGGATTACTCGATAATACCGTAAAACTGTATCATAAAAATATTGGCGGTATCACCGGACGGCATTTCATAATTCAGCATGATCCGGTTTGTTTTTGTAAAGTAGTGACCAAAACTAAGTGTAAAGCGCGTTTTTTCCGAAACATCTGCCCGGGTATCCGCATTATAGCTGTCATACCGCAGTCCCGCCTCCCATTTGGGCAGGAACTTGTAAGTTCCGTAGGCATAATATCCGGCCGGTGTAATATCCTTTAATCCGGCACCCTGCTCATAGGTGGCGCTTAAATATTCCGCCTTAGCCGTAAAGTCCTCCCGGAGTATTTCAAAGAAAACACTTACCGCGGATTCATTTAAGTCAATCAATTCCTGACGCGTGCCATTATAAAGGGAGAGTCCTCCTTTAATATTCATCGGCATGCTTAGGGTTGTTTGAAACACATAATCCTTATAACCGCCATCGTCCCCCACATTGATCCCGTTACCGTTCATAACCATTATTTTACTGCCCAGAGTCATGTTGTCGGTAATACCAAAGTTGGCCGTAAGCTGGGCACCCATATCACGATAGGAGCCTCCGGCATAGCCCAATTTATTGGCAATACCCGCCGTGGCATAGGATGCGCTTATAAACTTCCAGGTTATAAGCGAGGGATAGGCTTCGTTCCCGAAAGGATATTTAAACTGTCCGACCCTGGCGGATATATTTTCATTAAACTTATAATTTAGCCAGCCCTGTAAAAAAACGGGGCGCTTGTCTTTCGTACCGACCATTTCAGCCGTCATCAACACACTCAGCTGTTCGGAAACAGCACCTTTATAGGTTAAACGAATATTCCTGAAACCAAAGCTGTTCACACCATTATCTTCAAAATTGTTTTTATAGTTTGTAACCACCCAACCTAAAAGCTCATGTTGCTTTTGGGCCATCACGCCCTGAGCCGTCACCAGTAAAACAATAACCATTACCCAAAATCGCTGCATTCATTCCTCCGTTTATTTAATTTCAGTTGTTATGGCCCGGATTTTATACCGGTTCCTTTTTATTTTTTACGTCCACTATAAAGCCGGCCATCCCGGCTATTTCACCCGAGATGTAGACGGGATGTGCCGTCAAAAGGTGTTTGCCTTGTTGCCCATCCTTTCCGACACGTTCCACAATACGGGATTCTATTTTTTCCCCGGCCAGAACCTGATCCAGCATGTCCTTTAGTAAGGGGGCATCTTCAGGATTACGGGTTATGGAGGAGTGCCTGCCGACAACTTCCCCGGCTGATGTGTAACCATAAATCCGCAACCAGGCCGCGTTTACATCACGGATATATCCATCCCTGTCCAAAAAATAGTAGCCCATTTCGGAAGCCTTAACCACGTTGGGGTAGGCTTCTTCCTTTACCTCATCCATGGAAAGCTCCACATCTTCCCAGCCGGTGATCATGGCTTTGATGTTCGATGTCCAGGGGGTACCGGTGGTTGCAAGATATATATGAAAAAATAAAAAAGCCACCAATAAAAAGGCGCCGAAGGTATGCCACAGGGCAATACCGGACAAAGAGGAAAAATGCAGACCCGCCTGCTCTGCCTGATGGTAGTAGAGATAGAGAAAACCCGAAATGACCTGCACGGGAATAACCAGAACCTTTAATCCGAAATAAGTTAAACGTTGTAACGGATTCAGCTTGCTGAGAGTGGTTTTACGGGTCGGGTGAGGCACATTGCGGAAAATCCCAAAGAGATAATAATCCAATTGCGCCTTAATAAAGCGGGTGGTCGGTATGTATTGCCGCCAGGCGCCGGTGGTTATGTGCCAGAATATGGCAAAAACGATTAACACCAAAAAGGCCCAGGCCGCATAGTCGTGCCATATAACGGCCTTCTCATAGCCGAACAGAGTATAGACACCATGAACTTCAAATCCGCTCAAGGCCAGGAAGATAATGAGAAGGGCCTGCGTCCAGTGCCAGAACCTTTCAAAGCCGCTATAAAGTTTTACCTTTCGCGTATACATGTTGCGCTCCTTTCACTTACTTTTGGTCACGATGCGGATTATACCATGGGTAAGGGATCCCCCTATGGCCAAAAGAATTAAAATTGATCCCAGCATATCCAGAGTCTTGCTCCTGTCCCGGCCGGGCAAATAAAAATCCGTAAGATTGGCCAGCCGGCCTTCCCGGGAGTGACAATCCGTGCAGGTTAACGCTTTGTTCTTCGGGGCCACCATATGGTTTAACGGCCAGTACATTTCGGTTTGTACAAATCCATAGTGACCGCTATAGGGCAAACCAGCCTCTTTCATGCCTTTCTCCGCCGCAAGGTTCCAGTCAAAGTTTTTCCAATAAGCGCCCGACTCTTTTTTCCCGAAAAGTTTGGGAATGATAAGGGTTTTGTATTCCGAGTCATAAATCTGCTTCCCGCGCATGACCTTTACCGGCCATATTTTAGCACTTTTATCCGCGTAGCTGCCGTTGAGACGGTTAAGCTGAACGATCTTTCCCGGATCGATGGAATCGGTTACCAGCGTATGCCCGGCGGTGCGGTTAAACCATTTATATTCGGGAACCACATTCTTTTCCCAACGGAATTCACCTTTCATATAATTATAGTCCTGTTCACCCATTCTGTTTTTGATAATGATGCCTTTTCCGTTTTTATCAAACCGGCCGGCCTTGGACCAGTCCCACCACATTTTGGTCGGATTGGCCCGGGCATAGGTGGGTATATGGCAGGTTTGGCAAGCCACGCGTTGAGAATGTTCCTCCAAAACGGTATGGGCATGAACAGGCGCGGCATGGCAGCTTTCGCAGTAGACATGGTTGGTATCGGCGGAGGATACCGAATACATTTTCCCCTTAATGTTATGTTTCGTTGTAACATGGCAATCGATACAGAGCATATTTTCTCCATCAACGGCCATGTGAACATCAATATCTCCGGAAGGTTTACTCAGAGCCTTTTCCATATCACCATGTTTAACATTGTTGCCGCCCCCGCCGAAAAAATGGCATGTTCCGCAATTATCGCGGGTGGGGATGCCAACATTTTGAGCAATCTTCGTATAATCCGGAGGGAAAGACTTTTTGGTGCCCATAAACAAAGTTTCCTTTGTTACAGGATACCCTGCCCCGGTGGGAAACTTCTTGTATGTCCCGGTACGATCATGACATACCAGGCAATCCACCTTCTTCTTATCGCTAAAATCAAAGGTTTTGTCCTTCCAGCCATATCCGATGTGGCAACTGGTGCAACGCGGCTCATTGGAGGTCAGGGCAATACAAAAATTATTTATCACATTTTTCTTGCCCAGATCGACCAGCTTTCCGTCGACCTTCTCCGGGCGTTCCCATGTCCAATGATTGGTTGCCATTATTTCCTTGTGCCTTTCTGTATGACAACTCTCACAGGCCACGGTTACCTCTTCCGGGGAGTTAAAGGTTCGCTGCAGTTCCTTAAGCTTGCTATGATCGGTGGATGGCTTATGGGCGGCCTTAAGCTCCCGATCCCCCTTATAGCTGATGGTTTGTTGTCCGGGAACGGCAGCGCTGTTTCCAGACATCAGTATCAGCATGACGGTTATCACAAATATTTTTTTCATCGGAACACTCCTTTCTTCATAGGATATGGTAAACGAGTATTCAAAAGGCATGCCACAAGCATCCACAATACGTAATCTATTGTTTATTATAAACTTATATTATATTATACTATTTTAGTATTCTTATATTTGAGAAACAGCCGCCGGTTTATTTTTTTCTTTGGTGCAGCTTCTACTTTTAAGGGGATTTTGCTATATTTACAGAACCGATAAATGGAGGAAAAGCAATGAAACGAATTAACAATTTTAATGCCGGTCCGGCAGCCCTGCCGCTGGAAGTGTTACAACAGGTACGTGAAGAACTCCTGGATTATCATGGCCAGGGGCTCTCGGTCATGGAAATGAGCCACCGCAGCAAGACCTTTGACGGCATCATCCGCGGCGCGGAAGATTTGATGAAAGAGTTGATGGGAATTCCCGATGACTATCAGGTTTTATTTATGCAGGGCGGTGCCACGCTGCAATTTGCCGCCGTTCCCCTGAACCTGATGGAAGACGGTGCTACGGCCGATTATGTCAATACCGGAGCCTGGTCCGATAAGGCTATTAAGGAAGCACGCAAGCTGGGCAAAAACGTACGCGTGGTGGCCGGTTCCGATGATCAGAACTTCTCTTACATCCCCGCAGATATTCCGGTCAACACGGATGCCGCCTATTTGCATATTACCTCCAACAATACCATTTTCGGTACCCAGTTTTCCCAATACCCCGATACCGGCAATGTCCCGCTGATCTGCGACATGTCCTCCGATATCAATTGCCGGCCCATCGATGTAAGCCGTTTTGACCTTATTTATGCCGGCGCCCAGAAAAATATGGGACCTTCCGGGGTTACCATCGTCATCATGAAAAAAGCCTTGCTGGAAAAAAGTCCGGCCTCATTGCCGACCATGCTTAACTATAATATCATTGCCGGAAAGGGCTCTATGTATAATACACCGCCCACCTTTGCCATCTATATTATTAAACTGGTACTGGAATGGATGAAAAAACAGGGAGGTCTTACCGCCATAGAAAAAACAAACCGTAAAAAAGCCGAACTACTTTATAACGCCATTGACCGCAGTGATTTTTATCGCGGCACGGTAAGACCGGACAGCCGTTCTTTGATGAATGTCACCTTTCGCCTGCCTTCGGAAGAGCTGGAAAAGCAGTTTATTGCCGAAGCCCTGGAGCATGATCTGTTGGGTGTGAAAGGGCACCGCTCCGTGGGCGGTATCCGCGCCTCCATATATAACGCCGTGCCCCTTGGCGCCGTTGAGGCCCTGGTCGGCTTTATGGAAGCCTTTGAAAAGAAAAACGGCTGATTTTCCCTCTCCCAGTATGAGGTCTCTTCTTTTCCGGGAGAGACCTTTTTTTTACTCAACCCAGCGCTTTTACCTCCTGCCAAAGCTCTTCAAAAGCGCGGGAAGCAGGAGACGCGGGATGGGTAGCCGGCAAGGGGGCGCGCTCCAGCCCCATGCGCTCCACATCGCTGGAATAAGGGATCATGGCCTTTAAAAAACGTTTCTTTTCCGCAGGCAATATTTCTATCATTTCCCGGTGCAGTTTTTTGCGTTTTTCCACCATGGAGAAAAAAGGAAACAGCTTACGGCGCTTCATTTCGATCTCCCTGAAAAAAGCCAGCAGTTTATCATAAGTCAACCAGGAAAGCGTGGTCGGTATAAACGGCACCAGAATGATATCCGCCGCGTGGAAGATATTTTCGGAAACCAGGGTGATGTTGGGCGGGCAATCCAGAAAAATATAATCATACGCGTCCTTAAAAGCGGAGAGGTTCTTTTGCAGAACCCTTTCCCGCTTCTGTGCGCTGTCCAGAATGATATCTAGGTTGCGGTAGGACATATCCGCGGGCAGAATATCCAGATTTTCAAAATCCGTTTCACGGATATTTTTACTGATTTTTTTGCCGCCTTTCAACAGGGTTTTGGTTCCGTGACCGCCCGGGGGCCGTACCCGGAAATAAAAACTGGAGGAGCCCTGGGGGTCCAGATCAACCAACAGGGAACGGGAACCTTCACGGGCAGCCAGATAGGCAACATTAACCGCCGAAGCCGTTTTTCCCACCCCGCCTTTCATGCTGTACAGCGCGATTACTTTCATACGCCTCCTCCAAAAAGCTGTTGATACAGAAGCCGGTTCCGCTCCCCGGAAAAGGCTTTGTAAATAGCGTGATACTCTTTTTTCAACACTTCCTTACCCTGGTAGCTTACCGCAATCAGGGCCGACAGGGTTTTTACCTGGTCCTGATCGTTTTTCTTTTCCGCGGACTGGAGGAAGCCCCTGAGCATCTCGATTTGCACCGAATAATCATTAAAAGCTCCGAGATTGTCCTGAAATGTCTTCAGTTGTCGTACCGTATTTTGAATAATATCCTGCGGATATAGGGTGCTGAAAAACTCCAACAGATAACGCAACTTTTTAGCTTCTATCCGCAAGTCGTGAAATTGTTCATCGGGACTGGAGGGCTTTAGCCGGCCGCCGTCTTTTAATATCTTTTTAAAGTGTTTTTTTAACAGGGATGCCGCCATTTCCCGCAGGTCGGGATCATTGATCACATGCTTTTCCCAGCTCTTCAGATAGCCATCCCAGGTATTCAAAATGACCTGATACTCCCGCGATTCCAGAAAAGCTTTTAACGCCAGAAATTTTCTTCTGTGATCGGCGGTCAGTCGCCCGAAGAATTTGCGAAATCCTTGTCCGGCCATTTCGGCGGGAATCATTTTTTCAAAATCCGCGCGTGCCAGCAGATATACATCCAGGTCACGTACGGGGCCGGTAAAGCGGCCCAGTCTCTTCAACGTCAAGACCAGCTCCTGTTTTGCCCCGGGATGCAGGATGGGCTTTATCAGGCTCAGGGCGGAACGCATGCGGCGTCCGGCAACGCGGAAGTCATGCAAAAACTCCGTATCCCAGTTTCCCAGCAGACCGCGTTCATTTTGACGCATCACCTTAAAATGCGCGATAAGTATCTTCCGCAAGGCCGGGGCCATGCCTTCATTTACATCAAATTCCAGACGGGGCCGGGAAATATAGGGCTCATGCGCGGGCAATAAACTAGTCAGCATTCCCTCCACGGATTGATGGCGGGCAGAGGGGGGAAGTCGCCGGATCAGATATTCCGTTTCGCTCTCATAACCCCGCAAGGGCTGGACAACCACCGCCGAGGCGGATATGTCCGCCTCCTTCACGGATAATACCATCCAGGAGGCGCGGGCAATGGTTTTTTGATCTTCATTGAGGATGGAAAAAGCGGAGCTGTGCTTTACAATTTCCGGCGAAGGCAAAACCGCCCGGATTCCGGCAACCGTCGCCAGCTCCCGGCGAAAGTTCCCGTCGGGGAAGGCCCCGGCTAACAGAGGGGTGTCGCCTGTTTTCTTCAAACTGACGCCCCATTCACGCCCGCTATCCTCCGTATGATACAGGGTAAAAATATGATCACTGGAATAAAGGGTATACTTCTTTTTTTCCAGACGCCGGTCAAAGGTATCCCAAAAACGGATATGCGCTGTTTCCGCATGGAACCAACGGAAACGGTATGCGGAGGGGATTTTTTTTTCAAGCTTTGCTTTGTCGGCAGCCGTTTTGAATAACAGCACCGCGGGCCACTCTGTGTTCATACTACCTTTCTTCCGTCCGGGCCGCCAGATAATTATAATATTCCACCTGGGCCCGGTGGGGAGCTTCCTTAGTATCTTGTTTATAGTAGTTTGCTTCCTGATCATTCAGCAAGCGGGTTTTTTGATTATCCAGAAATTGAAAATGTAAATAGGTATGCAATTCTTCCTTGATATCCGGATCGTAAACCGGCGTAGCGACTTCGATACGGTTATCCAGATTGCGAATCATCCAGTCCGCCGAGGAGAGGTAGATCAGGTTTTGTCCGCCGGCATAAAAAGAGAGGATCCGGGAATGTTCCAGATATTTATCAACAATGGCATAGGCCTCAATATTCTCCGACATCCCGGGCACGCCGGGTATCAGCGAGCAGATACCACGGATCAACAGTTTTACGGGTACCCCGGCCTGGGAGGCGCTGTAAAGAAGGCGTATCATGGCACTATCGACCAGATTATTCAATTTAAGCGTGATGCCGGACTTTTCACCCTTTTGAGCGTTCTTGATTTCGTTTTTAATCAGTTTTTTTATACGGTTGCGCATATAAAAGGGAGAAACCAGCAAATGTTTATAATTGGCGGTTTTGTAATTATTTTCCAAAAACGAGAAGACCTTATTGACCTCATTGTTAATCTGGGGATGGGCGGTAAACAATCCGTGATCACTGTAAACCCTGGCCGTGGCTTCGTTAAAGTTGCCGGTGCTGATATAGCTGTACAGCTTCTCCCGGCCATTTTCCAGGCGGGTGACCTGGCACAGCTTGGCATGCACTTTCAGTCCCGGCACGCCGTCCAGAATATGGGCCCCCTCGTTGGCCAGCTCACTGGCCCAGTGTATATTGGCCTCTTCATCAAAACGGGCCTGCAATTCAAAAACAGCCATCACATCTTTGCCGTTTCGACGGGCATTGATCAGGGCATTGATAACACTGGAATTTTTGGCCACACGGTACAAGGTGATTTTAATCGACTTAACGCGGGGGTCGATGGCGGCCTCGCGCAGAAAATCAATGACATGGCTGTAACTTTGATAGGGGTAACAAAGCAGAATATCCTTTTGACGGATGCTGTCAAAAATACTTTTACGTGGTTTTATGGCGGAATGCAACAGGGGGGGCAAGGGCTTGTAGGTCAGGTGCTTTAGTCCCATATCCGGAAAGCCGATAAAATCCCGGGCATTGTGGTAACGTCCTCCTGAAATAAGATTTTCCATGGAGGTCATTTTGATCCGCTTTAAAATAAATTTGAGTAACGGGTCCGGCATCTCCCGGTCATATACAAAACGGACAATATTTCCCTTTTCCCGCTGTTTTATACTCTTGGCAATTTTTTCATAAAAGGATTTTGTTATATCCTCGCTGATATCAAACTCGGCGTCCCGGGTCATTTTTATGGTATAGGCGGCAAAGCGGTCATAATCCAAAATGGCAAAGATATCCCCCAGACCAATACGTATCACATCGTCCAGCATAATGATGCATTTCTTCAAACCGGAGGAGGGAAGGGGTATAAAACGCTGCAACAGTCCGGAAGGCACCTCGATCAGGGCATACCCTTCTTTCTCCGGATCCCGTGAGTGGGACATATGAACCGCCAGATAAATAACCTGGTTTTTAAGATAGGGGAATCCGGGTTGCGTACTCAGCATAATAGGCACCAGACGCGGACGTACCTTTTCCTGGAAATAGCCAAGTACCGCCTCCATCTGTTTTTTATCCAGTTGGCGTTCATTCAAAATATAGATGTTTTCTTTTTTCAGGGCATCCAGAACCTCGGTAAACACCTTGTCAAAATGCTCCCGTAAACGCACCACCCGCCTTTGGATTTGTTGTAAAACCTTTTTGGGGTTGCCTATTTTTTTACTTTTAATACCCGCTTCCACCATGCGTTGGTGGGTGGCCACCCGGACACGATAAAATTCATCCAGATTGTTGGAAAAAATACCCAAAAAACGCAGCCGCTCCAGCAAGGGAACGTCCGGATCATCGGCTTCCTGCAGCACCCGGGCATTAAAGGAAAGCCAGCTTAGCTCCCTGTTTACAAAACATTCTTTCTTCTTCAATCCGTTACTCCGCTTGCCCATAGTGTTGTTTAAAGGCCTTTAGTACATGTTTCAGATCATCCTTTTCAACGGCGCGGATGGCTTCATCGAGGGAGAACCAGTGCCTTTTCCGCTCATTTTCTTCCTCATAGTGCTTTAACAGCGAGAATACCTTCAACGGATATACGACAACCTGACACAATCCCTCCCATTTGGGATATGAATAGCGGCTTATCACCGTCGGGATAATTTCCCCGTTTATGCCCGCCTCTTCCGTTGACTCCTTCATGGCGGTAAAAAGGGCCGTATCTCCGGGTTCTATCAAGCCTTTGGGAATAATCCAGCGTCCCGTTTTACGCGACGTGATCAATAAAACCTGAACACCTTTTTTGTCTCTTTTGAACGGTACGGCCGCGGCCTGATGATAAATTGTTTTTCCCTGACTCATGGCTTACAATATAGTCCGCATCATCATGTACTTCCAGCCCTATCCAAAATAGTCCAAATTCCTTAATCCCTTAAAGTTCCCGTTACAGAATATCGAAAATGAGTAGAACAAAAACAGGCCTGTAAAAGTATGCTTTCAAAATTGTCCATAAGAAATAAACTGCTGCTGACAAGTATCCTACTCGGACTAATCATTCCGACCTTTATGGTCATTTATTTTCAGAGCCGTTTTATTGACAACAGCATTAAAAACCTGAAGCGTGAAGCCCTTCATACCGCTTTGCTCCTGAGCAACAGCGTGGTCCCTTCTATCGAGACCGGCGACTTGCAGGCCTGTCAGGCGATTCTAAACGGCGCCTACAACAATCCCGACATCGTTTATGTCCGTATCCAGGATGCTTCCGGCCGGTTGCTCTCGGAATACCAGTCCCTTTTTCATCAACCCGATATACACAAAAATATCAAGGTTGAGGTTCCCGTTGTCAACAAGCAAAGCCAGACCCTGGCCTTACTTTCCCTGGGTATGAGCAACGATGGCATCTACCAGCAGGCCGACAAAAGTTTTTTCATGCTGGCCATGACCATGGTACTTATTTTTGCGGTATTGGTGCTAAGTACCTATCTGCTCAGCAGAAAAATCATCAAACCCCTCCATGCCCTGATGGATTCCGCCAGCCGCATCGGACAAGGTGATCTCGATGCGCCCGTTAAAGTGCAGGGACAGGATGAAGTCGCCTTGCTGGCTCAATCCTTTGAGCAGATGCGCCTGCAGTTAAAAAACTCCATGGAACAGGTGGAAAAACAAAAAAGCACCCTGGAAGAAGCGGTACATTTACGCACCGCCGAGCTGGAACAAAGAAACAAGGAACTTGAAACACAAAGGGAAAAAGCGGAGCAGGCCAATCAGCTAAAATCAGAATTCCTGGCCAACATGAGTCATGAAATCCGCACCCCGATGAACGGGATTATGGGCATGGCCGACCTGCTCATGGATACGGCACTGGAGCCCAAACAAAAAGAACTTACGAAGATCATCAACAGCAGCGCCGTTTCCCTGTTGCGGATTCTCAATGATATTCTCGACATTTCCAAGATTGAAGTGGGCAAAATGGAACTGGAAGAATGTGAGTTCCACCTGCCGGAACTGGTCGATGAACTTTATGCCTTTTTTAAGCCTCAGACGGAAAACCGCAACCTGACCTTGACCCTGGTCAAGGATCCGGAGCTACCCGCGGTTTTAAAAGGTGACAGCACACGCATCAAACAAATTTGCATCAACCTGCTCAACAACGCCCTTAAATTCACGGAAAACGGTGGTATTGTATTCAAAGTACAACTTATCAAAAAGGAACGTGATAAAGCTGAAATCCTTTTTGAAGTCAGGGATACCGGCATCGGTATACCCGAAGATCAGATAAAAAATATTTTTGAGAGCTTCCGTCAGGCTGACGGTTCCATGACCCGCCGGTATGGTGGCAGCGGCCTCGGGCTAACCATTACCCGCCGGCTGGTGGAACTGATGAATGGCCGCATTGAGGTGGAAAGCACGCCGGGGGCCAACAGCACTTTCCGTATAATCCTGCCCCTGAGTCTTATAAACAATAATACCCGGCGGGAAAAATACCAGCCCCTGACCGAAGCAGATATCAGCCTGTTATCCTATAAGGTTTTAATCGCCGAGGACAACCTGGTTAACCAAAAAATTATTAAACGCCTTACGGAAAAGCTGGGCATGGAGCCCACCCTGGTGGATAACGGCCTGGCCGCGGTTAACAAATGGAAAGAGAACCACTATGATATTATCCTGATGGATATCCAGATGCCGGAACTGGACGGTCTGCAGGCCACACAACGCATACGCCAACTGGAAACGGAAAATCACATTCCCATCATCGCCGTAACGGCCAATGCCATGCACGGCGACAGGGAAAAATGTCTGGAGGCGGGCATGGATGACTACCTTAGCAAACCCGTCCGTCTGGAAGACCTGAAACGAATAATTTACAGCCATATAAACCATAATCTTGTATCCCTGAATTGAGCGGATAAAAAACAATTTTCCGTTTAAAAATATCTTAAATTGCCCTTGCTCCGGAAACAGGCTGTTTTATCAGCCGTTTTTACACGGCGGAAATACCCGTTCCTTTTTGGGCACCGGCGGCCGTAAAAGGGAACAATGACTATATGGCAGGATAAAAACCGTTAAAGCTTACGCTCGAAATAGCCTTGCCGCTATTCAAGAAGCCATCGTTCCATCCGATTTTAGTTTAAACGATTGAAAAGTCCTGTCCCTTCTTATATTTAAGGTTATTATGATGAGTGCTTCACCCATCTACACATTGCTGAACAAACGCTTCTTACTGGCCCTCTCTCTGCTGTTCGCCCTCTTGCTGGCGCACTATTTCATTTATAATCAAACCATGACAGAAGAAAACCTGTTACATGATAAGCAGAACATTCATAACCGTCTTCTGCAGAGTTGGTATAACAGCGGATATGCCTTATACTCCTGGCAATATGCGGATCATATCATCAGCCCAAAAAAAGTAAAACAGCAACTCATAAAAATCGATAGTCTGTCATCAAGACTGGATGGAAGCGAGAACGGCTCATTACCCTCTCTGCGGGAACAATCCAAACGGCTTGTCATCTCCATTTACCGCTTTGCCGGACAAAAATACCCCTCGGAATGGGCCTTTGATCTTCAGAAGCAAAAGCTCATCCGGGAGATGGAAAATGTAACAACACGGATTGCGGAAAAAAGCAAACAGCTTCAGCTCCGGTTAGCCGATCAGAGCCGGGAATCCCGTAAAATATCACTGATTTTGCTTATCGCCGAATTAATCTTTTTGCAGCTTATTCTCATTTTCCTGCTGCGACCGGTAGCCCGGAAAGCGGACAAGCAGTTCCGGGAACTGGAAAGGGAAAAAGAAGAGGCCGTAAACGCCAACAATGCCAAATCGCTCTACCTTTCCACCATGAGCCATGAGATACGCACACCGCTAAACGGTGTTTTGGCCATGACCGACCTGCTGATGGAAACCGACCTTACCTTTGAACAGCGTGACTATCTCGGTATTGTACAGGCCAGCGGGAAGGATCTTCTTTCCGTCATCTCCGACATTCTCGACTTTTCCCGTATTGAATCCAACCAGTTGGAATTGATGGAGATGAATTTTTCCCTGAAACAGCTTTTACAAAATGTTCTGGAAACTTTCGAGGAAGAAGCCCGGGACAAGGGAATTCAATTGCTGCACTATTTTGAACCGGAAGTGCCGGAATATATTACCGGTGACCCCAAAAGGCTTTCGCAGATTTTAACCAACCTGCTCTCCAATGCGCTTAAGTTTACCCGTGAGGGCGAAGTATTTATCCGCACCAGCATTCAGGGAGACGGCAGCGGCCGCAATGAAATTCTCTTTGCCGTCAGTGATACCGGCATGGGTATTCCCGAGGATCGTATCGATTCCCTTTTCCAACCCTTTAAGGAAAGCCGTAATTCCCTGGAAAAACGGTTCGAGGGAACCGGATTGGGACTGGCCCTTTCCGCCCGCCTGGTGGAACTGATGAAGGGCACCATCTGGGTGGAAAGCGAAATAAACAAAGGAACCACCTTCTATTTTAGCATTCCCCTGCGTACGGATCCCCACGCCAAAACATCCCCGTTGGCCCCGCCTGAAAAAGACAGCGCTGAGCTTGACAACGAACCCGTTTCCGAGAGCTACAGCCTGCCGGTGCGTGATTTGCAAATTCTTCTGGCGGAGGATAATACCATCAATCAGCGCCTGATGGAACGTTTGATGGAACGGATCGGCTATAAGCTGGATATCGCCCGCGACGGCCGGGAAGCGGTGATGATGGCCCAAAACAAAAGATATGACGTCATTTTTATGGATTTGCAGATGCCGGAATTAGATGGCTTGCAGGCCACACGAAAAATCCTGCGGGATTCCCCCGGCAAAAAGCCTTTTATCATCGCCATGACCGCCAATGTTTCCCAGGAAGACAAGGAGCTTTGTTTTCAGGCCGGCATGGTGGACTATATCGCCAAACCCATCTCCCTGGAAAAGGTAAAGGAAATGCTCAGCCGCTTTGAAAAATAGCGCCCCTCACTCCCACACGGTCTTTGTACCCGCCGATCATGCTCCCCGAACATCAGGCACAAAAAAAAGGGAGCCCTCCGGGACTCCCTTTAAAATTTATTAATACCGGCGCTTAACGTTTATCCTTTACTTTATCAACAGCGCGCGCCGTGTAAATTGTTGTTGTCCGGCCTTCAAACGGATAAGATAGACACCCGAGCTTAGGGAACCCGCCTGCCAGACCAGGCTGTAACTGCCCTTATCCTGAACAGCCTTAACCAGGGTGGCGACCTGTTCCCCCAGGGTATTGTAAACCGAAAGCTCAACATCCGTTTTTTCAGCCAGGGTGTAACGTATGGTCGTGGCCGGATTAAAGGGATTGGGATAATTGGCACTCAGGCTAAAACGTTCCGGAAAAAGCTCAATCCCCGGAGCGGCCTCACGGATAAAATCCGGTTTGCCCACCACCAGTTTGAAATCGTGCTCCCGCTCATCCCGGCTGATGAACTTAATTTCCGGGTTTTGCCGTACATCATACACGGCGCCGCTCTCTTCATCATACACAAAGGCCGAAAAATCTTGCGGCAGGCTTTCCGCCTCCTCCAGCCGCAGGGTGGTTACTTCCTCGTCCGGATTCACCGCCACCGTAAAGGGAATAACCTCGCCCCGGCCCGACAGGGGACGGATGTCATTGGCTCTGCCCTCTTCCGTAAAGAGGATACGCACCGAACCCGGCAATGGCGGCGGCGCCACGGGGTTATACATCTCCCAGGCCTCATCCGCGCCCTGCAATTGTCCCACGCGATGAAAAGCACTTGCGCTCCTGCCGTCACTGACATTTAATTTAAGCAGCCACTCATTTTCCTTTTGCGTGGCATAAATGTTCCGGCCCTTGGAAAAACTGTCCTTTCCCGGCCGGATAATAAAGGTCGTGGCGTTGCTCACCCACAGGGCATAGCCTTTCCAGGGGCTCAGGCCGCTGTTGTTTTCCACCCAGCTTCCGTTAAACTCCCACAGGCGAAAAGTTGCATTGCTGTTGCTAACCCTAAGGCTGTCATAAGGTATGCGGAAATTAAAGGGATTGCCTATCAAGGTAAAACCGGCGGGCACGTTTATCTTAAACGGCTTGGCCGTGGAGACGGTACTGGCTTCCCCGCTGTTCATAACCACCTGTTGGGCGGTAAGCAGCAGATAACCCCGTCCGGGATTAAGGGGCGCGATATCGGGATATTCCCTTAGCTGGTCCGTGGCGTTATCATAGTCGTACCAGCGGAAACGGCTTGGGTCATAATCACGCAAATCGGGATTTATGGACAAAAAGTTGGTGGGCGAACTGTTTCTCAGGACCCCGGGGATGGAAAAAAGACGGTAATCCGTAACGTCGCTTCCGGCCGGAGGCGGAGCGGGATTATTCAACCCGCCATCCAACACAACCGGCACGGATTGCCAGTCGGTTTGAGAACCATTTTGATAAATATCCTTGTAACTGATATAAAAGGTAATGCCGCGATCGGTGATCTGCGCGGCCGGTATGGTTGCGCTGTAGTCGCTGCCATTATTATCCATACGCACCGTCTGAAATAAATCATCGCCCCCCTTGCGGGCATGGAGAAAAACATCGTCCATGCCGCTGATGTCTGTCAGGCTGATCTGCAGGGTAAGCGGACTGTTCACCGGAACCTGGGCGGGCAGGTTAAAGGAGGTAACCTGTGGCGCCGTGCTGTCTCCAATGGTAAAGACGCCGTCTGTAATGGCAAACACCGAAGCGTCGGCCGCGTCGCTGATCCGCAGCATGGCTTTGTCCGTGGCCTGCGTGGGAACGGGAAGGGTAAAGGAACCGCCCGAGGGGTCGGCCACCTGCGCCATTTCAACAAAACTCAGCCCCTCATCCATACTCAACTCTATTTTCAGGCTGCTTATGGCGTTACCCGTGTTCGTCCAACGTACAATCTGTTCGCTGCCTACTTCCCAATAATCCCCCGCTTGCGGCTGTTCAAGGATTAGAGAACCGGAGGCCGGGGAAACGGAAAAAACCCCGTCCGACTGGTCGGTAAGGGCGTTGTTATCCGCGTCAACGATTAAAACAAGAACTTCCGCGGAATTGATATCCGGTATGATCCAGTTAAAATATTTGTCGGCAAAATTCAGGAAAGTGGCGATTTCAATCCAGTTTTGCCCGTTATTTGTGGAGTAAAAAAGATTAACCGTATTTACCCCGCTGCCCTGCCAGCGAATGGTGGCCGTATCGCCGACGGTAAAACTTTCGCCGCCGTTAGGCGCGGTGAGCTCCAGGGAAGCCCCGCCATCCACTGTAAAAGTATTATCACTGATATCCGAGATATTGTTGTTATCCAGATCGGTTACCCGGATCAGATAGTTGTTTGTTTGTTCCTGGGGCACTTCCCATGGTATATAAACGGTATCCTGAACATTAAAGGTATCGCGGATATTTATCCAGGTCGCCGCGGCATCGCTGGTGTAATCGATGCTGAAATTCCCCGGGTAGTTGGCATAAAATTTTACATATTCACTGGCGCCGGCGCTCAGTGTCTCCCCGCCGTTGGGATAAACAACCGTCACCCGGGGTTGACCGGTAACGGTAAAACTTTGCGGCGAGCTGAAACCGGAAGCGATAAAACTGTTATCCACGGCCTGCACGGACCAATAATAGGTTCCTTCTCCAAGTCCCACAAGGGCCTTGGATTTTTGCGAGCCCATATTACCCTTGCGACCGAGCATATATTTGCCGGAAAAAGGAACCGTATGCGAAGCCATAACATCGTCGAGGCCGCTTTCCGTGCCCACGCGCAGGTTGTAGGTCAATCCGGCAATATCGGTATTGTCATCGCTGCCGCTATCCCAGGTGATCACCCAGGCATTGCCTTCCTGCGTGGCCGAGCTGACAACCGGATAGTCGGGCGCGTTGTTTATGGCGGCCGTGCCGTTGTTATAAAGAAGGGTATAGCGCGTGGCGCCGTCCCAGCCGCTTAGCAGAAAATCCACATCACCGTCGCCGTCATAATCCCCCACGGCCATGGCGCTGTTTTTAACTCCTTGCAAAAACAGACCGGCCTCGCTAAATCCCGCGCCGTCATTCATATACATTTTGGTAATGGATTCCGTGCCGTTATCGCCGGAAAGAAGAATATCCAGATCGCCGTCGTTGTCAAAATCGGCCCATTTAACATCACCGTAATCCACTCCCGGCAATCCGGGGTTCAGTTCGGTAAAAACACCGTTATCATTGCGATAAATCAGCGTCAGGCGGTTTTCCGTGCTGCCGTCATTCCAGGAACCGCAAATAAGCAGGTCCTGATCGCCGTCGCCGTCAAAATCTCCCCAATCGGAGGCGCTGCGCGTCATGGGTTTAATATTGGTAGCGGTTTTGATAAAAACACCGCCATCCTGCCGGTGAATGGCCGCCTGCCGGCCGTCATCGCCATAGCCGGTAACAAAGAGGTCCATCTCGCCGTCACCGTCAAAATCAACCCATTCGATATCGCCACGTTCGACCCCGTCCGGGGAAAAGAGGCTGTTATCAAAACCCAATTCCGTATTAGAAGCTATGTAGAGGGGTCTGTCAATATTGGCGTCCCGGCCGGTATAGACAAAGTCCAGGTCGCCGTCATTATCATAGTCGGCCCAATCCATGGCTCCGTCTTCCAGACCGGTAAAGTTAAAATTTTGCTCGGTAAAAATACCTTCTTCGTTACGCAGCAGCCGGGAAATACGCCCGAAATTACTTCCGGTAAGGAAGATATCCAGATCGCCGTCATTGTCATAGTCGGCCCATTTAGCATCGGCAATGCGCGCGGCGATGGGTAAAACAACCACCGAGTCGGCGGTAAATCCGGCATTGGTGTTTATATAGATCAGACCTATATTGGAACTGCCATCATCTCCAAAAACAAAAAAGTCCAGATCGCCGTCGGCGTCAAAGTCGCCAAATTCCGCGGCGCCGTAGGAAGAAACTTCAAAGTTTACCGGCACCACATTAAAAACATCCTGAAAAGCAAACAGCGGTCCCAAAAAGGCCAGGGCGAATATGCTCAGTACAATATGATTTAGATTTTTCACGTTTTTATCATCCTTAATTTTCTTTTGCAGATTGAATCACGACAGCGGCTTAATTCCCCGGAGGAGGCCAAATGCCATCCGCCGCGGGCAGGGCGCTGTCTTCCCCCGGAGTGGAACCCGGGCTGCTCCCACCCAGCAAAACGGCCGCCGCCGCGCCGGCGGCCACCAAAACACCGCCGCCGATCCACCACCACATACCGCTGCCGCCTTCACTGTTGTTCGCCACCTTCTTACGGGGAGCCTTCGGCCGGGTTACCTTTTTACCCGCTATTTTCTGGGCCGCCAGGGAAAGCACACCCAACAGTCCGTCCGCGCTGCCGCGATAGTCTTCGCTGACCGTGCGTAAAATGCGTCCGGTCTCCACGTCGATGATGCGCAGATCCAGGGTGTAGGTCCGGCCTATTTTGCCAATACTGCCCCCTACCATTTCCTGCACACCGATCATGCGACCGATCTCCACCAAACATTCATCCGAAACACAACCGCTTTGCTGAAAGCCCTGCTCGGAAAGAATCTCATCCATCTGTTCACGTTCCAAAACAATAAAGGCCCCCGTGTTCACCAGCCGTGACCGTAAACGATCGGTCAGGGTTTTGGCCTCGGACTTGGTGACCCCCTCGCCACTCAAGTCCAGCACGGCGATACGTTTCAACTTTTGCTGAGCCAAAGCGCTATCGACCAGGGCGGGACTGAAAATAAAATGTGTAAATAAAATGAGTACAAGGACTATCCTTCCTCTGGACATTGTATCCTCCCGGAATTCTTATTAAAGATTAATCAAGATGTCGAAAAAGTCGATATAAAATGATGGATATATCGAAAAGTTTATATCGGTACTATAGCGGTAATCTCAAATTATTCTCTGTAATTTGTAACTTTTTCAAGCTTTTGTTCCACCGGCGCAAAGGAAGGATTATTTATGAAAATGCCCATTTATCAGGTTGACGCCTTTACCAAAAAAATCTTTCAGGGAAATCCGGCGGCGGTATGCTTTCCCGAACAATGGCCGGATCACAGCACCATGCAACGCATCGCCGCCGAGAACAACCTCTCGGAAACCGCGTTCCTGGTTCCTCTGGAAGAGGACTACCACCTGCGCTGGTTTACGCCGCAAATCGAAGTGGAACTGTGTGGTCACGCCACCCTGGCCGCGGCCCACGTTTTATTTAATCACCGGGGGTATAAAAGCGAAGAAATTTCCTTCCAGACCAAAAGCGGTCTGCTCAAGGTTATCCGCCGGGACGACCTGCTGTGCATGGATTTTCCGGCACGCTTTCCGCAGGCGGTGGATGTACCCCAGGATCTGATTGACGGCCTGGGGGTCGATCCCAAACTGGTGCTAAAGGATATGAACTATCTTGTGGTACTGGATTCGGAAAAAACGGTGCGCCGGTTAAAGCCCCGTTTCCGCGTTCTCTCCCGCATCACCTATGCCGGATTTATCTGCACGGCTCCCTCGGACGATCCGGAGTATGATTTTGTGTCGCGCTATTTTGCCCCTTACGCCGGTATTAACGAAGACCCGGTAACCGGATCGATACACACCACGCTTACCACATACTGGTCCAAAAAGCTGAATAAAAAGAAACTGACCGCCCGGCAGATTTCCAAACGGGGCGGCGTTATCTATTGCGAGGAAAAGGGCGACCGCACGGGCATATCCGGCCACGCCGTCACTTTTATGCGGGGAGAGATAGAGATATAAGGTTCCGCTTGTCTGAGTAAAAAAACTGGTAAACTCCAAATTTTTATTCTCAAATATTTTCTCGTATCTTCTTGTTACATTATTTGATTTAAATTTGGGACCTTAATGTCTACTAAATTTTTTACAAATGCGGAAGGTAAAAGCCTGATAAATAAATTTGAAGGCGTTTTTACCTTTATGCACAGTATCTGTTTTCTCGACGCTTTAGTCGGTTATTTCCGCACTTCGGGCTATTTTAAGATCCGGCCTTTTCTCGACAAGGTTCCCAATATCAGAATTTTAGTCGGAATCAATATTGACCAGCTTACGGCTAAATTTCATGCAAAGGGACAATTGTATTTAACCGATCCAAAACAAACAACGGATGAATTTATACGGCAAATAAAAGAAGATATTCAGGAAGCC
>WGCN01000147.1 GCA_015493745.1 Calditrichales bacterium
CGGTTACAAGGAGGCGGGTCGCTACAGCGTGGCCTTCGACGCCTCGCGCCTGGCTTCGGGTATGTATGTCTATCGCCTGGAGGCCGGAAAATATTCCGCCGTGCGCCGCATGCTGTTGATGAAGTAAACAGGCCGTCAGGTCAGACTGTAACCCCGGCACTACCGCCGGGGTTTTTTTATGCCGATGATGCCGCCCCACCCCCGTGGCTCCCCGCATCCAGTTGAAGGGCGCGTCCCCGATGTGCGGTATGCCATTGAATTGTGCCCCGATTATGGCTACACTATGCACAAGCGGCGTGTTGAGGGAATAGCCCCTTTGACGAAACCGTTAAAAACCAAAAAAGGTCGGCCATGAAAAGCATATTCGTTTTGTTATTATTTTTAATTCCCTTACGGGCGGCGGACATTGTTGTTGACGCCGCGGATACTTCGGTGGTTGAACTGCGAAGGATTTTTGACGCCTTCCGTTCCGGTCAGCCCGCCGGGCCGGAACGGCTGCGGCAGATCGGCAGCCGCCAGGTGCGCATGTTCCCGCCGCTCTCATTCCGTTCTTTCTATTATAATTACACTGAATTTGATGTAGTTAAGGGTACTTATCCTAATCTGACCTATGACTTTGGTCGGGTAGATAGCAACTGGGTGGGCCCGGTGGTGGCCGAAGGGGCCGATGTGATCCTGGGCTATTGCTATATGCCGGAATCGCTGGGCCCGGACGCCCTGGAGCCGCCCTCGGATTATGCCGCCTGGGAGGAGTTTAATTATAACTGGGCCCGGCATTACTACACAAAATATGGCATCACCACCTTTGAAATCTGGAATGAACCGGACTACAGCGAGTTTTTTACCGGCAGCCGCGCCGACTATTTTGAGATGTATAAATATGCCGCCCGCGGCATAAAACGCGCCGTGCCCCAGGCCCGTATCGGCGGTCCGGCCCTGGCCAACAATACCGGCTGGGTGGGCCCTTTTCTGGACTATATCATACAGAATAGTCTGCCGGTGCATTTTATCAGCTATCACGCCCAGGATAACGGTTTTAGGGATGAGGGCAGTAAATATCACCGGCGCTATCAGGATATTGTGGCCGAACTGGAAGCCCGGGGCATGGACTCGGTTACCGTGGTGCTGGATGAGTTTTCCTATGAATTAAACCCGGATCAGGGCGACAGATACACGCGCAGCGAGGCGGCGGCCTGGTTTGCCGGTTCCTTTCACTTTATGCTCAACAACATGCCCCGGCTTTCACGATTCAATAAAACCATCACCGATAACGGCGACGCCTTTGACAAGTGGAAGTACAACGGCCTGGTGACCACCGATAATATCCCCAAAGCCAAGTTCAATGTTTTCCGCATGTATGCCATGATGCCCGAACGGGGGGTGCGGGTAACGGCAGACTCTTCCCTGGGGGCCATGGCCTCCCGCAATGACAGCGGTCTCTATCTGATGGTCTGGAATAAAGATTCGCAGGGGCAAACGGCGGATATTACCCTGAACAATCTGCCCTTTAAGTCGGACAGCGTGGATATTTACACCATCGATCCGGATCATGCCTCCTATTTTGACAATGATTCCACCGCCGAACTGGAGCTGACCGAAACCCTGGCCCTGCCCGATAGCGGCGTCCCCCTGAGCCGGGCCCTGCGCGAGTACAGCGTTAACCTGTTTGTGTTCAGGAACAGCGGTGTGATCAGTTCCCTGGCCGAAACCCGGCCGATACCGCGAAGTTTGCGTCTGTTGTCGGCATACCCCAACCCTTTTAATCCGCGTACCACACTGCGCCTGCAACTGGAGCGACGGGAACGGTTGCGTATATCGGTGTGGAATGTCCGTGGCGAGCTGCTGATTAAGCATCCGCCGGCCTGGTTCGATGCCGGTGAGAGCCGCGTGGCGCTGGATATGAATGGTTATTCCGGCGGGGTTTATTTTGTGGAGGTGCGCGCGGATGCCGGTTGGCGGCAAACGGTAAAGGTGGTGTTGCTCAGGTAAAACCGGTATGGCCAAAGACAACCCATGAAAAATATGCGCTGCGGGTCCGGAGAGGGAAACGGTTTTACTTTAAACCGTGATTACGCAAATCACCGCTATAGCGTATGTCCCCGGCTTTAACCCGGTCATCGTTCAGCCAGTCGGGATAGTCCGGATGACGGTTCAGCTTGTCTCGTTCGCTTTCAAGCTCGTCTTCACAAAAAGAATAGATCATGGTGGCGGAGAGGACAAAGGGGCTTTGCTCAACCTGTTTCAGTTTACGCAGCTCATCGCTCACATCCTCCCCTTCGATGGTAACAATAATGGTACCGTTTTTGGCATGATGAACTTCGCAAAAGCCGCCGGCGGATAACGCCGCCGCCGCTTCGGCACACTTTTCCGGCAATGTTTTTACAATAAGGCTGGATATATTCACTTCTTGTCCTCCTTCCTGTCGATGCCTTCACTGAGCCGGTCTATTAAATCCGAATGGGACAGGTTATACTTTTCTCTGAATTCCTGTGTAAACAGATTGCTTATATCCACTTTAATATCCGCCTGAGGAACATGACACTGTGAGCAATTGAAGTAGGCAAAATTCAGTTGCTGCAACTTTTTAACCTGTAAATCCCCGGACGGGTTTTTGTAAATACCGTCCTCGAGAATCAGGCGTGGACGTATATCGGACAGATGGGTTTCCGGAAAGGGAGTGGCTTTGACTTCCCTGGCCTTTTCCGGCGTATGGCAGGAGAGGCAAATATTACGCCGGGCCGTAATGGGTAAAAAACCAGCCGTTGTGTGCGGGATAAGGGGAGGGGCGTTTTCAAAGGAGCGTTCGAACTTAGCCCCTTCTCCGGGCCGCTCGCCAAGATACTTCGGCCGTGTTTCCAGATCGGTATCCTCGGACATGACATCGGCATCAATCAGGCCGAGCTTGTCTTCATCAATTCCCCCATCGGGTTTGGGGACGTCACAGGCTATGAACACAAATAAAATCAAAATTAATGGAAGTGCTGTCTTTTTCATAATCTTTCATCTTTTGTTATGATTGTTTTTAATATAGTTCATTGCAAAATTGAGCGCGTTATCTTCGCAAACATCAATGCATCTGGCACAAAGGGTACATTCTCCGCTTTTGATGTATCCGTCCTTTTTTCCCACGCGTGAAAGAACCTGAACCTCGGGACATACGGAAAAACATTCATTGCACAGGGTACAGTTGTCCTTATCATGGTAAACCTTTAAAAGACCGTACTTTCCGTTTAGGGCGTAAAAAGCGCCCAGGGGGCAAAGGTAGCCGCACCAACCGTTTCTCGCGACTGCCCAGTCGAAGAGAAAAAGAGCGGTGATAAAAAGCCATCCGCCTCCCACGCCAAAGATTATCGACCGGCTAAGGATGGTGACGGGACTGACCATTTCAAAGGCGGCCACACCGATAACGGCGGAAATTATCAGACCAAGGGCCAACAGATAATAACGTACGTTTCGGGAAAGAACAATCCTTTTGTTGTTTTTTATGTTCAGCTTTCTCTTACTCCAGGCCGTAAAGTCGGATACAAGATTAACGGGACATACCCAGGCACAAAAAAACCTTCCTCCGATGATGGCGTAAAACAATAAGACGATCAAGGCCCCGATCAGCAAATCCGCCGCGGCCCAATAGCCGCCGGCCAGCATTTGCAAAACGGCATAAGGATCGCTGAGTACAATGCGATCCAATATTTTGGCGGAGCTGTAGTTTCCCGTTAAGACTTTCCAGCCGAAATAATTGCCGCCGAAAAAAAGAACCAGAATGGCGAGCTGACTGACTCTTCTTAATATCAAAAATTTATTTTTTCTCAGTGACGCCATTTCAATAAAGCTCATTGTCTTCGTTTAAATAGTTCAGGCCGGATTCAATATCCTCCTCATCGGTGGTAGCCGGTTCCTTCAGTTCCATCCTTTTTTCATCCGCTTTGTCCCACCCTTTAATGTAATGGCCGCCCGCCTTGCCGGTGGCGATCTTTACCGGCAGAACGGATATGGCCGCCTCTTCCACCACGCACACATGTTCACAGACTCCGCATCCGGTGCAATGGTCGCCATTGACTACGGGCAACAGGTAGGCGTGTTTTTGTGTTCGCTCATTGCGTTTGCGTTCAATGATCAGGGCTTTATCGAGCAAAGGGCAGGCGCGGTAACAGACATCGCACTGAATGCCCCAAAAGGCGATGCACGCTTTGGGGTCGATAATGGCCATGCCCATTTTGGCCGTATCAATCGACGGTTGAGATCCTTTTGCCTGCAATCGTTTCAGATCCAGGGCACCCGACGGACAATTACGGGTGCAGGGGATATCGGTACACATATAGCAGGGTATTTCCCGAGGCTTAAAATAGGGGGTTCCCACGGCTTTTCCGTCGCCGGGAGTCGCCAGTTTCAGTGTGTCATAGGGACACACTTCCACACATTGTCCGCATTTGATGCAGGCCTGAACGAAGTCCCGGTCATTCTCAAAAGCCCCCGGCGGTCTCAGGGCCAGTTCGGTTTCCGCCGCGTTACCGGCAGCGCTTCCCCAAAGCAGGCCGCCGAACCCCATGAAGGCCCCACTTTTAAACAGATTCTCGATCACCTTGCGTCTTGAAGCCATTTAACTTTCCACTTTATAGACTTTTACCGCACATTTCTTAAAGTCGGTTTGCTTGCTCATCGGACAGGTGGCATCCAGGCACACCTTGTTGATAAACACCTTTTCATCAAACCAGGGCACATAGACGGTGCCGGCGGGCATTCTGTTACGGCCTCTTGTGTCAACATGAGCCTTTACCTTGCCCCGTCGGGATTCAATCCACACCTTGTCGCCGTCGGAAACGTTCAGCTTTTTTGCATCTCCGGGATTCATGAAGCATAAGGCCTCGGGGACAGCCCGGTAAAGTTCCGGTACGCGCATGGTCATTGTTCCGCTGTGCCAATGTTCCAAAACCCTTCCGGTGCTAAGCCAGAAGGGATAGTTCCTGTCCGGCATCTCGGGGGGATCCATATAGGGTCTGAAAAATATCTTTGCCCTGTTTGGCAGTTTTATTTTTCCCCTGGTGGCGACGGGCCCCCGGAGCGTTCCCTGCGGTATTTCCTTGAGCGCCTTACCGTAAAAGGCAAAGGCGCCGGTGCCGGCTTTTTTGGCGTAAACATCATATTTGGCGTTAAAGCGCCATAAGGTTTCTTTTCCGTCAACCACCGGCCATTTGAGTCCCCGCACCTTGTGGTAAAGATCGAAAGGGGCCAGATCATGGGCATGGCCAAGGCCGAAACGCCGGTACTCTTCCCACAGATATTTCTGAATAAAGAAACCGTAACCGGTAAACACCTTGCCGTCGGATCCGGGAACATGGCGCTTGTCTCCGGCCACTTCCGAGTTCAGGCGACCCTCGCCCACGGGATCGGGCCATTTGTAGCTTTTGGCCTCCTCATTGGCGAAAAGAACATCATAGAGGGTGTCGTCTTCCGAGTAGCCCATCTTTTTTGCTTTCTCCAAAACATCGGGCAATCCGCCGTCCATTCCGGGAATCGCCTTGGCCCCCCAAACCTCTTTCAGTTTGAAGCGCTTGGAAAGCTCCACAAACTGCCAGGTGTCGGACATGGCTTCACCCACCGGGGTGACTTGTTGAATCCAGTGTTGTGTGCGTCTTTCGGCATTTCCGTAGGCGCCCCACTTTTCATAGATCATCGCCGTCGGTAATATCAGATCGGAGACTTTGGCCGATATGCCGGGATAGGCCTCGCTGCAAACGATAAAGTTATCCATCTCCCTGGCCGCCTTAAGCCAGTGGTTGGCATTGGCTGTATTTTGATAAGGATTACTGACGTTTATCCAGGCGAATTTTATCTTACCGTCCTCGATATTGCGGTGCATTTTCATCAGATGTGTGCCCACCTTGGGATTCAGCGTTCCCTCGGGGATTTTCCAGATATCTTCCGAAAACTTTCTGTGCCCGGGATTGGCCACAACCAAATCGGCGGGCAGGCGGTGGGCAAAGGTTCCCACCTCCCTTGCCGTGCCACAGGCCGAGGGTTGGCCGGTCAGGCTAAAGGCGCCGTTGCCGGGCTGGGCGTGCTTGCCCAGCAGAAAATGAACCATGTAGGCCTGCTCGTTTACCCAGGAACCGCGGGTATGCTGATTCATGCCCATGGTCCAAAAGGAAGTAACGGTGCGTCCCTTTTCCATATACAGACGGGCCAATGTCTTAAGCTTCTTTTTGAAGGAATCAAGGGATTCCTCCGGGTCGCCCTTGGCCAGACGGGCCACAAAGTCGAGGTCGTAGGGCCTGAGGGCCTTTTTAAACTCCTCAAAGGAAATAGACCAATGTTTCACCGGCTTGGCGGTATTGTTCATCTTTAAGGTATCCCCCTCCCTGTAGCCGAGATAGGAGAGGGTTTTGGCCTCGCTGGCCGAGATTTTCTTCTCGGTTTCAAACCGAACGGTTTCATTTTCCAAATCGGTAAACTTGGGGTGCCCCGGTTTCCTCATGCCGTATCCGGTATCCACGGGGCCGGTGGCAAAGATGGTATGGTTTTTTACAAAGTTCCAGTCGATGGCGGCGGGATTATTATAGACGATTTCATGCGCGATATAATTCCACAAGGCCAGATCCGTATGGGGTTTGAAAACGATTTCCATATCCGCCAGGTCGGATGTCCGGTTTGTAAATGTGGTCAGGTTGACAACCCTTACCTTATCCGGATTGGAGAGCTTCCTTTCGGTAGCGCGCGACCAAAGAACCGGGTGCATTTCCGCCATATTGGCGCCCCAGGTTACGATGGTATCGGTCAGTTCGATGTCATCGTAGGTACCGGCCGGTTCGTCGATACCAAAGGTTTGAATGAACCCTACCACCGCCGAGGCCATGCAGTGACGTGCGTTGGGGTCAATGTTGTTCGATCGCAGGCCGGCTTTCATTAACTTAACCGCGGCGTATCCTTCCATGATGGTATACTGTCCCGAACTGAAGATGGCGATCCCCGTTGGCCCCAGTTCATCCAGCGCGGCCTTCATGTGTTTTTCCATTTCATCAAAGGCGCGTTTCCAGCTTACCGGCCGGAATTTGCCTTTCTTGCTGAAATTACCGTCGGCGTCCATGCGTAACAGGGGCTTTTTCAGGCGGTCTTCGCCATACATTATCTTGGCGTTGAAATAGCCTTTGATGCAGTTGAGGCCTCTGTTTACCGGGGCCAGCGGGTCACCTTTGACGGCAACGATGCGGTCGTTCTTTGTGGCGATCATGATCCCGCAACCGGTTCCGCAAAAACGGCAAACCGACTTATCCCACTTCCAACCTTGTTCTCCTTCCCTGGCACGGGCCTTAACCGTTTTCGGCAGGCTGACCATGGCGGCGGCCGCGGCGGCCATTACGGCCGAGCTCTTTATAAATTCTCTTCGGGTCTGTTTCATAATGTTTACTCTACAAGACTTAAAGGGTGATTGGTCAATAAATTCTTTTTTATGCTAATTTTTTCAACTTTCGTAATTGGTAAATAATGACAAACATAGCGCCCCAAATGAATATGATTGTCGCATGGAAAATGATGTCCAGCCATAAGGGCGCCTGGTCATCGGTACTCCAAAGATGTCTTCCGGCAATGGCGCTTAACGGTTTGGTGGGTGTTCCCATGGGCAGTATGCGGGTTGTTTTGTCAAAACCGTAGCCTTTTCGCACCTTGGCTATGGCCGTTAAGTTACCCAGGGAATCACCGGGTATTTTATGGTCAACATCGAAATAAGCAATTCCGAAGTCGTTTGTCCGGGTTTTTCCCAGTGGATATTTGCCAAACATGGTTTTTATAAAGGCCGACACATCGATGCCCGCTTCAATTTCGCCGTCGGTTTTAACTTTAACCACCAGCTTATCCACATTTTCATCATAGGAAAGCTTAACATCAAACGTAGGTATCTCAATACCTTCGAGATCGGGAACCGGCTGTACATAAGCCGGGTTCAGGCTGCGGAAATAGGCAATGATATTCCATATCTCGTCTTCGGAAAAAACATCTTCATATTTCGGCATCTGGTCGCGCCCGGTTTTGATTTTGTAGAACAGGGCTCCGTCGGTTTGTTTTTGGAACCGTTCGCCGGCCGGATCGCCCGGTGAGGGCACCATTAAAGCGTAGTTGGCCTCCGTTGGCGTGCCGTGACAGGAGGCACAGGAAGATTCGTAGAGCATTCTCCCTTCATTGACCATATCCTCATTGAACATATGGAAGCTGATTTTATCCTTGGCCTCCGCGGGAACTTCCCACCGGCTCTGCCCAAGAAGCAGGGTTGATGTCAAAAAGAAGATGGACGCTGTTTTCATCAGTATTCCGGTTTTTATCGTTTTCATTTCAATTCCTCCTTTACTTCCCAGATTGGAATCAGGGGAATAACCTTGGAAAGAACGGTCATGATTATCAAAACCAGTATGAACGAACCGGCGGTAATGGCTACCTCCGCCGTTGTCGGGCTATAGTGATGGAAGCTTTCGGGAACGTTTTGTATGGGCAGGTACGGTTCCAGTTGCGAGGGAACAACGATCAGGTATCTTTTAAACCATGCCCCCACGAAAACCATCAGGGAAAGAACGGTAACGGGAAAGGGTTTTCTCATCCGGGGGATTAAAAGCAGGATGAGGGGAATGGCCAGGCCGAAGATTTGCACGGCCCAGTAGAGCGTTGACTCCGTGCCGCTTAAAAGTTCGTTGATATGAGCCCCGGCGGCGGTGCCGGGTTTAAAGCCGGGTACCAGTATTTCATTTAGATTGAAATAGAGATAAATCAGGGAAACAAGCACCAGAATCTTGCCCATGGAGTTGAAATGCTCTTCGGTGATATAGTTTTCCAAATGATAGTGTCTTCTGTAAAAGTACAGAGCCATGATTAAGGCGGCTGCACCGGCCACAAAAGCACCGGAAACAAAATAGGGGCCGAAGATCGAGGAATCCCATCCGGGGCGCAATGTCAGGGCGAACAGCCAGGAGGTAACCGTGTGAATGGCCAGAGCCACGGGAATGATAATCACCAAAAGGGTCTGAATCAGCCTTTTGATCACTTTGAATTGTTCCGGCTTGTCGGCCCATCCCAGGGAAAGGGCCTTGTATATTTTGATCTGGAGCTTCGGCAAGCCTTTTTTCTTTTCACTGATCATTGCAAAGTCGGGGATAAGAGGAACGTACAAAAGAAGCAGGCTTATGAACACATAGGTGGTGACCACGGCAATATCCCAGACGATGGGGGACTGAACCCGGCCATAGACAAAAATGCTGAGTAACCTGTCCGGACGTCCCATATCGGTGATGATTACCAGTCCGGCCACCATGGCAAAGGAGACGGCGATGATTTCGGCAATCCGGGCAATCGGTTTGATCCATTTAACATTGGCCAGGCCAAAAACAGAGCTGATCAACATCCCGACCAGACTGGTGGCCACAAAAAAAACAAAGTTGGAAATATAGATGCCCCATGAGGCGTAATCATGCAAACCGGTAACACCCAGGCCATAAATCAACTGTTGTACATAAAAATAGAGGCAGATGGCAAAGGCGAAAAGCAAGGTACCCATCCAAATTCTGGAGCGAACGGTCCACTGAATGTTCTGGGTTAAGTCGTTCTCAATCTCGGAAAGAGAAAGTGTATTTATAGCTTCTTTGTTCATAATATTATCATGTTGTTTGGGGTTCTTCACATTTTCTGTTGGGCGGCAAATAGAAAACGTTGGGTTTGGTTCCCAATTCCGCCAACAGGGTATAAGCGGAATTGTCTTTTAATAATTTACTGAGGCGGACGGTTTTACGGGTGGTGCCGTTGGTGACAAAATCCTGGTTGGCATCGCCAAAATAATAAACGCCGTTGGGGCAGGAGGCGACACAATAGGGAAGCTTGTTTTCCCGCAGCCTGTCCGCGCTGAAGGCACACTTGGTTACGGTTCCCAGTTTTTGCGGCACATTAAGCTCTACATCGTAAGGGACGTCTTTGTATTTTTCGGCATCCCTGGGGTCGGTCCAATTAAAGCTGCGCGCGGAGTAGGGGCAGGCGGCGATACAAAAACGACAGCCGACACACATTTCGTTGTCGATTAAAACAATACCGTCCTGTCGTTTGAAGGTGGCGCCAACGGGACAAACACTGACACACTGCGGTTCATCACAATGCATACAGGGTTTGGGCATAAAGTAGGTGGCGCCGTTGACCTCATCCTCCATTTGCAACACATTGATGTGGTGTTGCTCCGGCTTTAACTGGTGTACGGACTGGCAGGCATGCATACATTTTCGTGCATTTTTACATTTGGCCAGGTCTATTACCATCACAAACTTTTTACCGACCAGTCCCGTTCGTCCCCGGTGCTGAAGCTTATCGGTATTTACCTCCTCCTCAACCGGAATGATATCGCTGACATTTACTTCAACGACCTTTTTATCCGTGGTTAATACCTTTATCTTTTCACCGGGCTTCTTTTCCTCCAGGGTCTTTTTATCAAAATAGATCGAAGCCATGGATGCGGACCCCAGCCCGACGATACCCAATTTCTTAATAAAATCACGTCTGCTGTTCTTTTTGTTTTGTTCTTTTGCCATAACTCTTATCGGTTTGGTTTACGGTTGAATTTTCTCTAAATATCTTCAGGTTAAAGGATTAATGTCTGCTCACGTGCCTTATCTTTAATTAAGATTGTTTACTCCGAAATAAAATAAGATAATTTTTTCACAAATGCCAAATATTTTGCTTTGTAAGCCGTTAAATTCCGTTAATTTTTCACTGTTCTGGAGGCGAGAAATGAGAGTATATAATAAGGAGTGCCGGACATATTAAAACCTGAAATCAAAAAAAGAAAAAAAACGAAAAAAATCCATATTTCAACGTTATCCTGGAAAACGGAGAGCGGTTTTGAGGATATGACGGGTAACGGGAGCCGGGTGCGGGAGTAAAGAGGGGGATTATTTTTGCCAGGTATAAAGAGTTTCTTTTTTGTAATACCAATCTTCCGGGTCTATCACCGGATAACCGTTGCTGGCTATGATCAGTCCTCCGGGGGGGATGGTAAGCTTTTGAATACCGGCGGAGGTTCCCACCTGAAGGGGCAGGGGAAAGCGGATACCGGGTACGAGGACACGGTAGCGGTTGGTGGTCACGGAATCCACCTGAAACTCAAGCCGGCGGGTGGTATTCAGAAAAAAATGAAAAAGGCTGTCCTGGGGCGCCGGTGTGTAACGATTGACGTGTTTTAAAAAATCGGCCGTGACCACGGTTTTACCACCACGGGTGGTGGAATCGGTGGCCCAATGATAAAGCATGTTTTTAAAGAGGCTGTCTCCGAGAACAAAGCGCAGGGAGTGCAAAAAGGCCGCGCCCTTGTTATAAACATCGCCGTTATAGGCCTCGGTGGTGCTTAAATTTTTACCGGCAATTATGGGTACATGGTTACGGATGGAGTGCATCTTTTCTCTCATATAGTCCAGGTAGGCCTCTTTGCCGGCCACCTGTTCCACATACAAGGCCTCGGAATAGGTGGCAAAGCCCTCGTGCAGCCAGAAATCGGCCCAGTCTGCCGTGGAGATAAAATTACCCCACCATTCGTGGGCCAGTTCATGCAGCATCAAAAAGTCAATGGTATGTCCGCCGATCCGCCGGTAATGATGCCGGTTGCCATACGCGTTGAGGGTTTGGTGTTCCATGCCCAGATAGGGGGTTTGCATGGCCGCCAGTTTATCGTCGGGCCAGGGGTAAGGGCCGAATAAGGGCTCAAACACGTGTGTCAATTGCTTCAGGTGTTTTAATAAGAATCTGTTTTTTGCCGTATCCCCGATAAGGCTGTAAAAGATCACGGGAACGGTTTGCGGGCGTTTACTGTGCAGCGTATCGCGCAAGGCCGTATAGCGTCCCACTCCAAAATTGATACCATAGGTGCTTACGGGATAGCGGGATTTCCATTGATAGCGCAGGCTGTCCCTGAGAGTGTCGACGGCCAGCAAGCGACCCGTGGCCGGGGCCATATAGGGCTTTGGAACCGTGATGCGCAGGGTCAGGCTGTCCGGCTTGTCGGTTTGCGTGTCTTTTGTGGGGAACCAAATCTTCCCGCCTTCACCCTGGCAGGCCAGGGTGAGCCATGTGCTGTCGGCCCGGTCGGTTTTCCATACGAAGCCGCCGCGCCAGGGCGCCCGTTTGGCCCGGGGCGGAACGCCGCCATAACGGATAACGATGTAGTGATTCCTTTTACTTTTAGCGGATACCGGCATCCGCCAGCTTAGGCGGTTATTATGGTAGCTGTAGTCGGTGACAGGCTTCTGATCGAACCTCAAAGAAACGATATCATAACCGTCGATAAAATCAAACAACAGGGTATCCGGTATGTTTTGGGGAAAACGAAAGTCGACGCGCAGGGTTATGCGCAGGCTCTGATTCTCCGGGTGCGGATAAATATCAAAATCATAGGCGGTGATATCCATGGCTTTTTGGGCCGGAGTTAACCGCCCGCCGGAAGGATAATCCTTGCCGAAACCGCTGGTGGTATAGTAACGCCAGACCGCAAATAAAAAAATGAGGATTATAAGGAGGCCGGCACCTTTGGCGAAAACCCCAAGACCTTTTGATAACATCGCATTTTTGGTTTTTATTAACTGTTTTAAAAGAGAAGCGTTGAATCAGGTGAATTGTTGCAGTGTAAGCTTTTCAAGTGTACGGATCAAATGATCCTTTTTTACGGGTTTGTTAAGAATATGGATGTGTTCGCGGTTCTTTATATCTTCGCTCAATTCGGTTTGCTCAAAAGTGGTGATGAGTACAATGGGCATTTTATCAAACCGCTCGATCAGGGTCCGTACTTTGTATAAATTTTCGGAAGTTGGTTTTTCAAAGCCGAAAAGCATTAACATGGGGTGCATGTTTTTCAGATAGTCGAGAGCTTCATCAAAAGTTCCGGCCTGAAACACATCGAACGCCCCACGCATAAGAACACGTGTCAGGGAATTACGAAACTCCACATCCTGTTCCAATAAAAGAATACGTTTGTTGTTGATCTTTTTTGACACTTTGGCTCCATACGTTTTCATACAGGTAATACAAGAATAGTGCCAAGGATGGTTCAGGGGAGGAAAGTGGTATTACACGGTATTTGGGGCCATTTTAGGGTGAAAAACTTTCTCATATCTGAGAATGGTGGTTGGCGGGTTTTCAAATTTAAGAATGAATAGAAGTCTTAGGGTAATAATAAAAAGTGGCAATACGGGAAAAAACGAATCTTCACGTCTGTAAATCTTTTGCAGATAAGGTCTGAATGCTTATAAAAGAAATTTGTTTTTTCTTTGATCTTGCTTATTTTCTCCTCCAAAATAAAGGTTATTTTTGTCTTAATAAGCCCTTTGACGGTTGGAATGAATTCCAGGATATGAGAATCGGTTACGGGGCAGGGCAAACCTTGAACATGCTCTTAAGGCTATTCCGAGGGGAAATTCAGCTAATTTAAATAAAAATAATTTTCTGGCACGCTTTTGGTAATGTATGCCGGAAATTAAGAATAACCAGATGAGTTATGCAATATACGTTGACGGATAAAGAGACATCGTGTTATCATTGTGGCGAGTCCTGCGCGGATGAGCGGATTGTCAAGGACGATAAGGTTTTTTGTTGCAATGGCTGTAAACTGGTGTATGAAATGCTGGAGGAAAATAATCTCTGCACCTATTACGATCTGGATGAAAATCCGGGAGCCAGCATGCAAACGCCCTTGTTCCGGGAAAAGTTTGCCTATCTCGATGATGTCCTGGTTATTCGTCAACTGGTGGATTTTTCCGATGCCGGCATGTCCCGCGTTACATTCTACATCCCCTCCATGCACTGTTCCTCATGCATTTGGTTGTTGGAGAAAATTTACAAGCTGAATCCGGCTATCGTGCAATCGCGGGTGAACTTTGTTAAAAAAGAGGCCAGCTTTACCTTTAAGGACAGTGAAATCTCTTTGCGGGAGTTGGTGGAACTTTTGGCGTCCATCGGTTATGAACCGCACATAAGCTTAAAAGATCTGGATGAGAAAAAGGAGAAAAAGGCCAATCACAGTCTTTATCTCAAAATCGGTATCGCCGGTTTTGCCTTTGGCAATTCCATGTTGCTTCATTTTCCCGAGTATCTCGATGTGGGCAATAGCTTAACGCCCCAATTTAAATATATTTTCGGATTTCTGAATATTGCCCTGTCCGTTCCCGTGTTGTTGTACAGTGCTTCGGGTTATTATATTTCCGCCTTCAGGGGTATACGGCGCCGGATTCTGAACATTGATGTACCCATTGCCCTGGGGATAACGGTTCTGCTGGGACGCAGTGTATTTGAAATTATCACCCAAAGCGGTCCCGGTTATCTGGATTCCTTTAACGGCTTGATATTCTTTTTACTGTTGGGGCGTCTTTTCCAGGATAAAACCTACGCCACCCTTTCTTTTGAAAGGGATTACAAATCCTATTTTCCCGTTTCGGTCACCGTGGTTGAGGGCGGGAATACGCGGGTGATACCTATCTCACGGCTGGCCATCGGTGATGTGGTTTTACTGAGAAACCAGGAACTGATACCGGCCGATGCGCTTTTGCTTGCCGACCGGGCGTCCATAGATTATAGTTTTGTCACGGGCGAGTCGGACCCCGTGGAAAAATATAAAAATGAAATGGTTTATGCCGGAGGACGTTTACAGGGCCCGGCGGTACAGGTACGGATAATCAAGAATGTCTCCCAAAGCTATCTGACCAAATTGTGGAACAGTGATACGTTCCACCATGAAGAGGAACACCCCTTGTCTGATTTATCCGATAAGGTGGCCCAATACTTTACGTTGGTGATTTTATTGATAGCGGCTGTGGCAGGTATTTACTGGTATCAGGTTGAGTGGCACAAAGCCATCGATGTAATCTCGGCCATACTGATTATCGCCTGTCCCTGTGCTTTGGCCCTGTCGATTCCATTTACCTTCGGCAATGTCATGCGTGTGTTCGGCCGTAATAAATTTTATCTGAAAAACGCCACGGCCATAGAGGAAATTTGGGGGATTAACCATATTGTGCTTGACAAAACCGGTACGCTTACCTGGCAAAGCAAGCCGGAAGTGGCCTGCTCCTTTGAAGCGGATGAGAAGCAAAAGAGCCTGATTTATTCGCTTTCGTCCCAGTCCATACATCCCTTAAGCCGTTTTATTGCCGGTCACTTTGCCAAAGCCGGTTCACTGCCGGTAGATCGGTTTGAAGAATTGCCCGGAAAGGGCATAGAGGGTGAAGTGGGGGGCCATAAAGTAAAAATGGGGAATAAAGAATATGTTGTCGGAAACAAACCTGTTGCGTTTCCGGCCAACAGTTCCGTTGTCTTTGTCGCCATCGATGACAGCTATCTGGGGTATATTAAAATAAAGAATAAATACCGTCCCGGCATAGAGAAATTCCTTTTACAATTAAAGGAACACTATAAAATATCACTAATAACTGGCGATAATGCGTCAGAAAAAGATTATCTTTATAATTTATTTACTAAATTGGATATCAAGGCGACGATGAAGTTTCATCAATCGCCGCACGATAAACGAGAATATATATTGCACTTGCAGGATTCCGGTGATAAACCATTGATGATAGGGGATGGCCTAAATGATGCGGGCGCTCTGAAGCAGAGTGATTTAGGGGTCTCCATTTCGGAGGATATCAATGCGTTTTCACCGGCCTGCGATGCAATTTTAGATGCCGATCATTTTACCTGGCTGCCGCAGTTTTTGCGTTTTGGAAAAATGGGCTATCGTATCGTGTTAATAAGTTTCGGAATATCATTCCTGTATAATATTGTCGGACTGGGATTTGCGGTTACCGGCTATTTGTCCCCTTTGGTTTCGGCCATATTGATGCCGCTTTCTTCCATATCCGTTGTTATTTTCACGACTCTGGCTACACGATTTACAGCCGGGAAAATGGGATTTTAACCGTTGGAAGTCATTTTTATTCTTATGGCCTTCAGTTTTGTGGTGGCTGTGGGATTTTTATGGGCATTTATACGTTCCGTAAAAAGCGGGCAATTTGATGATCCGGTAACGCCGGCAATCCGTATGCTTTTTGATGACACCGAGAATTCTGAAAACACTGAAAATAAAACTCGTACTAACCATACAAAGAAGGAGGAGTAGTTTATGGCGGTTGAGACGTATTACTATGACAATCGCATCGTGCGTAATTTCGCGGTAGCTACCATTGTTTGGGGTATCGTGGGTATGCTGGTGGGATTGACCATTGCCATACAGCTGTATTATCCGGCTCTGAACCTTGGCATACCCTACATGACATTTGGGCGTTTACGTCCCCTGCACACCAACGCGGTGATTTTTGCTTTTGCCGGCAATGCGATTTTTACCGGAGTCTATTATTCAATACAGCGCCTGCTTAAGGCGCGGATGTTTAATGACACGCTGAGCAAAATTCACTTTTGGGGTTGGCAGTTAATTATTGTTTTGGCCGCCGTAACCCTGGTGCTCGGTTTTACCAGCAGCAAGGAATATGCTGAGTTGGAATGGCCTATCGATATCCTGATTGCCGTTATTTGGGTGATTTTTGGTATCAATATGTTCGGTACCATTGCCAAACGCCGTGAGCGGCATCTGTATGTGGCCATCTGGTTTTATATCTCAACGGTAGTCACCGTGGCAATGTTGCACATCGTAAACTCCTTTGAGATACCGGTAACCTTTTGGAAAAGCTATTCCATGTTTGCCGGTGTGCAGGATGCCCTTACCCAGTGGTGGTACGGTCACAACGCCGTGGCCTTTTTCCTTACTACGCCGTTTTTGGGTTTGATGTACTACTTCTTGCCCAAAGCCGCGGAAAGGCCCGTTTTTTCCTACCGCCTGTCTATCGTCCATTTTTGGTCGCTGATTTTTATTTATATCTGGGCCGGCCCTCATCATCTGATTTACACCTCATTGCCGGACTGGGCCCAGTCCCTGGGAACGGCTTTTTCCATTATGCTGATCGCACCCTCCTGGGGTGGTATGCTTAACGGTCTGTTGACCCTGCGCGGCGCCTGGGATAAGGTGCGCGAAGATCCGATTCTGAAATTTATGGTGGTCGGTGTAACCGCGTACGGTATGTCCACTTTCGAAGGGCCGATGCTCTCCATAAAAAGTATCAATGCTATTTCGCACTACACGGACTGGACCATTGCCCACGTGCACATAGGCGCTTTGGGATGGAACGGCTTTATCACGTTCGGTATGCTCTACTGGCTGGTTCCCAAAATTTTCGGCACCAAGCTGCATTCCCGTAAACAGGCCAATTTTCACTTTTGGACCGGTACCCTGGGTATCATCTTTTATGTTCTGCCCTTGTATTGGGCGGCCTTTACGCAAAGCCTGATGTGGAAAGAGTTCACCGCCGACGGCTTTCTGCAATATCCGAACTTTCTGGAAACGGTTCTGCAAATCATCCCGATGTATGTGGCCCGTTCCTTTGGCGGTCTGCTTTATTTGACGGGTGTTTGTGTGGGTGCCTGGAACCTCTATCTAACCGCCAAATCCGGTTCTCTGATCGCTAACGAGAAAGCCGAAGCCGCGGCTCTGGAAGGCCCGCCACCGGTAGAAACCTATTGGCACCGCTGGATCGAAAGCCGCGCCGGTCAGCTTACCGTATGGGCCACCGTACTGGTCATAATCGGTGGAGCCGTGGAGATGATCCCCATGTATCTGGTGAAGTCTAATATACCGACCATTTCAAGTGTAAAACCCTACACACCGTTGGAACTGGCCGGACGCGACATTTATATCCGCGAAGGATGTAACAACTGTCACTCGCAAATGATACGTCCCTTCCGTTCGGAAACGGAGCGTTACGGAGAATATTCCAAAGCAGGTGAATTTGTGTATGACCATCCCTTCCTGTGGGGCTCCAAGCGTACCGGTCCCGATCTGCATCGCATCGGCGGCAAATATCCCGATGCCTGGCATTACAACCATATGATGGATCCCGGAAAAATGTCTCCCGGTTCCATCATGCCGCCCTATCCCTGGCTGTTGGAAGACACCATAAACAGCGTGGATATACCGGCGAAAATCCGGGCCATGCAAACGCTGGGTGTTCCCTATGCGGAAGGTTTTGATCAGCAGGCGGTTGCCGATTTGCAGGCTCAGGCCGGCCGTATTGCCGCCAACTTAAAAGACCAGGGCGTTACGGTGGATTCCGATAAGGAAATCATTGCCCTGATTGCCTATTTGCAACGCCTGGGCACCGATATTAAAGGAAGCAAAGGCGCTCAGTAAGAGCGCCTTTATTTAGAAAGGATGCGCGTATGATACGCCATGTTCTGGAAAGTATAAACGGAGTAGGCATCTTTCCGATGATCTCCCTGATAGTGTTCTTCCTGATCTTTACCGGTGTAACCGTTTGGGTGGTTACCATGCCCAAGCGCAAGGTAAAGCATATGGCGGAACTTCCATTGGAAGATGATTCTGTAACCAAAGGAGAATAAAAATGTCTAAAGGTGATGGAAAACTATTGGATCACAATTATGACGGGATTCAGGAGTTGGATAACAAGTTGCCACCCTGGTGGTTGAATTTATTCTATTTTACCATTGTCTGGGGGGTGTTGTACTTACTGTACTATCATGTCCTGGGCATGGGTGATCTGCAGGTGGCCGAGTACAACAAAGAGATGAATCCCAACTGGAAACCCACAACCAGCGAGGTTTCCGGGATACCGGGATATGTTTCGCCGCTGGCCCAAAAAGGAGCGGAATCGCCTGAAGTGGCGGATCAAAAATCTCCTGAGGGCGGAACGGCACCGGTTGTGGCTGCAACAAAGGAAGTAAAGGAAGAAGCGCCCGCTCATTACGAACCTTTTACCGACACGGCGGCTCTGGAAAGCGGCCATAAGATCTATGTGCAGAACTGCGCGGCCTGCCACGGTCAAAAAGGAGAAGGTATCATCGGGCCTAATTTGACAGATAAATATTGGTTGCATGGTGACGGCTCCTTTAGTGCCATCGTCAAGGTTATTCAGGACGGAGTACCCACCAAAGGTATGATCTCCTGGAAGCCTGTTTTACCGGAGGAGAGTCTTTTACAGGCAGCCAGTTATGTATACAGCCTGAAAGGGACAAACCCGCCCAACGGTAAGGCACCGCAGGGAGAAGCATACGGAGATTAATCGATGAATCAGGACCCCGCTGGAAAACAAGGGAAACAGGACTCCTTCCGTGATCATATTGCCACGGTGGATCAATCCGGAAAACGTATCTGGATTTATCCAAAAAAACCGCAAGGGAAATTCTACAACGCACGTACTTATTTCAGCTGGTTCTTACTGGCCCTGTTTTTTGCAGGGCCTTTTATCCGTGTTCACGGTCAACCGCTGTTATTGCTGAATTTCCTGGAGCGTAAGTTCGTTATCCTGGGGATTGCCTTTTGGCCGCAGGATTTCCACCTGTTTCTTTTGGCGATGATAGCCTTTGTCATATTCATCGTTTTGTTTACGGCGGTATTCGGCAGGGTGTTCTGTGGCTGGGCCTGTCCGCAAACGGTTTTTATGGAAATGGTTTTCCGTAAAATAGAATACCTGATCGAAGGGGACGCCCGTCAGCAGCGTAAGTTAAACGCCATGCCCATGAACGGGGAGAAGTTTTTTAAAAAAGCTTTAAAACATTTGATCTTCTTCGGCATATCGTTCCTGATCGGCAATATGTTCATGGGGTATATTGTCGGCAGTGAAAAAATGCTGCAAATTATCTCGGAACCGCCGGCGCATCATATGGCCGGTTTTATAGCCGTGCTGGCTTTTAGCGGGGTCTTTTATTTTATATTCTCCTGGTTTCGTGAACAGGCTTGTGTTATTGTCTGTCCTTATGGCCGTTTCCAGTCGGTTTTGCTGGACAAAAGCTCCATTGTTGTTTCTTATGATTTTAAGCGTGGAGAAAAACGGGGACGTCTTTCCAAAAAAACAGCCCCGCCCCCGGATCAGGGAGA
This sequence comes from Calditrichales bacterium, assembly GCA_015493745.1. Classification (GTDB taxonomy): domain Bacteria; phylum Calditrichota; class Calditrichia; order Calditrichales; family J004; genus J004. Next base: position 19,943 of record WGCN01000147.1, read on the forward strand.
CTGTGTGGACTGTAACCAGTGTGTGGAAGTATGCCCCACCGGGATAGACATCCGCAACGGTACGCAACTGGAGTGTGTAAACTGCACGGCCTGTATGGATGCCTGTGACGCGGTGATGACCAAGATCGGCAAACCCACGGGTCTTATAAAATATGCCTCCTATAACAACATAGTTTCCGGAGATCATAAGATATTTACGCCAAGGGTAATGGTTTACACCGTTATTCTTACCTTGCTGATTACACTTCTAACCTATCTTATTTTTACACGTAGTCCCATCGAAACAACCATTTTACGTTCGCCGGGAACCATGTATACCATAACGAACGATAACCATGTTGTGAACCTTTATACACTGGAAGTCGTTAATAAAACCTTTGAAGAAATCCCGGTATTTTTTAAACTGCTGTCTCCCGGAGGAAAATTGAAACTTGCCGCCGGGAATATCGTTGCACCCAAGGCATCGATCTCCAAATCAGCCTTATTAATCACCTTTGATAAAAAGGATCTTATACCGGGACGCAACAACATATCAATACAGGTTCTGGATGAACAGGGAAATGTTTTAGATCAGGTTAACACAGCCTTTTTGGCGCCGGAGAATTTGAATGAGCTCAAATAAAAAGCAGGGGCACAATAAAAAATGGCCCTACGGGATCGCCATTTTTTACGGTTTTTTTGTACTGGCCTTATTAGGGGCCTGGTATTTTTCAACGTTTCATAAGCCGGATTTGGTTACAAGCAATTACTATGAAAAATCCATCCGTTATCAGGAAAAAATAGACCAGGTGGAAAATGCGCTCAGGCTGGAGAGTGAGCCCAAACTGGTTTACAATAAGGATGAAGGGCGCTTTTATATCGAGTTGCCGGCCTCTTTTGCCGGGAAACCGGTCAGCGGCATCTTGCGTTTTTTCCGCCCTTCCGATTCCAAGCTGGATTTTAGTGTCGAGTTAAAGGTGGATAATTCCCTGAAACAGGTGGTAGACCTCCCCGGTATCTACCAGGGAAAATGGAAGTTGCAGTTTAGCTGGGATGACGGAGAAAACAAGTATTTTCTGGAAAAGATAATCGTGGTTTAAGATGCTTACCGCGTTAGTACTGGGCACGCTGGGCAGCCTGCATTGTGTGGGAATGTGTGGCCCCATTGTTTTGGCCCTGCCGCAAAATAAAACCCAGACCCCGGCACAATTTATCATAAGCCGGCTTACCTATAACAGCGGCCGCCTTTTCAGTTATGCCCTTATGGGTTTAATTTTTGGCTCCATCGGTCATTTGATTTCCCTGGCCGGTTTCCAGTCCCTGCTCTCCATCGCCCTGGGCGTAATCGTGATTGCCACCCTCTTTTTCCCCCTGGATCCTCTACTGGCGGTTGTTAATCAAAGTACGGTATGGAAAAAAACCATAGGAGCTTTGTTTCGTAAAAAAAGCTATCCCGCTCTGTGGGCCATCGGTTTTTTTAACGGTTACTTACCCTGCGGGCTTGTATATACGGCGCTGGCCGGTGCGGCGGCTTCCGGAGACGGGCTATACGGGGCCGGGTTTATGGTCGTTTTCGGTTTGGGAACGATACCGGCATTGATGATTGTGGCCTTTGCCGGAAAGCGTTTAACCCTGCAGCGCCGCCAGTGGATACGAAAAGCCTTGCCGGCGGCGGCTTTTGTGCTGGGGGTGTTGCTGATCCTGCGTGGTTTATCGCTCGGCATTCCCTATGTCAGCCCGGATCTGGAGATGCGGCAAACCGATCAGGGCCTGTTTATTCCCCATTGCCAATAAGCGTGTCATCTATCCCCAGTTCGGCCATTTTACGATAAAGCGATGAAACCCCCACCTTTAGCAAACGGGCCGCTTCTTTTTTATCGCCTTTGGTGATGCGCAGAACGGAAAGAATATGTTTGCGTTCAAAGAAATGAATCGCGGCTTTGAGGCCCAACGGCTCCTTGTTTTGGTCGGTGAAAAATGCCGGCAGCTGTTCAACCTTTAACAGTTCGTCATCACAAAAAATCATGGCCCTTTCAATGACGTTTTCCAGTTCCCGCACGTTACCCGGCCAATTGTAGCTTTGCAGAATATGCAGCACTTCGGCGCTGGCCCCCTGTACATTTTTATTGAGCTCCCGGTTCATTTTTTTTATAAACCAGGTGACCAGCAGGGGAATGTCATCGCTCCTTTCGGTTAGGGGGGGGACATCAATTTCGATCACATTAAGGCGGAAATAGAGGTCTTCCCGGAAGCGGCCGGCGGCGATCTCCTGACGCAAATCACGGTTTGTGGCGGCGATAATGCGCGCTTTGACGGGAAAGGATTTGGTGGCGCCCACCGGCTGTACTTCATGCTCTTCCAAAACACGCAGCAGTTTTACCTGCAGGTTTACCGGAATGGTACTGATCTCATCCAAAAACAAGGTGCCGTCACCGGCCACGGTAAAAATACCCTCCTTGTCCCGGATGGCCCCGGTGAAGGAGCCGCGTACATGGCCGAACAATTCGCTCTCAATAAGGTTGTCGCTGATGGCGCCGCAATTGATGGCCACAAAGCTTCTGTCGGCCCGGTCACTGTGACTGTGTATCAGGCGGGCGATCACTTCCTTACCGGTACCGCTGCCTCCCGTGATAAGCACATTGGAGGGGGTAGGGGCGATACGTGTAATCAGGTTTTTAATATGACGGGCCGCTTCGCTATGACCGATAAAATTGTATCGGTCGCTCTGAATGGTTTGTAGCTGCCGACGTAAACGGCGGTTCTCTATGGTCAGTTGGTAACGTTCCAAAGCCTTGCCCGTCAGATGAAGCAATTCATCTTTTTTAAACGGTTTGGTAATAAAATCATAAGCGCCCATGCGCATGGCCTTAACGGCATCCTCGATACTGCCATGACCGGTGATCATGATAAATTCGATTATGGGATGCTCTTTTTTTACTTCCTGTAAAAGCTCAATACCATCCATATGGGGCATGTTTTTGTCACTGATTACCAGGGCAAAGTCACCCCCGGTCAGAATATCCAGTGCCTGCCTGCCATTACGAGCCTCGTGAACATCATAGCCCGTTTTTTGTAAAACCCGTGCTATACTGTGACGGATGGCTTCTTCGTTATCGACAACCAGAATATTATATTTTATAGTGTCCATGTTATCTCAAGGGTAGTGAAATGATAAAGTGCGCTCCGGTATCGGTTGAAGGCTCCAAGAAGATGGAACCGTTGTGCGCGTTGACGATCTGTTTGCTTATGGCCAAACCCAGGCCGGTTCCAAGATCCTTGCTGGAGAAAAAGGGCTCAAAAATTTTATTGGAAATTTCTGCGGGAATCCCCGGCCCGTTATCCTTTACGTGAATAAGGAAGGTCTCTTCCCGTGTTTCAAGAGAGATTTCAATTTCACCGCCGTCTTCCATGGCCTCCATGCTGTTTCGAAGCAGGTTTAAAAGAACAACCCGCAGTTGGTTTTCATCCACGGAAACCATCAGTGGCTTTTGGGGGGTGAAGCGCAGGGCTGTCTTTTTCTGTTGGGCCTCTCCACTGGTGAAGTGAACCAGTTCTTTTAAGAAAGTATTTATTTCGATAGGGGCCGGGTTCAAAACAGACATCTTTGAGAATTGCAGATAATCATGGGTAAGGTGTGTTAAACGGTCCACCTCGCTGATGATGGCTTTAAGCAGGGTGTGTCCTTCCTGCTTGTCCATCTCCTCGGCCTTTAACTCATCATCCAGGATTTCGGCATTTAAACTGATTGAGGCCAGGGGGTTGCGAATTTCATGGGCGATTTTGGCGGCCATTTTACCGATTACCGCCAGTCGCTCGGCGTGCTCGGCCCGTTGTTTGAGACGGATTTGTTCGGTCAGGTCTATGTCGATGCTCATATAGCCGACCTTTTGGCCGTCCTCAATGATGGGGGTGATCGAAAGAAGTACCGTGATCAGGGAACCGTCTTTTCTTTTGTTGACGATTTCGCCCTTCCACTCCCCCTTGGTCTCTATGGCCTGCCACATACGTTCGTAAAAGGAATCGCTGGTTTGCGGGGCGCGCAGGATACCGGGTGTTTTACCAATCACCTCGTCGTGTTCCCAGCCAAACAGATCGCAGAAGGCCTGATTTACTTCAATGATCTTGCCTTCAAGATCGGTGATCAGTACCGCATCCGTGGAATGTTTAAAGGCATTTACAAATAAATAACACCTGTCGGTGACTTGTTTCATGATTTTTTTCGGGAATGATTTCTATTCTCAATTTTAAGAAAGATAGCGCTAAGTTCAAAATGAAAGCGGAGGATATAAAGGGCAACCGGTAAAAAATATCGGGGATCAGGCGTTGGCAGAGAGCCATTTTTGCAGCTTGTTCTTTAACTCGTTTTGGTTTATGGGTTTACTGATATAATCCTTCATGCCGGCGGCATAGCATTTTTCGCGATCACCTTCCATGGCCATGGCCGTCATGGCAATAATGGGCGGAGTTTTTTTCGACAGGTCGTTTACAAGTTTACGGGTGGCTTCAAAGCCATCCATTACCGGCATCTGGCAATCCATCAATATAAGGCTGTAGTTCGCATTGCGGACTTTCTCTATGGCATCCCGGCCGTTGACGGCCAGCTCGGCGGTATATCCCAGTTTGCGCAGCATACTCATGGCCACTTTTTGATTGATGCTGTTGTCTTCCACCAAGAGCAACTGATATTCACGTTTACTTCCGGTGGAAGCGGGAAGGGAGGGATGAGGAGCGGCCGCCTGCACCGGCCGGGGATTTAACACCTGTTTGATACAGGAACGCAACTGGCGTAGCTTTACCGGCTTGGTTAAAAAACCGCTGAATCCGGCCTCTTTGAGTTTTTTTACCTGTCCTCTGGTGGAGATAGAGGTGAGCATGATTAAGGGGGTATTGTGTAAAGCGGGCAGCCTTTTGATTTCCCGGCCCAGCATTTCTCCGTCAAGACCGGGCATCTGCATGTCCAGGATAACAAAATCAAAGACCTCTCCGCTCTTCTTCAGATAGGCAAGAGCCTGGTGCGGATCTGAAAAGAGCTCCGTCCGGCAGCCCCAGTTTTCCAGTTGGTGCTTTAAAATATTACGGTTTATTTCATGGTCGTCTACAATGAAGGCCCTTTTATCTTTCAGACTTATTTGATTCAGGTTGTGAAACCGGGAAGGGTTGTCCGCCCGTTTCAACTTTACGGTAAACCAAAAGGTGCTTCCTTTGCCGGGAGTGCTTTCCAGTCCGATTTCTCCGCCCATCATGGAGCATAGCCTTTTACAGATGGCCAGTCCCAATCCCGTTCCGCCAAATTTGCGGGTGGTAGAGGCATCCGCCTGGGTAAATTCCTCAAACAGATATTTCTGCTTGGCTTCGGGGATACCGATGCCCGTGTCCGATACGCGGAAAACAAGTTCGATAGCCTCGGCGGTTTCCGATTTTAACGCCCCCTGAACACGAACCTCCCCCTGCTGTGTGAATTTCACGGCATTGCCGGTCAGATTGATCAGAATTTGTTGCAGGCGTCCCGGGTCACCCTTAAAAAATAAAGGGGTTTCCGGGGCAAGCTGAATACCGAAAGTCAGCCCTTTTTCTTCTGTTTTCAGCGAAATAATATCCGTAAGAGTATCCAGAACATTCCTGAGGTCAAAATCAATATCCTCCAGGGCCAGTTTGCCGGCTTCGATCTTACTGAAGTCCAGAATATCGTTGATGATGGATAACAGGGTCTCTCCCGAATTATAGACGGCGGTGGTGTATTCACGCAACTCGTCATCCAGATCGGCCTGCAGAATAAGCTGGGTCATGCCCAGGATGCCATTCATCGGCGTGCGGATTTCATGGCTCATGGTGGCCAGAAACTGGGATTTGGCCAGAGCGGCCTGTTCCGCCTTTTGCCGTAACTCCTCGGCCTGTTGCAGCGCCCTTTGCAATTGTCGGTTTGTCGATTCCGTCTGGTGCAGGGCCTCGGTAAGCTGGTCCAGCCCGATACGCCGCGTAAGCCCCATCCCGATGATATCGGAAATCTGGGAAAGGAAACGCTGCTCTTCTATGTCGAATTGATATCCGGGGGGCAAATAAAGGATCATAATACCCAAAAGGGTGGTATGGTCAAGCACGGGCAGACAATAATGGCCGTAGGCATCGATATGGCCTTCTTGATTGTTGTTCACCGGAGAGGGGTTACAATGCGGAGCCTTTGAGCCGCTTTGTAAGAAAGAACTCCATTTTTTATCGGCAATTTTCCGGCAGGTAGTGATGTGCTTTTTACTGAGATTGCGTACGGCACCGGTTTTACTCCGGCTTTCATCATACAGGAAGATACCTCCTTTGTCCTGAAGGTTAAGCCAGGGAATGTTCTCCAGCATGGTATTCAGGGTTTTTTCCAGAAAGTGGTCGATACCGGTGGGCTCCAGGGAAATGCGCAGTAAAAGGCTTAGGGTGGATTGCTGCTTTTCACTGATCAGCGCCTTTTTGTTTTCGGATATTTCAATAAAACGGGCGACATAATGCAGGGGCTTATTCTCTTTATCTTTTATCTGGGAAATGGTGGCATGTTCGATATAAACCGTTCCGTCCTTTTTGCGGTTCCACACCTGGCCCGACCAAAAACCGTGCTCCTTTAAGGAGCGGCGCATATTCCGGTAAAAGGAGCTGTTATGCCGTCCCGATTTGAGAATACGCGGGTTTTTACCGATCACCTCTTCACGGCTGTAGCCGGTAATCCGCACAAAGGCTTCGTTAACACGGATGATGTTTTCATCCATGTCGGTGATAAAAATGGCCTCCTGACTGTTGAAGGATTCCGCTGCGATGCGCAATTCATTCTCAATCCGTTTTTGCTCGCGGATGTCCCTGACGATGGCGTGGAAAAAGATTTGTCCTTTTAGTTCAAAACGGCTTATGGTAACAAAAACGGGGAAGATTTCTCCGGATTTATGCCGGCCGCTGACCTCCCGGCCATGGCCTACTATTTCCGACCGGCCACTCTTTAGGTATTTATTGATATGTGTGGTATGCTTCGCGGCGCTGGTATCGGGGATTAAAACGGAGACATTGCGGCCGGTAAGCTCATCCTTATTATAACCAAACAATTGGCAGACACTGTCATTTAGAGAGGTGATAGTTCCATCCACCTCAGTGATAATAAATCCGTCTATTATGCTTTCAATCAATTTAGCTGATGAAACAGTTCCCCTCAAAGTATCCCCATTTATTTGATGCAAAAAAGTGGATTTTATATTCGTCCATGGAGCGGTTAAGGTAAGATTGGCCTGAAAATTGGTTTATATCTGTTAGGGTGTAAAATATTCGTATACGGATACAGGCTTTACCGGTTTAACCAGCGATGGATTTTTTTGCGTAATTCTTCCTGGTTAATCGGTTTGGTAATATAGTCTTTCATCCCTGTGGCCAGGCACCGTTCCCGGTCACCCTCCATGGCAAAGGCGGTCATGGCGATAATGGCCGGTTCCCGGTCATTTAACTGTTCGCCGAGTATCTGTGCCGTGGCTTCAAATCCGTCCATAACCGGCATTTGACAATCCATCAAAACAATATCGTATGTTTTTTCCCGGCAGGCCAGCCAGCCTTCCCGGCCATTATTGGCCACATCGGCCTGATAGCCCAGTTTCTCCAGCATTTTAAGGGCCACCTTTTGATTGATTTTATTGTCCTCCACCAGTAAAATCCGGGCGGTATTGCGTTTGTGCTCTTTTATTTTGTGATGGGTGATGATATCTCCGGTCTGCGGCTTATGACTGAGAACCATTTTTATGCAGGCCTGCAGCTGGCTTTGTTTCATCGGCTTGGTCAGATAGGCGGCAAAGCCGGAATCCTTAAGGCGGCGTGCCTGGCCGCGGCCGGAAATGGAGGTCAGCATAATCAGCGGGGTCCGGCTGTGTGGCCCGATATTTTTTATCTCCATACCCAGTTGATGGCCGTCCATTTCGGGCATCTGCATATCGAGTATCATAAAATCAAAGGTATCGTCATTGCTTTTTAAATAGTTCAGGGCCTTCAGGGGGTGATCGAAAGATTCCACCCGGCATCCCCAGGCGCTTAACTGTTGCCGAAGGATTTTTAAATTGGTGTGGTGATCATCCACAATGAAGGCGCGTCGGTTGTCAAGCTTTATCTGATTAAGGTTTTTGCGGTGCGGAGTGCTTTTGGCTTTGCCGAGGCGAACGGTAAACCAGAAGGTGGATCCTTTGCCCGGTTCACTTTCTATGCCAATTTCACCATCCATCATTTGCGAAAGTTTTTTGCATATGGCCAGCCCCAGGCCGGTACCGCCATATTTGCGCGTGGTGGAAGCATCTACCTGGGTAAATTCCTGAAACAACTTTGCCTGCCGGTCCGGGGGGATGCCGATGCCGGTGTCGCGTACCTTAAACAGAAGCTGAAAGCTGTTGCCGAAATCTTCCTTTAATTCACCACTGACGCAGATTTCCCCCTCATGGGTAAATTTAACGGCATTACCGGCCAGGTTTATCAGTATTTGCCGCAATCGTCCCGGATCACCGTTTACCCATCCCGGAACATCCGGCGCCAAAAAGGAGGTAAACTCCAGCCCTTTTTCCTCTGTTTTAAAAGATATCAGATCACTGAAACTATCCAGCATTTCATGCAGGTCAAAGTCGATATACTCCATATCCATTTTACCGGCCTCGATCTTGCTGAAGTCGAGGATATCATTGATTATGGAGAGCAGGGCTTCACCGGAACTGTAAACGGAATGGGCGAAATCCTTTTGCTCTTCGTTAAGATCGGTCTGTAAAAGCAATTCACTCATTCCCAGTATTCCGTTCATGGGGGTGCGGATTTCGTGGCTCATGGTAGCCAGAAACTGGCTTTTAGCCTTGGTGGCCTCTTCGGCTGTCATGCGCAGTTGTTCGGCTTCGGCCAGGGTGGTCTGTAATTCTTTCTTGGCCATCTCGGCATTATAAAGCGCTTCGGTCAGGTTGGACTCGGCCGTGCGGCGTGAGATGCCAATACTAAGTACATTGCAAATCTGGGACAGATAGGCCTCTTCTTCCGCGGAATAGATATGTCCGGCATCAAGATATATGACCAGTACACCCAAAAGATAGCCATCCTCCATGATGGGCAGATTGTAATGGCCATGATCTTCCATGCCCTCAAAATGGATTTCATGCCGGGAATCCACACAGTTGCTGAATTGTACTTTTTGTTCCAGGGCGGCCTTTCCGCAATGACAATGCCCCATTTTTACGCCGGCACACTGCTTTTCAATCTGCGGATGAAGATTATGCCTGGCAATCAGTTCCAGATACTCTTCATCCCCATCCTCGTTAATCAAAAAGATGCCCCCCTTGTTTTGCCGTCTGAGCCAGGGTATCTCGTTCAGTAGCTCCTCGAGAGCATTTTGCAGAAAGGACTCAACCGATGTAGCTTCCAGGGAAAGACGCAATATTTTTGATTGCGCCTTTTCCATGCTGGCTTTAAGCTTTAAGCTTTCTTCATTCCTTTTTATGGTGGAGATATCAAAAAAGTGAGCAATATAATATTGAACCGCTCCCTCTTCATCCGTGACACAAGAGATGGTAACATATTGAATATAGAAAGTGCCGTCCTTACGGCGATTACATATTTGACCGTCCCAGTGTCCCTTTTTGTTAAGGCTGCTCCAGAGCTCTTTATAAAAGGCTTTGTCATGTTTTCCGGATTTCAATAACCGGGGGGTCTGGCCAATAGCCTCTTCCTTGCTATAGCCGGTAATTTTTGTAAAGGCCTTGTTTACCCGTACAATACGGGTGGAGGCGTCGGTGATAAAAATGGCTTCCTGGGTCTGAAAAGCCTCCGAGGCAATTTTCAGCTCCATTTTCATCTGTTCCTGATAACGGATATCACGAATAATGCCGCTATAGTATAAAGTATTACCCAGCTTTATTTTGCTCACCGAAAGATAAATGGGGAATATCTCACCCTCTTTGGTGATCGCATCCACACGACGGCCAATGCCGATGATTTTGGCGACCCCGCTGTTTGTATAATCCCTGAGATAATCGTCATGCATGGCCCGGTGGGGAAGCGGCATCAGAATGGAGACATTGCGGCCGATGAGCTCCTCTTCGCTGTACCCGAACATATCCGATATCGCCGGATTAACAGATTGAATAATTCCATTGGTATCGATCATCACCAGCCCGTCAACGGATATATCAATAAGTCCGGTCGTTTCGGTTTTTATGGCGTCCGCTTTTTGTTTTTTAAGTGTCATATCTAAATAATTCATGCTGTTCGTATTCGTCATTATGCTATATGGAGTTAGAAAAGATTAGCGGGGGGAAAAAAATTGTACAGTCCCCGGGAAAACAGAAAAATCAGTGTAAAAAGCGGTGCCGGTCAGGAAATGGGGATATGGAGATGTGCCAGGGATTAATCGGCATGCTTAATGTGTATGCGGTCTTTAAAAAAAGCCGACGAGCTTTTCCCCTCTTTGTAGAAGAAGCCCGCCGGCTACATTGGATTCCCCGGCATGAATGTCATTGTTCGTTTAATGAACAAACACCGTGCCAAAGGGATGTATATTTTTTATAAGTGTTAAAAAAACAGGAGGTTATATGGTATTGAACGGGGCGGGATAAAATGCGGATGTTTCAATCTGAAACCGGATTGTTTCAGATTGAAATATTTATGAGATGTTCAATTCCTTGAGTTTACGCCAGAGGGTGGTGCGGCTGATGGCCAGTTCCCGGCAGATGGCGTCATAATTCGAGCCATATTTTAAAAGCGCCTTACGGATATGTTCCGTTTCCATATCCTTAAGTGTTTTTAACGGGCCGCTTTTATCGCTTAAAGATGATTCCGCGGAAGAGGCCTGCAATTCCGGTAAATCCTCTTGAGTGATAATACTGCCCAGGGTCATGGCACAGGCATGTTCGATAACATTTTCCAATTCCCGCACATTTCCGGGCCAATCATATAGGGAAAGTTTGCGCAGTGCCTCTTCTTCGATTCCGCCGATTTCCTTGTTAAACTTCCGGCTGAAGAAATGGATAAAATGTGTGCACAGAAGCTTGATATCTTCCTTGCGCTCTCTTAAAGGGGGCAGGGAAAGCCTGACCACGTTCAGCCGGTAGTAGAAATCGCTGCGGAACAGACCTTCCCTGACCCTCTGCCTTAAATCGCGGTTGGTGGCGGTTATCAGACGGGTATCGATATGGATGGTCTGATTTCCGCCCACGGGCCGGATCTCGCCGTTTTGCAAAAAGCGTAGCAGCTTGACCTGCAGGGACTCGGAAAGTTCGCCGATCTCATCCAAAAAAATCGTTCCGTTGTTTGCTTCATGGAAAAGACCCATTTTGTTGGCCACGGCACCGGTAAAGGCTCCCTTCACATGGCCGAACAGTTCACTTTCCAGAAGATTGTCCGGTATGGCGCTACAGTTTACCGTAACGAAGGGCTGATGTTTACGGTTGCTTAAACGATGGATGGAACGGGCAATCAACTCCTTACCCGTACCGCTGGGCCCCTCGATCAATACGGTGATGTTGTTGGGGGAAACCCTGACAATCGTTTCAAAAAGACGGTACATGGAAGGATGACGGCTGATAATGCCCATAAAATTGTCCATTTTGCCCGAAGAGGCCCAGTTAAAGAAAGCGTCGGTTTCTTTGCCGAACATGATCCGCGCCTGTTTTATGAGCTGCTCTTTTTCCTTGTGGTAACCGCGTACGATATTTTCCAGATCATTGAGGGTATAGCAAAAAATATCCGTACTTCTTTCCAGTTGCTTTTGCAAAGTGGATGAATTACAGATGACCAGAATCGGCAGCCGGGTATACTGTAGTTGCTGTTTCAAGTGGGAAATCACATGGCCGCTGTCCATATCGTCGCTGATGAGAAAGACATCCCCGGTAAGCTTTTCCAAATAGGAAACCACCTGTCCGTTTTGCCCGGCCCGGTAAGAGAGAATTTTGGAAAAGCGGTGGCTGCCGGTTTCCCGGAACAGTTGATGCAAGGCGTTCGAGTTTCCGGCCAGGGCCAGTTGCGGATGGGTGTTGGGATCGTAGATTTTATTGACCAACTGGCTAAAGGCTTTAGCCGGATTGGTGGGGATTTTATAAAAGTCAAACTCAAGCCGTATCTTTTCATACAGCCATAAAATACGCCAGTACAGATTGTGAATAAACGGGCTGTATGCCGTATGTTGTTCCAGTATGCTAATCGATTGGCGTATGCTGCGTAACCGGTTGTCTATGGGCATGGATATGGAAATATCCAGTGCCGTTTCAAAAAAAAGCTCAACGGCCTGGTCGTTGGTCTGCCATTGGCAGGGAGGCGTCTCCGTGGCAAGACCGGAGCGGTTGAGAAAAGCAGCCAGTTTCCCGGGAGCCAGAGGGTGTTCCAAGACCAGGAAAATTAACAGATGGTCTTCCAGAACAACGGCAAAACGCTCCAGTACGGGCTCTTCCAGGGGAGCATCGTAAAAAGACTCGTAGCGGAAGGACTTATTTAACTGCCCGGGCAGCGGCGTATGACAAGCACTGAAAAACATGGCTAATTAAAATTGTGAAGTGAATGTAACAGCCCCAGGCTTATCGCCGAGGAAAGGATCAGGAAGAGATAACCGCTGATGGCCAGGATGGAGAGGCTTTTATCCGACGCGCTTTTGGTGTGGCGAATGATAAAATGACCGGCATAGATCAGCCAGGTCACCGAGACCGAAATCACCTTGGGATCTTTGAGAAATTCAATACTCCAGACCTGAAAACCGAAATAGCTGCCGGTAACAAAACCCAGAAATATAAAAAAAAGCGCCCCGTCAATACTGAAACGGCTGATACGCTCGAAAAATTGCAGGGAGGGCAGGCGTCTGAAAAACAGTCCGGCCTTGCGCTGGCTCAACTGATGGTTCAGCAACAGGTATAGCGTGCTGGAAACAAAGGAGAGGGTAAAGCCACTGTAGCCGACCAGCATAAAGAGCACATGCACCTCGAAGGATACCTTAAACAGAGTGGGACTGATGTTGTCCGGGTTATGCGGGATCAGGGCGGAAAGAAACATGATCATGGTAAATAGCGGCAAAAGAAAAGCGCCCAGACTCTCCTCTTTCACGCGTTTCTCGAACGCGATATAGATTATCGCCGAAAGCAGCACAAAGGTGCCCAGTGCCTCAGGACTGTTGGCGATGGGGATGCGGTCATATTTAAACAGGAAACCGAAAAAATAGAAAATATGTAAGAAAACCGCTGTGTGAAACAGGATTTTTACCCGCTGTCGCCATAAATCGGTGTTGTTGTAAAAATAGGATATATACATCCAGGTGGAAAGGGCGTAAAGGAGTGTAAGCAACAGGTGGCTGATAAAAACAAACATCAGAAATTTTCTGTATTTTTGGGACGCTTCATTATATTTATCGGGAAGGTATGCCGGCATATCCTGTTCCGGCATCTTCCGTTTTGTTTTTTAATTACTGAAAGATACGGAAAAACAGGGCAAACGACAATCGGCGGGGACAGATGAAAAACAGGCAGAAGGACTTTGACGCCCTTAGTGAGGTTTTTGATGACATCATATTGGGCCGGGGGATCAAGCGGACGGTTCATGAACTGCGCTATGAAGGCCGGGATTACCGGCAACTGTTCCTGCGGCGGCTGGAGGCCAACGGATTCCGGGAAAGGGCTTTGCGGGATGTTGCCGTGGAAACCGGCTGGCGTATTCCCGGCTTTTGGCTGGACGGAGAGGGGCGGGCCTGGTTTGGCCATCTCTTTTGGGAGATTTTTTCCGAAAGCCGGAAAAGAAAGATTTGGGGATCGGTAAAGCGCAACGGTAAAGGGGACTGGCAGATCATCCTGCCGGGAAACAGTGGGCAAAAAGTGTTTCTCAATCCCGGCCTGAAGCAGGAGGTGGATATCTATCATCTGACGGGAATATAGGCCGCGGCATGAAAAAAGCGCCCGGGCAACACATTAATCCCCGCATCACTATTAATGTGAACATCCCGGACGCTTAAAAGATACTTATTTTTTGTCTTCGCGTCCCACGGTTAAAACGGGGCAGCCGGCCATGCGCACCACCCTCTCGGTTGTGGAACCGATCAACAGATGATCCAGACCGGTATAGCCATGCGTGGCCATGACGATCAGATCCGTGTCATGTTCCCCGGCGAAATCGGCGATGGTTGGCGCCGACGGGCCTTCGATGATATGGTATTCGGATTCGATATCCGGTGAGTGGCAAAACTCCTTCAGCTTGTCTTTGCTGATTTGTTTCAATTCCGGATTGAGAATAAAGATAGACTCGATACCGATCACCTGAAACGAGGGATGCAACTGTTGTTCTATGGTGTGCAGATAGTCGATCTTCGCGCCATGTTCACGGGCCAGTACCTGGGCCATCTCCACCCCTTTTTTGCTGTTATCGGAAAAGTCTACCGGAGCCAGGATGCGGCGGATATTAAGGCTTTCCGGCGGTGTATGAAAAGTGACGACCGGTATGGGGGACAGGCGTACCACTTTCTCGGTCACACTGCCATAGATCAGGTTCTTCAAACCGCTTTTCCCATGGGTATTCATGATGATCAGATCATGGGGTTCTTCCTCGATATATTCCAGAATGGCATTGGCTGCCGATACATTGCGCCGGAATACGCTCTTTAGCGGTATATCCTTGTTGTTTGTCCTGCTGTTATGCCGCTCCATTTTGGCGATGGCTTCATCTTCCCGGCTTTTAATCAGCAGTTCCAGTTGATGCAAATGTACCTCCTCATTGACATCCGCTTCATACATCACAATAACGTGAAAAAGGGTCACCTCGGCCTGGTATTTTTTCGCCCAGTCCAGGGCATAACGGGTAGTGGCTTCCGAGAAGGAACTGAAGTCTACCGGAACAAGTATTTTTTTAGGTTTCATGTCACCGCTCCTCCTTTTAACGTTATGATCATTATATCCGAACCGGAGCTGAAACAAAGTCCTTTGCGGAATGGATTTTTATATAAAATAATACTGAATGGATCGTTTAATGTCAAATTATTAAGTTGTTGGAGTCTTAATAAAATATCCCTAATTTATGATTTTCCTTTTAATCCGCTCAGGAGGCCGCATGCGCACATCCATCTTTTTTCGTAACATGGCTATCTTTTTGTTTTTTTTAATTTTATCTTCAAAGGCAGAAAGAGGGAATCCCGTGAATATATTACCCGTGCCGCAAATCGTGGAATCCGGGGAGCAAAGCTTTTCCCGGCCCGGACAGATCGTTCTCTATGCGGAAGAGGCTTTAAAAAATGAAGCCCTGCGCTTAAAGACGGTGTGGGAGAGCGAGTTCAGGCTTAAGGTTATTTCCGGTGATAAAAAAGCGGCCAATATATGGCTGGTTGCCCCGGATAACAGTCCGGCCGCCCAAAAGATCCGTACGCGCGAAGAGGCTTATGTTTTGCGCATCGGGAAAGAAAAAACCGTAATAATGGCTACGGATGCCGCCGGTATTTTTTACGGTCTGCAAAGTCTGTTGCAGGTTTGGCGCGCTTCGCGGCGCCTGCCGGAGCTAACGCTCATCGACTGGCCGGATATGAAGATGCGCGGTATCACCGATGATATCAGCCGCGGCCAGGTTTCCACCCCGGAAAATGTAAGGAAAATCATCCGCTTTCTGGCCTCCATGAAGATGAATGTGTACATGCCCTATCTGGAAGACCTCTTTCCCTTTAGCAGCTATCCCGATATCGGCCGGGAACGCGGCCTGTACAGCGTGCAACAATGGCGGGAGCTGCAAGCCTATGCGGACTCCTTTCATGTACAGATCATTCCCATCTTTCAAACCCTGGGACATTATGAGAATCTGCTGATTCAAGACAAATACCGTTCCCTGGCGGAATACCCCGGCGGTGCTTCGCTGCAGGTAAATAATGAAGCCACTTACGCTTTTCTGGAAAAGGTGATCGATGAAATCGTCCCTGTTTTTAAAAGCGTCTACTTCCACATCGGCGCGGATGAGTCCTGGGATGTGGGCAAGCACGCCACGGCGGCGCTTACCCGGCGCAACGGCCTGGGCAGCGTGCATGCCGCGCATTACCGCCGTGTTTATGATATGCTGAAAAAGCACGGCAAAAAAGTGATGATGTATGGCGATATCATCCTGAAGCATCCCGAGATATTGACGGAAATCCCCGATGATATCATCATGTTTGACTGGCACTACTATCCGCGCCAGGAATATCCCTCGGTGGAGCTGTTCCGCAAGGCCGGGCGCGCCTTTATCGTTTCGCCGGGCATTCATAACTGGCGGCGCTTTTTCCCCAACATCACCGACGCCCTGGCCAATATACGCACCCTGACCCTTCAGGGATATAAAAACGGCGCCCTGGGCAGCATCACTTCCAACTGGGGCGATTACGGCGGCATGAATCTGCGCGAGCTCAACTACTATGGCAACGCCTTTTCCGGGGCGGTGAGCTGGAATGTGCGCCAAACCGGCGAGGCGGATTTTAACCGGCACTTTTTCGATTTTTTCCTCGGCGGCAACGGGCCGCTCTATGGCGCGGTCTATGCCCTGTTGAATGATATGTCCGATCGGGCCGAATGGCTGAGCATGGTCAGTCAGCCTTTTTACCCGTTGGCCGGGGATAAGATAAACGAACTGCGCCGGGCCTCGGCCCTGCCGCGCCAGGCGGAGGATGTGCTGGCCCTGCTGAAAAAGGCCCGGCCCCCGCGTAACGGCGACCACGTGGCCTATCTCGACTTTTCCGCCCGTCTGTATCGCTGGTATGGGCGCCTGGCTCGTTTAAAACTGGATATGTATGACTACGGACGGGACAAGGATTTTATTTTGCCCGTAAGCGCGCTTTATTCCCCGGAGGAACTGAGCGCAAGGGCCAGGGCCCTGGCCGCCGAGGTTGAGGCGCTTAGCGGGGAATATGCCGTTTTATGGAAAAAAACAAATTTACCGCACAATTTACAGCGCATGACCGCTTTGTGGGAACGGGTAGTCGTGAATCTGCGGGTCAAAGCCGACGAACTGCAAAAAGGGGACGCTTCCTTTAACGGCCAGCTGACAACTCCCTTTATCGGTCTGCCTACCGATGATCCCAAACAGGCCGTGCCCGTGCTTTATCTGCGAAAAACCTTTATGACGGACAATCGCGCGGATGAGGCGCGGATTCAACTGATTTCCGGTTCCCATGCCCGGCTTTATGTGAATGGCCGTTTTGTGGGAGAGGTGTTCGCCCGTAAAACCCTTTCGGCCCTGGTGGAAAACGAACGCGTCAAAGAGTGGGATATCAGCAGTCTTTTAAAATCCGGACGGAACGTCATTGCCCTGGAAGTACGTAATTATACCGGTAAGAGGGCCATGGCCAATGTGCTGCTGTCCGCCCGTGAGGGTAAACAGTGGCAAAACCTTGTCGCTACCGACCGTTATTGGCTGGCGGCCGGCAAGAAAGAACCGGGTTGGGAGAAGGGGGATTTTGATGACAGCGCCTGGCTGAATGCCGTTATTGAAAACCCGGGCTGGCTGATCAGCAAACCCCGGCCAGCCTATGATTTACCCAGCCGCATAGAATTTTTTAGCGGCTACGGCCACTAAAACCACCGCCTGCCGCTTTCGGCCCGCGCCCCGCGCGCGGGTACTTTTTTGCCCTTGATCTTTTACGGCCAAACGTATAGTTTGTTGACCTTTCCTAACCGGAGGTTACAATATGCGTCTTTTTTTTATGGCCGTTCTTATCCTGTTGACCGTCGCCTGCAACGGGGACAGCTCCCGGATCACCGTAAAAGGCCGCCTGCACGCCGCGGACGGGCAACCCCTGAAGATGGCTCATGTACGGGTTACAACGCCCGGCGCCATTTATGACCGCGCTGCGGGAGCGCCGGTAAACGACGACGGCCGCTTTGAACTGAAGGTGCCCTATCAGGCCACCTTGATGGTACGCGCTTCGGCGGTGGATCATGAACCCCTGTTCTTTCCGCTGATCCCTAAAAAGGAGGGCGATACCATCGATCTGGATATATATCTGACTCCCTACGGGC
>WGCN01000148.1 GCA_015493745.1 Calditrichales bacterium
CCTGTCCCTGGGTTCCACCCGTGTTACCCTGGAAGATATGAAGGCCTTTACCTCCTCGCTGATTTTTAACCGGGAAAACCCTAATTCCCTAGACGGCTTTTTTATGCACCCCGGCACCAACACCATTCATTAAGCCACCGCTTCGGGGAGAAATTAGAAGCGCGTGCGGCGGAAAGGCTCTCCTTTTTTAGCGTCATTCCAAACGCAGTGAGGAATCCTCTCCTTGATAAATCTAAGACTCGGAGTAGGGGAAGGGCAGTAGCATTAACCCCCGTATTCATCCGGGGGGTCCAGAGCCAGACTATCTCTCTATCCGTTTTAACGGATTGCAATGATCTCTAACGGGAGTCCCGGATTTCCCGGCGCTGCGCTTCCTGGAATGACGGACGGCCCGGCTCCACCCCCGGGCTTCGGGGAGGGGAGTAGGGTATGGGTAAAAGGTTAACCCCCGGATTTATCCGGGGGTGCCAGAAGCAGACTATTCCGCCATCTGTTTTAACGGATTTGGGCCGGGCGGCGGCGCGCTTTATTCAAAGCGCAGGGCGTTGATGGGGCTCATGCGGGCCGCCTTGTAGGCCGGGTACAATCCGGCCAGTATGCCCACCGCGGCCGTGGTGAGTATGGCGCCCACAATAGCCCAAACCGGGGCCACGAAGGGGATATCCAGTTGAGCAGCAGCAAATCCGGCCAGCAAAAATCCCAGAACAATACCCAACAGCCCGCCGATCAGGCTTAAAATAACCGACTCCTGCAAAAACTGCATCAGGATGGCGGCACGCCGGGCGCCCACCGCCTTGCGAATGCCGATTTCCCGGGTGCGCTCCGTAACGGTTACCAGCATGATGTTCATAACGCCGATGGAACCGACGATCAGTGAAATCATGCCCAGCAGGGTGGCGGCAAGCTGAATGCTGCCGGCGATCTGATCAAAGGTGGACACCAGCATGTCATTGCTGAATATGCTGAAATTATTCTCTTCGCCCGGCCCCACCTTGCGGAAGCGGCGGGTCACGCCGATTACTTCGTCCACCGCTTGTTGGTAATCCACGCCTTCCCTGACGCTGACCGTGATGTTGGCCGAGCGCTCCCGGCCGTACACGTCCTCAAAAGTTGTCAAGGGGATGACCACGATATTATCCTTGGAGCCGCCAAAGCTTTGTGAACCCATCTCCTCAATCAGGCCGATCACCTTAAAACGGGTGCCGGCGATTTTTACCGTTTTGCCGATGGGTTCCTCGAAAGGGAAAAGCACGTCAACGGCATCCATACCCAGCACCACCACCCGGCGGTTGTTGATGTTATCCTGCCGCGTAATAGCCCGGCCCCGGCCGATAAAATAGCCGTTGTTGGGAAAAAATTCCGGCTCACCGCCGGCCACCTGAATGTTGGGATTGGTATGCTTGTCTCTGTAGATAATGCGCTGTCCGCCCTGCCACTCCTCGGCGCCTACCAGGGCCACCAGACGGCATTTTTCACGGATTTCCGCGGCCAGCTCTTTTTTAATATTGGGCCGGTATTTCTTTTTGTCCGGCCCCATGTTGATGCCGGCGATCCGTTCGTTCTTCTCAATTTGAAAGGTATTGGCGCCCAGTACATTCAGATCGCGGGTTATATTGGCAAAATAGCCCTCCAGGACGGAAACGATGGAGATGACCGTGGCGATACCGATGGTGATACCCAGCAGGGTCAGCATGGAACGCAATTTTCCCGATTTGAGTTGTTGAAAGGCAATGGCCAGGTTTTCGCGTAACATCAGCCCTCCTTATTCATAACGCAGGGAATCGATGGGATTCATGGTGGCCGCCTTGTAGGCGGGATAAAAGCCGGAGACCACCCCCACAAAAGCGGAAAAACCGAAACCGACAAATATGGCACTGAGGTCCACGCCTCCGGTTACCTTGAGCAGACTTAAGATCAATGAACCGGCCAGGAGGCCGATCAAAATGCCGGCCACGCCGCCGATGGATGAAAGGGCGATGGCTTCCATCAAAAACTGGCTGAGGATGTTATTCTTTTTGGCGCCCACGGCCTTGCGTAATCCGATCTCGCGGGTGCGCTCGGTAACGCTGACCATCATGATGTTGGTGATGCCGATGCCGCCCACTAGCAGGGAGATGGCGGCGATGATGAAAATAATGGCATAAAGCGTGGCCGTGGCGTCTTCATAAAATCCGGTAAGCTGATCCATCTGGTTGATGGCAAAATCATCCTCCTCGGCGGCGGGAACCTTGCGCGTTTGGCGCAAGATGCCGCGCAACTCTTCCTTCAAATCCTCCAGTTCCGCGGAAGTGGCGGCCAATACGGCAATTTGCAGGCCGCGTTGCTGCCCGTAAACGTTGCGAAAGGTGCCGATGGGCACGATGGCAAAATTATCGCGGCTCTGGCCGAAAAAATCGCCCTGCCGCTCCAGCACGCCGATGACCTTGTATTTCAGATCGCCGATGCGGATGCGTTTTCCCAGCGGGTTGCTCTTTTTAAAAAGCTCCTCGGCCAGTTGCGCCCCCAGAACGGTAAGTCGCGCCTTGTTGCGTATGTCCGCCCCGGTAAAAAAACGGCCGCTTTCCGGCGTAACGCTGCCGGTTTCGGTGAAGGTTTCGGTGGTACCCAGCACGGCTACCCGTTCCAGCTTTTTGTCATCATAAGCCGCCACGCGACTGGCCACCACCTGCGGCGTTACGGCCCTGGCCAGACGGCTGTGCCGCCGGATGGCTTCATATTCGCGCCAGCCGATATTTTTGCGGTTGCGGTATTTCCAGAAATCGCCCTTGATGACCCAGGGATACTTTTCCACGTAGACGACCGAATTGCCGATATCGCTGAGCACGGAGCCGATATAGGTGTTCAGCCCCTGAATGGTGGTCCAGATGGTGATGATGGTGGTGACGCCGATCAGAATACCCAGGGTGGTCAGAATGGAGCGCATCTTGTGGGCAATGATGGACTGCCAGGCCATGCCCGTGTATTCACCCAGCAGGGCAAAACTGTCGCGTATCATACGGCGGCCTCGTGCTCCACCGCCTCGTCGGAGACGATGCGCCCGTCCCGCAGACGAATGATACGTTTACTTTTGCGGGCGATTTCTTCTTCGTGGGTAACCACGATAATGGTATTGCCCGCCGCGTTCAGATCGGCAAAAAGTTTCATGATCTCCTCACCGGTGGTGGAGTCCAGGTTGCCCGTGGGCTCATCGGCCAGGATGATGGAGGGATTATTGACCAGGGCGCGGGCGATGGCCACCCGCTGCCGTTGTCCGCCGGAAAGTTCGTTGGGTTTATGATCCATGCGATCGCCGAGGCCCACCTTTTCCAGGGTTTCCCGGGCAATGATGCGCCGTTCGGCCTTGGGGACGCCTTTGTAGATCAGCGGCAGTTCCACGTTATGCAGGGCGTCGGCCCGGGGCAGCAGGTTGAATGTCTGGAAAACAAAACCGATTTCCTTGTTACGGATGGTGGCCAGTTCGTCGTCGGAGAGGCTGGCCACCGCCTGGCCGTTCAGGGTGTAGGAACCGGCGGTCGGCACATCGAGGCAGCCGATGATGTTCATCAACGTCGATTTTCCGGAGCCGGAGGGGCCCATGATGGCCACATATTCATTGCGCTCAATCGACAGACTTATCTCGTTAAGGGCTAAAACCTCCACCGCTCCCAACAGATATTTTTTGCTAAGAGCGCGGATATCAATCAGCATTTTCTTTTTCCTTTTTCTCCGAAACCCTGTCGCCGTCCTTAAGCAGTTTACTCAGAATTTTAAAGGGGCCGGTAATAACCCGCTCGCCCTCGTTCAGTCCGCTGATCACCTGGTAATAGTCATCGTCGCTGATGCCCAGCTTAACCGGCTTGGCCCGGGCCAGCCCCTCTTCCTCCACAAAAACCACTTCCACCATTTTGTCTTTGTCCTTCTTTTCCTTCCGGGACGGGCGGTCTTCCACGGTCTCTTTTTTCTTTAGGCGGCCCGCTTCGCGCACGGTAACGGCCTGTATCGGCACGCGCACCACATCATCCACCCTTTGGGTATAGACGTCCACCGTGGTGCTCATACCCGGCCGGAAACGCGCCGCGGCGTTGTCGATGGTGACGGTTACTTCAAAGTTGGTAATCTCTTCCTGGGTGCCCAGCCCTTTGGTGATGGCTGAGTTGGCAATCTCGGTGACATAGCCGCGGAAAAGGGTATCGGGGAAAGCGTCCAGTTCCACGTCGGCCGAGTCGCCGATCTGGATATTGACCACTTCGTTTTCATCCACCTCAATCAGCGATTCCATCACCGACAGGTCGGAAACGACCATGATGACGTCTTCCTGAAAGGTGGCGCCGATGGCCATCTCGCCCACCTCCTTGTTCAGTTTGGTGATCACGCCGTCCATGGAAGCGTATAGTTTGGTTTTGTTAAGCTGATCACGGGCTTCATCGCGTGAGGCTTCGTTCTGTTCGCGGGTGGCCCGGGCGGCCATCAGCGCCGCTTCGCTGGCTTCAAGATCCGCCGGGGAGATCAGTTGCTGTTCAAACAGCATTTTGTTGCGGTTATAATCGCTTTGGGCTTTTTTTTCGTTGGCCAGGGCGCCCAGCAGGGCGGACTCCGCCCGCTTTAGCGCCGCCGTGTATTGTTCGCTGTCCAGCCGTACCAGCAGTTGACCCTTTTTTACCCGCTGGCCTTCCTTGGCGTAAATATTCAGTATTTTGCCGGAAACATTGGCACTGATATTTACTTCCATGGCCGGTTTTATACGTCCCGATCCGGTGACTTTTTTGATGACCGTACCTCGTGTGACCTGCTCAAAGGTGACCGGCGTCCCTTTTTCCTCCTTTAAAAGATTCAGGGATATTACCGCTGCCAACACAATAAATATGCCGCCGAATATGAGATACTTTTTCATCTGTTTTTCCTCCGTCTGAGACGGTTTATTGTTGAGCCATTATTTTTTGCTCGATCACACCCAGTTCCGCATCCAGCTTGGAGAGGGTAATCATGGCATTGTATTGCGCGGAAATCAGCGTCTCCTCGGCGCGGGTCAGCTTAACCTGGGCTTCGCGCACATCCAGCGAGGTACCGGAACCGATCTGATAGCGCTCCTGGGCCAGACGCAGTTCCTCCCTGGCCGCGGCCAGGTTTTCACGGTTGATGTCTATGATTTCCACATAGGAGTTGTAGTTTTCATACAACTGATGAATGTTGGCCTCCAGTTGCCGCTTGTAGGCCAGAAAATTCTCCCGGGCCGTCTTTTCCGCAATCTTGGACTTCTGAATGGACACATAGTCGTTAAGGCCGTTGAAGATGTTCCAACTGACACTTAAACCATAGGAAAGCCGGTAGTTCTGATCCAGATCGGTATAGATTTTTTCAAAGTTCTCATGGAAACGACTGTAGCTGACATAAAGCGAAAACTGCGGCCAGAGCAATCCGTAGGAAAGGGAGGTACTTAGTTCCCTGGATTTGATGTTGAGCTTATTTTTCTTAAGCATAGGCTGGTTTTCCAGTGAAGTTCCCACCAGTTCCTCGGTTCCGGGCAGGCTCTCGATCACTTCATCGACCGAGGCAATCTTAAGCGGTGTGGCCGGATTGCGACCCATCAGGATGTTCAGGTTGCGCCGGGCATCCTCCACCGTATTCTTTTGAGTCAGCAGATTGATGCGGTCATTTCCCAGGTTCACCTTGGTCTGGTACACATCCAGTTTGGCCTTGGAGCCCAGCTCATACATCTTTTGCGTGCGATCCAACTGCTCCTGGCTGCGCTCAACAGCCACCTGGTACACATCATAAAGCTTCTCCTGCTTTAACAGGTTCAGATAGGCTTCTTCGATATCGCGAATCAGATACTGACGGTCGCTCTCGTATTGGCGCAGGGCTGCTTCCTGATCTGTTTTCGATTTACGGATTTGATTCCACCAGATCCCGCCATCGAGCACATTTTGACTGATATTTAAAGAGGCCGCGCTTGAGGAACGGTTTGAAGCCGGGTTTTTACGAATCTTCTGTTCATATATAACATTGCCAAGACTGTCTACACCCACAGGTGAGATATCCAGGAATTCGGAAGCCCCATCCTCGCGTTCGCTACGGTCGACAGAAGCGGATACGGTGGGCAGGATTCCGCGCAAGCTGCCGGTGACGTCAAAGTCTGCGGTTTCCAGATTGTTGCGGGATATGTTGACGTTGGTATTGTTTTCAAGACCAATGGCCACGCATTCCTGCAGGGTAAGCACTTGCGCGGTTACGGTGCCCATGGATAGTAAGAGGATGACAAAAAAGACAATCCGTTTCATGTTCTCTCCTGAAATTAAAAATTAAATAATTGTCCCAAACCAATGATTATAAAGGTAAACAC
>WGCN01000149.1 GCA_015493745.1 Calditrichales bacterium
AAAAAAACCAGAATCAGAGGTATAATAACCACATACAGGCCGGTGATAAACCCGGCGTTTCCCGCCGTGGTGGAAGCGATTCCCGCCTGTTGCAATACACCGGCCAGGAAGAGGAATGTGCCCGGCAATGCCGCCATTCGCCAGACCCGCCCGTTAAGGCGTTCCCCGCGCCGCATAACAAAAAAAAGGATAATCACCGCGCCCAGGCCAAACCGCAATCCGTTAAACAACAAGGGGCCGACAAAGTCCGCCCCGATACGTTGCGCTACAAATCCGCTGCCCCAAATGGCCGCCGTTGTAAGAAGAAGAATATCTCCCTTTAAACGTGTATGCCGCATAACGCGCTATTTCAGATAGGCTGAGGATTTTTTCATCAGGTTTTCTATTTCCTTTACCGTGCGTGGCGATTCTCCGGAAAGGTTTTTGTAGCCCTTTTCGGTAACCAGAATATCATCTTCGATACGCACCCCGATATTTTTATATTTTTCCACGGCGGGACGCACGGCATCCTTAAAACGGGTCAGCTCTTCGGCGGAAATATAGCGGCCAAAAATCTTATCCATCTTCTCCAGGGCGTCGGCGGAAACATAGATGCCCGGTTCCACGGTAAAAACCATGCCCGGCTCCAAAAGACGGCCACCGTGTCCCTCCCTGGCCAGATAGCTGCCGGCGTCATGGGTATCCAGCCCCAGCCAGTGACTTACACCATGCATCAGCCAGACCCGCGTTTGCCAGCGGCTGTTTTCATCGGTAATCAAACCCAGCCGTTTAAGTCCGGCGCTAATCACCCTGGTGCTGGCCCGGCCCACCTCGCCAAAGCCCACGCCGGGCGCGGTTTTCTCTATGCCGGCCTGCTGCGCCGCCAAAACGATTTCATAGATGTCCTTTTGTTCCGGGCTGAATGTTCCGCTTACGGGGATGGTACGGGTCACATCCGCCGAATACATGCCATATTCCGCCCCGATGTCCAGCACCATCATATCCCCGTCTTCCAACTGCCGGTCGTATTTCTCATAATGCAGGATGGTGCTGTTGGGGCCGCTGCCCACGATGGACGGAAAACCGTCGCGCGGACTGTTCATGGAGCGGTAGATGAAAGTAATAAGGGCGTTGACCTGATACTCGAACAAACCGGAACGCGTGGCGCGCATGACCTCCCGGTGGGCGGCGTTGGTAATATCGACAGCCTTTTGCAGCATCGCTATTTCCGCCGGGGATTTAATAAGCCGGGCCTCGGCCACCAAAGGTGTAAAGTCATGCAAAGTCTTCGGATAGCGTCCCCATGGGGCGGAAACGATTTCACTGATCTTTTCTCCGAGATCATGATCGGTAAAATCATAATACACCGTGCTTTTCCCGCGCAGTTCCTGCTTAAGAATTTCTTCAAATTGATCCGGGGAATAGACGGTGTCCGGAGCAAAATATTTTTTTACTTCCTCAGGGGAATAAGGCGCCGTGTTCCAGATACCGCTGTGGGGGCCGGCCTGCTCGACAAACAAAATAAAACGCGGCTGATCTCCCTTGATCAAAATCAGACGGCTATCCGGACGATCATAGCCGCTCAGATAGAAAAAATCACTGTTTTGTCGAAAAGGATATTCTATATCGTTATTACGCATAAGCGGCTTGGCGCCGGTCATTACCGCCAGGCTGTTTTTCTCCATTTGGAGCAGAACCTTTGCCCGGTGGGCGGCAAACTCGGTGGCCGGCAGTTGAGGCCGGGCCGCCAGTGAAAGAGCCGATAGCAGTAAAATCATCAGTCGCATACAATTTCTCCCTGTTTTAGACGGAATATAACCTGTGGAACTTTACCCGGCAAAAAGAGCCGCGAATTAACGGGAAAAAGTACATCCGAAAACAAGATCGTACCGCCACACTCCCCTCCCCGAAAATCGATGAGGGGCCGGGGGCTGAGTTCCCAACCCGGGCCGGACACCAATGGACAACGGTAAAACTTCTCACACCGAAGATACCTCTCTTCGTTCGGAATGACACTTACAGTACCATCCGTCATTTCGGGAAGTCTAGCGCCGGAAAATCTGATACCCCTTAGCCGTCAGCCAATCCGTTGAAACGGATTCGGAGGAAATTCACCTCCCTTCCATCCACCCGGATGAATCCGGGGGTTAACGCGATTACCCATACACTACTCCCCTCCCCGAGGGTCGGGGAGGGGTTGGGGGTGGGGCCGGGCCAACCGTCATTCCGGAAAGCGCGGCACCGTGAAATCCGGGACTCTCGTTAGCCGTCAGCC
>WGCN01000150.1 GCA_015493745.1 Calditrichales bacterium
CCAGGTCAAAATCGGGACCGCCCCGGGCCAGGCTGCCGGCGCCGCGCAGGTGGGCCTGTTCGTGGCTGCGCACTTCCTGGTCGCGCTGTTTCATTTTGGCCAGTTTGGCCTCTTCTTCCGGGGAAAGTTGCTTTGGCGGCCGGCCAGGGGCATCGCCTTGATCCGGGGCCGGGGTTTGTTGCAGGCTTATGTTGCTTTCGGTGCCGCTGATTTCCATGAGAGCCGTCATCTTTTGTTGTTACAGGATATGCTCTATATCGTCGGTTTAGGGCGGAGGATAAAAACAGGCGCCCCAATGCGCGGAAATTGATACCCGGAAGCGGGTTTACGGTTTATTACGCCGGTGATTCATTTCCCGGTATAGCATATAATAAGGTAGGAAAAACTGTTGGCAGCATTTTCTATTAAGGTCTTAACGATGTAAATAAGGCAGGTAAAACGCTGTTACATGCTCTTTACCGGACAGGGGTTAAAATGGCTAATTATAGCTATTGAACACCGCCGGTTTAAAAATCTTATTTCACTTCACCCGCCCTTAGTAGAAACAGATACCCTTTAATCCGACAACCTTATTGTTTCCCGGCTTAACACATAAATAAGCTTTGGAAATATGTTGAGACCATTTTCTACTAAGGTTTTGCCGTTGAAAATAAGGTGGGCAAAAGGTTATTACAGAATATTCACAGGGCGGGACCGGAAAAACTATACTGCTTATGGCATGGAATAGCGGCCGCTTAAAACCTTATTTCTTTTTCCCGACCTTAGCAGAACCCCAGGCTCCGATAGCAAAGGAAACCTTATTACCGCAACCCGATGCTATTGCGGCCTATTTCCCCGGGGCAATATCCCGCAACTGAAAAGTGAGCTTTTCATAACCCTGTTTATCGATAAACTTCTTCAACCGCTGGTATTTTTTTTGGCCCGGCCGGGTTTGTTTATAAATATAGATCAGGTTCTTGGCGCTGCCACCGCCAAACACGGCGGGCAGCTCTTTTATGGCTTTCCAGGCGTAATGCTCGGCCTTGTCCCAGTTCTGGGCGTTGGTGTAATAGCTGCTCATGATGTAGGAAAACCAGCCGTCAAAGAAAGGATCGCCGGCGGTAAAAGGAGGATGGGTAACATAACTGTCCGGAATATCGGGAAAGGCGCCCTTGTTGAGACGGCATTTAAAACGCATAAAAGCGGCCAGCTTATCGCGGTTTTTTTCAAAATGAGCCAGATCCCGCTCCATCCAGGGCAGCAGGGCGGATGTGTTATCCGCGATGCAGTTCCCGTCCAAGATACGCATGATGCGCATATTGTATGCGCTCCATTGCCGCTGAAACGGGCTGAGCAGTTGCGGTTTTTCCAGGGCCCGGCCGTAATGGACGCAGGCCGAATCAAAACGGCACAGTTCATAGGCATAGCGCCCGCGGGTAACCTCCAGGATGGTCTCCCCGGGGTCGTTAAAATAGGGACGAATCAGATCAAAGCGTCCGATGTTCATCATGCGGTTCAGGTACCAGTCCTTAACCAGCCAGTTTTGGGGGTAGGTCTCGATCACCCACTCAAAATAGGGCCGGGCGTCGCGTTCGTTGTTTTCAAAGGTGTCGTAAATATCGATCAGGGTGATGGCCGCCTCGCTTTTGGTCAGCTCGGCGTTTTCAAAGCACAGTTTCAGCATGCGTATGCCTTCTTCGCGGTTACCGCTAAAGCCGAGGGCCCTGGCCACAAAACCGATCACACCGCTGAGCCGGTCGGAGTAGTAGTTAAAAATACCCAGACCCAGCAAGGCGTCATAGTTTTCAGGGTCTTCCTCATAAAGGGCGTTGAGCAGACGGCGGCCCTTAAGGCCGTTGGTAAAGGTGTTCCACCACTCTTCGCGTTCGGCATATACCCGGCCCTGATATCCGTAAAGTCCGGCCAGGAACATCTTTTGCTCGTCATCCCATTCCCGGTCTTCAAACTTGTCAATGGCCGGTTCGGTGATCTCCAGAATCAGGTCCATCAGCGAATCCCGGCGGGCATGGCGGGTGGCATAGGGGCCGGTGGCCGAAACATAAGCCCGCTGGCTGAAATGAATGGCCGCTTCCATAAAAAAGTATTTGGGGATATCCGGTTTAAGGCTTTGTTCCCGTTTGGCTATGTGCAACGCCTGCTCAAAGCGCAGGTTAAAGGTATGGTCAAAGATCAGGCTGTCCGTGGGTGTGAGCGGCAGATGGGTTGCGGGCAGGGTAAAAGGTGTTAACAGCAATATCAGGGTGATCCATCGCATAGGGAACCTCCGGTTGTTCTATCCAAAGACGTGGCTCCGGCATATTTAAGGACTGCCGGATATGTTGGACGCGCTTATTACGCCAGGCCATGATAACATGACGATTTTATCTTTATGGTCTTTTATTCTTTAGTTGTATAGCCTTGCTTAAACGGTACATAACCGAAAAGTTATCCATAGCCCGACTTCTCCAGATGCCTGAATGTTATTTTATGAGTTTTTTGTGCTCACGCTTCATAGAGTGTTCAGCTTAAATATAATTCATTTCGGATAAACAGGAAATATTTAAAACCGCAATCGTGCGGAGGCGGACGTGCATGTGATTTTGTTGAGTGGCGGGATATCCGGTATAATGATTACGGAAGGGCCGATCCGCAAGAGGGCAGGTGAAAAAGGGTACCTTAAGCTATAAACAGGGAATATGACCGAAAGCGTGTTGTCTCCTGATAAAAAACGGACGCTGATTTTGCCGAACACCGCTCCGTTGCCGTATTAGCCCGGAAACAAAACGGAGGTGTATCCACGCGCTTCCGTTATAATTCGATTTATTAACAGGCACCCGTTACCGGGCCCTCCCGCAAAAGGGGAAGGCCCGCGGGTTTCCTGACTGAGTTTTAGTTTTCCAGTGTTTTAAATACGGGTAAAATTTTAATGTCCGCCTCTTCAAGGTCGCGGCGGTAACCGGGCCAGATTTTTTTCAGGGTGCGGTTGTAGGTGTTATACAGCGTGTCCGTCTTTTGAGCGGCTTGTTGCATCAGGGGCAGAACCGTGGCCCGTGCCGTGTCAAAAGACATGCGCAGATAGGCGGAAATCTTCCCCAGTCGCGCTGTGAGTACTTCTGGATCGCGATAAATACCCTGCTTATCGGCCGGGGTAACAATCTTATGCATCAGGGCCTTTAGCGAATCCCTTACGGCGGCGGTCTTTTTCTTCAGTGAATCGGCTTGCTGCGGTTTCAACACCTCGATGGCCTTTTCCGCCAGTTCCAGTTCGCTTTGGCGTTTACGGATGGCGTCTGCCAGGCGGGTGCCTTTTTGCGTCAAATCCTTAAACTTTTGAAAAAGCTCCTGTTTCTCCTTCAGTTTTGCCGTCAGTCCCGCTATTCTCGGATCGGCCTTTACTTCGATCTTGACGGAATCCTTCATACCCCGGTAGCTGAAGCGCGCCAGATAGGTGCCCGGCAATACGGGTGCGCCGCCGGGTTCGACGGCTTTATCCTTTTGGGGTTCGGGGGTTTGCGGCATGCGTACCCCTTTTTGGTCCAGGTTCCAGTAGAAACGGTTAAAGCCATGCTCCAACTTTTTTGGTTTGAGGGTGCGGATCAGTGTATGACCGGCATCGAATATTTCAATGATCAGCCCTTCATCCTGCTTCTTCGGGCCCTTTGTTTTTTTTGTCTTACTGCTGTCCACCTTCAGCCAGGCGGTCAGCATGGCGCCCCGGGGACGGTTTTGTCCTTCAAATTCCGCCTCGGCGATGAAGCGGGTGCCGGGGGGCTGGGCGTAGGCGGCGATCCAGGCCGGGGAAGCGGGCATGACAGCCAGGGCGGCGGACGGTTCACGTCCCTGGTTGCGGGTCAGGAAGCGCAGGTAGGCGATGCGGTCGAACACCCAGGCCGCGCGGCCGAAGGTACCGACGATCAAATCATCCTCTTGCGGTTGCCAGGCGATATCCATGGTGGGCGCGGAGGGGTAGCCTTCCGTCCATTTTTGCCAGTTCTTACCGCTGTTCATGCTGAAGTAAAGACCGGTCTCGCTGCCGGCGAACATCAGCCGCGGTTCTTTGGCGTCCTGCCAAAAGGAGAGCAGATAGCTGTCCATATCCTGCTCATCGATGAGCCGCTTCCATTTTTTGCCCCAGTTGTCCGTTTGATAAAGATAGGGTTTCCAGTCGTTTTGACGGTAGTTGTTCACCACCACGAAAGCGGCGCCGGGTTTATGGCGGGAGGCGCGGATCTGGGCGATCCAGGCATTCCGGGGCAGACCGGGCATGTTGCCGCTGGTGTTGGTCCAGCTTTTGCCGCCGTCGCGGGTCAGTTGCACATTACCGTCATCGGTGCCCGCCCAAATCACCCCGGCCTTTAGGGGACTGGGGGCGATGGTGATGATGGTGGTATGGTTTTCCGCGCCGGTGACGTCGTAACTGAGTCCGCCGCTTTGCAATTGCTTCTGTTTGCCGGGATCGTTCGTGGTCAGGTCGGGGGAAATGATCTGCCAGCTCATGCCTTTGTCCGTGCTTTTATGCAGAAACTGGCTGCCGAAATAGAGGGTCTCCCTGTCGATGGGGTCGACGGCAATTCCCGCGTTCCAGTGGAAACGCAGAGGTATTCCCCCGGGGTGCGTCGGCTGGATATAAGTGTTATTGCCGGTCAGGCGGTCATAACGCAGCAGATTGCCCTCCTGCCACATGGAGTAGCCGTAGCGGTTGTTTTTGGGATCGGGCACCACGTCAAAACCGTCGCCGAAGGAAAGTTCCTGCCAAAACAGGTTACGGATACCGCTGTTGCGCCACACATAGGCCGGACCGATCCAGGAGCCGTTGTCCTGCATACCGCCGTAAATGTGGTAGGGATGGGCGTCGTCCACATTGATATGGTAAAACTGGGCCAGGGGCAGGTTTTCCACAAAACGCCAGCTTTTGCCGCGGTCGCGGGAGATGGCCAGGCCGCCGTCATTGCCGTCGATTAAAAAGGAGGGATCGTCCGGGTGGGCCCACCAGGCGTGGTGGTCGGGGTGCACCTTATTCCAGGGGATCAGCGTCTCAAAGGTTTTACCGCCATCCTCGCTGACGGTGACGATGGAGTAGAGGTTGTAGAGGCGGTTGTCATTCTGCGGGTCGACAAAGATGTCGGCATAGTAGAAGGGCCGGTTACCGATGTTCTTATCACTGATTTTTTTCCATTTAAAGCCACCGTCATCGGAACGGTAGAGGGCTGTTTTTTTTGCTTCGACCAGGGCGTAAATGCGTTTGGGATTGGAAGGGGCAATGGCCAGGCCGATGCGGCCCAGTTCGCCGGCGGGCAGGCCGTCTTTTTCGGTGCGCTTTTGCCAGTTTTCCCCGCCGTCGTAGCTCACGTACAGACCGCTGCCCTTGCCGCCGGAATTAAAAAACCAGGGCCAGCGCTGGTATTGCCACATGGCGGCTACCAGTTTTTCCGGGTTTGCGGGGTCCATCACCAGGTCGGCGCAGCCGGTGGAGTCGTTGACAAAAAGCACCTTTTTCCAGCTTTTGCCGCCGTCCCGGGTTTTAAAAACACCGCGCTCTTTGTTCGGGCCCCAGGCGGAACCCAACGAGGCGGCATAAACGATGCTGCTGTTTTGCGGATTGATGATGATGCGGTGAATGGTGCGTGTTTTGACCAGCCCCATGCGTTGCCAGTTTTTACCGCCGTCAATGCTTTTGAAAATACCGGCGCCGCTGTTTTGGCTGTTACGCGGATTGCCCTCGCCGGTACCCACCCAGATCACATCGGGATTGTTGGGGTCCAGGGCCACGGCCCCGATGGACTGCACCGGTTGTTTGTCGAACAGCGGCTCCCACTTAACGCCGCCGTCGATGGAGCGCCACAAACCGCCCGAGGCCGCGCCCACGTAAATGATGTCCGGATTTTTCAGCGACACGGCGATGGAGGTCACCCGGCCGCTCATGCCGGCGGGGCCAATGGCGCGCGGGGCCACCTGTTTAAACAGGGAGGCGGACAGTGTCTCCGAGCCAAGCAACACACCCGTTGCCATGAAAAAAACAATCGACAGACGATAGATATAAGTCATAATTCCTTCACTCCTGTGCATCATTAAAAGGGACAATGCTAAACATAGCTTTTCCGAATGAAAGATAAAAGAAAAAAGGGCATATCCCCCGGCGGTTGATGAAATGCCCCGGCCCTTTTGAGGAGGAGTTGCCGCTAATAGGGATAGAAACGGGCTTTTTAGGCACGGAAGGGTGATGGTACGCTTTTTGAATATCTGTCACGTCTGCCAACTTAATTCACACAACTTATGGAGGTATATTATGAAGCATACACTTGCAATACTATTTATCCTGCTTCTACTGGGAACGGCTCTGCATGCCGATGAAACCGGCGGCAAGGTGGCCCTGGGTGTTAAAGGGGGATTTGAACGCTATTCCGGTGATGTGGACGGTGCCGGCCTGAACGGTTACTATGATGGTTCCGTGCAATGGTGGGTAAGCAATATGTTCGGTCTCAGCTTTACCTTTGGCAAAGGGGTGCTGAGCGCCGAGAACGGTTCCGAGTATTATACGACAAATATTTGGAACTACATGGGGTTGTTAAAGATCAAACCCTGGGATGATCTGGCCTTAAATCCCTATTTTGCCATCGGCTATGAGCGTTTTGATATCGATCCCAAGGGGAAGAACGGATACCGGGTACCGGATTTTGCCCGGGGGATCAATAGCGGTGACTATACCAAGGTGAACACGGCCATTCCTTTTGGCGTAGGCATAAGCTATTTTCTCAATGATTACCTGGCCATTGAGTCGGAAGCTCTGATTCATGCCAGCACCATCGATTATCTGGATGGCTACGATCGCGGCAGCAGGAATGACAACTGGTTTTCGCTGGCTGCCGGAATCTCCTTTTATCTGGGGCAGGCGAAAGATACGGACAAGGACGGTATCATTGATTCCAGGGATAAGGATCCGCTACACGCGGAGGATATGGATGGTTTCCAGGATGACGACGGCGCTCCCGACCCGGATAATGATATGGATGGTATTTTGGACATAGACGATAAAGCGCCGCTGGATCCCGAAGATCATGACGGTTACATGGATGACGACGGCGTGCCGGATCCCGATAACGACGGCGACGGCATCCTGGATGCCGATGATAAATGTCCCGGCCGGGATAACGCTTTGGACACCCGGGAAGATAAGGACGGTTTTCAGGACGACGATGGGTGCCCCGACCCGGATAATGACGGCGATGGCATAGCGGACGCGGATGATGCCTGTCCGGATGAGGCGGAAACCATGAACGGCTATGAAGATGGTGACGGTTGCCCGGACAGCAAACCGGCCGTGGCCGTTGAGCAGGGCAAGAGCATAGTTCTGGAGGGCGTCACTTTTGCCACAGGCAGCGCGCGTCTTACGGAAAGTTCCCGGGCCACGCTGGATAAAGTGGTGGAAACCCTTAACAGCGAAAAAGATATCGAAGTGGAAATCCGCGGATATACCGATAACACCGGTAATTATGATAAAAACGTCATCTTGTCCGCGCGCCGGGCCGAAGCGGTTAAAAATTACCTGGTCGGTAAAGGTATTAATGGCAGGCGTATCCAAACCAAAGGATACGGGCCTGAGAATCCCATCGCCCCGAATGATACACCTGAGGGCCGGGCTAAAAACCGCCGGATTGAGTTCTACCGTATCAAATAAAATTATAACATTTGTAATTATCAGGCCGTTCCGCAAGGAGCGGCTTTTTTTGTTTAGCCCTGAATATTTGAGGTGAGACAGATAAATGGGGCGCGCCTATCGGGAAAACGGGGAAAGTGCGCGGAGTATATTCCGGCTCCACGCCTTGCATGGAAAACGTAAATAGGATAGTTTGGGAATTATGTGGGATGGCGTATAATCCCGGGTATGGCGCTCTAATGCATGGGAATAATAAAAATACTTTTGACCCGCTTTTACGAACAAATAAAAACCTGGAATAGTATGATAATTGATATTTTAAAGGCTGAAGAGTTTATAATATTCCTTTTAAATCGAATTGAAGACTATAAAAAGGACTGGCATATAAGCGACAATGAAGTGCAGGAACTTATAAACGAATTGGATAATTTTAAAAATTATATTGAAGTTTCTCCATTAATTCCAGGTAAGATCAAAGAGAGAATTTTAAATCTAAATCTGAATACGAAACAAAAAATTTCAAAAGCTCAAAGATATTTTGATGTTATACTTGATTATGAGAGAACCGATAACTCTTTAATTCAAGCCGAACGGAAAGAAGCCTTTGATATTCTAGAGAATGAGCTGCAAAACATATATCGCCTTCTGCTTTTAGAAAAATAGTGTGCAGTCTTACCCGGGCATTTTTAAATAATATAAAGGTTGGTGTTACCACGGAGCGTATTTTCCGGGCAAAAAACTCCGGTGAATATATTAATTGGAATGAAGGTGAAAACCAAAACCTTCCACTAAAATAATTTCTTTGAGAATCCCGGAAACAGTGATAGAAAGAATTTCGGACGATTACTAATAAACGGGATGTTGCCTGCCAATCGTAAATAAAGGGATTTTTAAGGAAAAATTAATTCGGAGTTAAACGGTTCTGCCTTATTATAACTCCCGGTCGAATACCCCGCGCCAGTCTATAGCTGAATTTGCCAGGCTGTTGATGAATCTGGTATAGGCATGTTTTTTTTGTATGGCAAATCGGATTCTTGGCAAGCTGTTATGTACAGCACTGTTCAGCATGTGTTGAAAATTTTGGAATTACAATGGTTTCTTGCCGGCTGGGGAGTTTTTTTTCGATTATATCAATGTAAGTCAGGTGGGAGATGGGAAATAAAAAACCCCGCCTCAGGCGGGGTTTAAATCGGTATTTCGGAAAACTATTTTGCTTCCTTATAAAGCACATGCTTGCGCACAATCGGATCGTAACGCTTGATTTCCAGCTTTTCGGTCGTGTTGCGTTTATTCTTTTTGGTGGAATAAACATGCGGACTGGCCGTGCTTTTTAAACGAATAGTTTCGCGGGCATTGGATTTTGCCATTTTGCTTTACCTCGGGTTAAAATTTATGCTTCAACGTCGGCCAGGGTTAAACCTTTCTGAGCCAGATAGGTTAATAAGCCTTTACGGTTGATGGTTTTTAAAGCGCGGGTGGATATGCGAATCCGCACAAAGCGGTTCAATTCGCTGACAAAGATGCGCTTGTTTTGCAAATTGGGCAACTGACGGCGCTTGTTTTTGTTGTGGGCATGGGACACATTGTTGCCCACCAAAGGCTTCTTTCCGGTGATTTTACATACGCGTGACATTCTTAGTCTCCTTTAAACTCTGGCTTCAAGTAATGCCCGGCCGTTTTTGATTTCGGTATTGATCTTCTGATCTTCATTGTCTCCGGGGAAAATCTTGACTATTTTCTCTGCGAATTTCATTTGACCATTCTTTGGTGAGGTAAAGGTGAACACGATTTTTACCGCCTTGGCGCTTTCGCCCTGGCCTTTGTTTACCTTATCGCCAAAAGTCTGTTTCTTGGCCATGATATCTCCTGTTTCCTGTTATCATAATTTCATTTTTGCGAAAGGCAAGTAATATAGGGGGAAATAATATCAATTTCAATACATGGATACAGTTTCTTTAATCCTTTTTAAGAAATATCCCTTCCACGGGGCGCCAATTTAATTGCTTTTACCGGGGCGTCTTTCTAAATTACCCGTTTATTTTAATTGAATTTTGATGGAGGAATACTCAAGCAATGATTAACGCTGAAATTAAAAAACTATCGGGTTGCAAAAAAGAATTAAATATTGTGATGCCCAAGGCGGATATCGAGCCGATCCGGGAAAAGGAAATACTGAAAGTACGCAAGGATGTGCAGGTACCCGGATTCAGAAAAGGCCGGGCGCCGTTGCATATGGTTAAGCGTCAGTACGGCCAGTATATCGAGGCCTATACCATGGAGGCCGCCGTGCAGGAAGCGGTGGAAAAGGCCATAACCGAGAACGACGTTAAGGTTGTGGGGATGCCGGAGCCGAAAAAGGTTGAGTTTAATGACGACGGTGATCTGGTGATGGAAGTGGAAGTCGAGGTCTTTCCGGAAGTGGAGTTGAAAAACTATAAGGGCTTTGAGTTTGTAAAAGACAAATATGTTGTCGAGGACAGTTTTATCGAGGATCAGATCCAGAAACTGCTCAAGGAACATGCCACCCGCTCCGAGGTCGATCGTCCCGTGGAAAAAGGCGATGTGGTGCTGATCGATATGCAGCAGTTGGATGAGGACGGAACCCCGCAGGAAAACCATAAGTATACCGATATCTCCGTAACCATCGGCGAGGCCCGCTTTGATCCGGATATCGAAGAGCAGCTTATTGGCAAGGAAACCGGTAAGACGCACCGCATTATCAAGGAGTATCCCGAAGACTATCCGCAAAAGGAAGTGGCCGGTAAGAAGGAATACTACGATATCACCGTTAAAAAAACGGAACAGGTCGATTTGCCGGAGTTGAACGATGAATTTGTGCAAACGCTGAATCCGGAAATTAAAACCGTTGAGGCTTTTAAGGAGTATATGAAAAAGGGTATGGAAGCCGAGTATGAGAAGGAAGCGGAAAACCGGCTGCAACAGGAATTGTCACAGAAGATCATCGATGAAAATCCGCTGGAGATTCCCAATGCGCTGATCGAGCGTTATCTGGACAACCTGGTGCAGGATATGAAACGCCGCGATCCCAATGCCGATGAGCGGGCTCTGCGTGAGTATTATCGTAATGAGGCCGAGCAGAATTTGAAGTGGATGTATCTGAAAGATGAAATTGGCAAAGCGGAAAATATTGAAGCGGATGAAAAAGATGTTGAAGAATTCTTAAATAAGATCGAAGATGAAAAGATTCGAAAACTCTATGATGATATACCGTCATTAAAAGATGAAGTTAAGAATAACATCCGTGATCAAAAAGTGACGGAATTTCTGATGGAAAATTCGGAAATTAAAGACAACGAAATACCGCTAACTTAATTATTCCGGAAGGGCTGAATATGTCACTAGTACCAATGGTTGTGGAGCAGACCGGTCGCGGGGAACGCGCCTATGATATTTACTCGCGTCTGCTAAAGGAACGTATTATTTTTCTGGGCACGCCCATTGATGATACCGTTGCCAGTCTGACTATCGCGCAACTGCTGTTTTTGGAAGCGGAAGATCCCGATAAGGATATATATCTTTATATCAATTCTCCGGGCGGCATAGTTTCCGCCGGTCTGGGAATCTATGATACGATGAATTATATCAAGCCGGATGTGGTAACCACCTGCATGGGACAGGCGGCCAGCATGGGCGCCGTGCTTCTGGCGGCCGGGACGCCGGGGAAGCGTTTTACCCTGCCTAACGCGCGCATTATGATTCACCAGCCGCTGGGCGGCGCCGAAGGTCAGGCCAGCGATATCGAGATCGCCGCCAATGAAATTTTACGCATTCGCAAAACGTTAAACCGTATAATGGCCGAATGCACCGGAAAAAAAGAAGAACAGATTGAAATAGACACCGATCGTAATTATTTTATGTCGGCACAGGAAGCGCTGGACTACGGTCTGGTGGATAAGGTGCTGGCGCCACGGTCGAAAGAAAAGAAAGATTAAATGTCCAGAAAAAATGTAAGAATGCCGGTATATCGCTGCTCTTTTTGCGGGCGCTCTTCGGATGAGGTGGAAAGCCTGATCTCCGGGCCGGATGTGCATATTTGTAATGAATGTGTGCGCAGCGCGTCCGATATTATAGAGCGGCATCAAAAAGAATTGAATGTTGCGCCGGACAGTTTATATCCTCCCGCCGAAATCAAGGCCCGGCTGGATGAGCATGTTATCGGTCAGGACTATGCCAAACGCATACTTTCCGTGGCGGTATATAACCACTATAAGCGCATAAATCAGAAAGAACTGGGCGATGATGTGGAGATCGAAAAAAGCAATATCTTGCTGCTCGGCCCCACCGGTACCGGTAAAACCCTGCTGGCTCAGTCCCTGGCGCGTATCCTTAACGTCCCCTTTTCCATTGCCGACGCCACGGTGTTGACCGAAGCCGGCTATGTGGGCGAGGATGTGGAAAATATTCTGGTGCGGCTGTATCAGGCCTCCAACTTTAACCTGGAGCAAACACAGCGCGGCATCATCTACATTGACGAGATGGATAAGATTGCCCGCAAAAACAGCAACCCTTCCATTACCCGCGACGTTTCCGGCGAGGGAGTGCAACAGGCCATCCTGAAGATTCTGGAAGGAACCGTTTCCAGCATACCGCCCAAGGGCGGGCGCAAGCATCCGGAGCAAAACCTGGTGCACATCGATACCAAGAATATTTTATTTATCTGCGGCGGCGCCTTCGAGGGCCTGGAAGACATTATTCGCCGACGGGTGGGTGAGAAGACCATCGGTTTTGAAAAAGATGTTGTCAGCGGCACCAAGATGACCAAGAGCGAATTATATGCCCGGGTGGAAGCGGAAGACCTGGTGCAGTTTGGGCTTATCCCGGAACTGATCGGACGTTTGCCCGTGCTCAGCTCTTTGAAGGAACTGGACCGCGAGGCGCTTTATCGGGTTTTGACCGAGCCCAAAAATGCCCTGATCAAGCAATACGTCAAGCTGGTAAAGATGGAAGGTGTAGAGCTGATCTTTAAGGATGAAGCCCTCTATGCCGTTGTTGATCTGGCGCTAAAGGCTAAAACCGGGGCCCGTTCATTGCGCTCGATAATGGAAAAGGTCATGCTGGATATCATGTATCGTATTCCATCCATGGAAAACCTGAAAAGCGTAACCATCGACGCGGAAGTGGTCACTTCCGGCAAGGAGCCCCTGTTTGAATTCGGCTCATCAAAAAAGACCGCATAAATTTATAACAGAATTCCAAGGCTGGCTAAAATAGGACTGATGTTTTAAACCGTACAGGTGATCAGTATATTTTAGGCAGCTTTTTTTATTGGGAGTAAAATGAAAGTTAAGACAAAACCGCGCAAAAACGGCTTTGAAAGCTACCGCACACTGCCCCTG
This sequence comes from Calditrichales bacterium, assembly GCA_015493745.1. Taxonomy (GTDB): domain Bacteria; phylum Calditrichota; class Calditrichia; order Calditrichales; family J004; genus J004. The sequence goes on from WGCN01000150.1 coordinate 12,991, forward strand.
AAAGACCTGGTTGTTTTTCCCAACATGGTGGTTCCGTTAATCGTGGGCCGCAAGGCCTCGCTGATTGCCATCGAGGCGGCGGTGGAAGAAGATAAAATGATTTTATTGCTGGCCCAGAAAGACCCGGGCAAGGATGATGTGGCCGCCCGCGACCTTTACCGCACCGGTGTTGTGGCGCGTATTCTGCAATTGATCCGCCTGCCCAACGGGCTGGTGAAAATCCTGGTGGAGGGTATTTTCCGGGCCCGGATAAATACACTGAATAAAAAGGCCGGATATTTTAAGGCGACGGTAAACCACCTGGAACCGGTAGCCAACCTGACCGAGGAGGATGAAGCTAAAAAAAGGCGACTGGTCACCCTGTTCCGCCAATATGTAAAATATAATGATGATTTGCCCGATGAGGTGCTGTTTACTTTTAACCATGTCGCGGATATTCAGCGGCTGACGGATTTCATCGCCACCTATGTCGATGTGGGCATTGAGGAAAAACAAAAGATTCTGGAAACCCCGGATTTATCGGTTTGCGTGGAGCGCCTGACCGCGATTCTGCAAAAGGAAATCAGCATCCTGTCGCTCAAGTCCGATCTGGATGAAAAAGTCCGTGATCAAATGGTCAAGTCGCAGCGCAACTACTATTTACAGGAGCAGTTGCGGGTCATTCGCGATGAACTGGGCGAAGACGAACCCTTTAGCAGCGAGGCGGAGGGTTTGCGGAAGCGGCTGGAAAAGGCGGGGCTTCCGGAGCCGGTGATGGACAAGGCCATGGAGGAATTGCGCCGTTTTGAAAAAATTCCGCCCATGTCTCCGGAATCCAATGTGTTGCGGACCTATCTGGAATGGTTGAGCGATGTGCCCTGGTCCCGGGAAACGCAGGATAATTATGATATCCGCCGGGTTCAGGAAATTCTGGATGAGGATCATGCCGGCTTGAAAAAACCGAAAGAGCGCATAGTGGAATATATTGCCACGCTGAAACGGGTACGCAATATCCGGGGCAGTATTTTGTGCTTCATCGGCCCGCCGGGCGTGGGTAAAACCTCACTGGGGAAATCCATTGCCCGGGCCATTGACCGCGAGTTTGTGCGTATTGCCCTGGGCGGTATAAGCGACGAGGCGGAGATACGCGGCCATCGCCGTACCTATATCGGCGCCCTGCCCGGAAAGATTGTTCAGGGAATGAAACGGGCCGGCACGGTAAATCCCGTGTTTTTGCTGGATGAGATCGATAAGCTCAGTTCCGATTATCGCGGTGATCCCGCCTCGGCCTTGCTGGAAGTGCTGGATCCTGAACAAAACAGCCATTTTGTGGATCATTACCTGGAGGTGGAGTATGATCTCTCCCGGGTATTGTTTATTCTGACGGCCAATTCCGCCGCCGATATTCCCGACGCCCTGTACGATCGCCTGGAGGTGGTGGAGATGCCCGGTTATCATGATGCCGATAAGATGCTCATCGCCCGGAATTATATCCTGAAAAAAGCGCTGAAAAATCATGGTTTGTCTCCGAAAGAGCTCCGGATAGACAAGGCGGTGTTTGAGAAAATTATCCGCGAGTATACGGCGGAGCCCGGTGTGCGCGCCCTGGAGCGGGAGATAAACAAAATCTGCCGCCGGGCCGTGGTTGAAATCGGCAAGGAAGAGGTGACGAAACTGCATGTTACAACCGGGAATCTGTCCGATTTTCTGGGTGAGCCGCATTATGCCCTGACCACCATTGTCCGGGCCGGCGAGACCGGTGTGGCCCTGGGTTTGGCCTGGACAGCCATGGGGGGGGATGTGTTGCCGATCGAAGTTAATCTTTTGCCCGGCAAGGATAAACTGACATTGACCGGTAAGCTGGGAGAGGTGATGCAGGAGTCGGCCCAGGTGGCCATTAGCTTCTTGCGTTCCCGTGCCCGTAAATATGGCATTTCATCCGATTTTATCAACAAGTATGAAATTCATATCCATTTACCGGAAGGGGCCATACCCAAGGAGGGGCCATCGGCGGGCATCACCCTGACCACCGCGCTGCTGTCGGCGCTGAAACGCAGAAAGTTTCCCAAAAGCCATGCCATGACCGGGGAAATTACCCTGCGGGGCAAGGTGCTGGAGATCGGCGGCTTAAATGAAAAGCTGTTGGCCGCTCAACGCCTTAAAATCAAAAATGTTTTTCTGCCCGAAGCCAACCGCAAGGATATAAAAGAGATAGACGCCTCGATTATTGAAAATATGGAACTGCATTTTGTAAAGCATTATGATGAGATATTCGAAGCTTTATTTGAGAAATAAGCGGTTTCACCACGGCAGCAATCGGGAAGAGCGGGGCGACGGAAAAGGAATGCCGCGTATCAAAGCGTAAATGAATATCTGATCCGGTGCGGGGTGTTTTATAGCCCGCGCCAAGGTAAAGGCAAGGCTACTTTCATATCACCATGCGGCTGTGGCAGGGTAGGTTTGTTCTTGGGTCGGCAGGTGGTGCTAAGTTAAAGCTATGGTGCCGTGCGGGACATCCGGCATAAACAAAAAAAGTCCACCTTTGGAGATGGACTTTTTATAAAAGGGCTGAGGCTAAAGAATATCAGGACATGGAATTGACAAAGCGGGCCAAACGGGATTTCTGGTTGGCGGCTTTGTTCTTATGAATAATATTTTTCTTTACCATTTGATCCAACAGGCGGTAGGCCGTTTTAAGGTTTTCCGTGGCCTGTTCTTTGTTCTCGCTGTTTAATACCGCTTTAATCGCTTCACGCATGCGGCTGCGATTGACACGGTTGTAGGCACGTTGTTTTAAAGATGTGCGAATTCTTTTAATAGCAGACTTATGATGTGCCATGCTTTAGAGCTCCTGATTGATTTTCCACAAAGGCAGGTAATGTAAGTAAAAAAAACCGTGGTGTCAAAGGTAAAAGAAAGAAATAAAAAATATAATTGAAAAAAAATACATCAAAAAGTTTGACTTCAAAATTATAATGCTTAAATTACCCAGCTCTTAATGAAATGTCGCTGGCGTAGCTCAATTGGTAGAGCAGCTGATTTGTAATCAGCAGGTTGGGGGTTCGAGTCCCTTCGCCAGCTCTGTTCCATAGTGTGATTAGCCCTCAGATAGGTTATGCTTGTACCGCGCTTTTATTAGCGGGAGTAACTCAGCTGGCTAGAGTCACAGCCTTCCAAGCTGTTGGTCGCGGGTTCGAATCCCGTCTCCCGCTCTGCATAACCTTTCCTAATGTTAATCTATTAGCCCACGTAGCTCAGTCGGTAGAGCACATCCTTGGTAAGGATGAGGTCACCAGTTCAATCCTGGTCGTGGGCTCGCCGATTTTTTGTAAAAAGTTTATTCACTATTGCACTTTTTGGAGGGTGTTCTAATGGCTAAAGAAAAATTTGATCGTAGTAAACCGCACGTAAACATCGGTACAATCGGTCACGTGGATCATGGTAAAACGACCTTGACCGC
>WGCN01000151.1 GCA_015493745.1 Calditrichales bacterium
CACCGACATCAATTAGTTCTTCCCCTGTTGTAATGCGACCTGCATCGGACGCCTCAGATGGGGATGCTCCCTCGATAGTGATCGCCTTCAAACTAGAATTTGGAGAAAGGAGAAGCAGGCAACGGCGAGCAGCCCAGAAATAATGGAACTGATCACCATCACGGCTATAACGGACTAAATCACTTTCGACCATTTAATCTATTCTTGTTAGAGACTCTGTGTATTCCATATCGGTATAGGGCATAACATAGTATTATACAGAATTCCGTATAATAATTAAATTATATACAAAAACCGTCATAATTACAAGAAAAATTCTTACTTACCCCTGTAAATGTCCGTATATCCTTGCAATCTTCATTATTATCCGAAAGCTTAAAAATGTCCGGATAGGTATGGCAATCAAGAATGTTTTACCGGAAAATAAAATCCGGGAGAAGTACCGGCCTTTTTATCCCCATTGGGTGAACCGCGCCGTTGAGTATGAATCATACATCCCCCGGGTGTACACTCAGTGAAACAGAAGCAGCCGTTTATATAAAGGCCGTCTCAGGTCAAACGCAACAATGGCCCGTCATGTCGTGCAATTATATGTGGACACCTCCTACGGTACAGGAGCGGCGCCGGACAGCCGTCTCTCAGACCTCCCCGGTTGTACTTTTCTGCCGCCGCTCAATTTCACGGATTTTCAGGTACAGGGCAACGATCAGCAGGGTGATGATAAAGGTGGAGGCGCCCAGCCCCTTGCGCCGGATATAGTAAGCCTCGATCTGCACCCGGGCCTCCCTGATGGCCTGTTGGTTCTTAACCAGACCTTCCGTGGTCAGGGCGCTGACCTTCAGCGTGTCAAAGGTATGGATCATCGTGCGCGCCTTGGTCAGGCTTTGTTTGGCTTCCTGCAGGATAAATTCAATATCCAGGTCATCCATGCCCAGGCTGTTGACCCGTTCCTTCATGACCGATGCTTTCCGGTAGGCCGCCGCCAGGGTATCCAGCCGGGTGCGCAAGACCCGCGCTGTCAGAAAACCCTTGTCACCGCTTTCATGGCACTGGGCGCAAACACTGCTCTTATCATCACCGATCATCTTGTCCGACGGTTTGGGCACCTCATGGTTGCCGTGGCACTCCTCACAGCCATGCAGTTTTTTCTTCTTAAAACCGGCGGCCATTTTGGTGCCGGCAAAGTATTCCATATTGTTGATATGACAGGTGCCGCACACATGGCTGATGGAGGTAATTCCCGGCGGCATGGCCCCGTGGTTACCGTGGCAATCGTTGCAGGCCGGGGCGCCGGTATCCTGCTCTTCAAGCAAGGCCTGGCCGTGGACGCTTTTCTTAAACTTCTCATACTGATCCGTGGGGATATCATACTTCTTCATATATTGGGCATCACCGTGACATTTGTTGCATGTTTCCGGAACATTCAGGGCATATACCGTGGAGCGCGGATCGCTGGCCGGCATGATATTATGGCCGCTGTGACAACTGGTGCATACGGCCACGCTGGTATCGCCGCGCATCAGCTTTGCTCCATGAACACTGTGCCCGTACTGCTCGGCCTGATCCGTTTGGATGGCCGGCTGATATTGGCGCATAAAGTCGATATCCGAATGGCATTTGCCGCAAAAGCGGGGGATATCCTTCTTATCGGGGATGCCCACGTATCCGGCCGCCGGACTCATGGAGTCATCCATGTCATCATTGGCCGGGTCGCCGCCGTGGCAGCCGGCGCAGGAGAGCCCCTTTTGCATGTGTATATCATGTTCCCCATAATCCTGGGGCATCACATCATCATCCAGGTGGCAGGAGAGGCACTGGTCGGTTTCCGACAGGGGCGGATCGTCCTCCGCGGCGCGCAGGCCCGCAGCCCAAAGAACAAGAACAGCCATAGCGGCTAAACATAAAAACGAGGCGTGATTTTGGTTTTTCATATCTGTTTTCCCGGTTAATATACATAGCCAATGACGGTCATGACCAGGATAAAGGCGATGACCAGCAGACCGCATAATAGCATAATATCGACTTTACCCCTCTTTTTAAACGCCCATAGCGGGGTCAGCAGCCACACCAGTCCACCCAGGGTAAAAAAGAGGATGCCGGCCACCTCACCCTCCATAAAGCCGATATGGGCGGGAAGCATCTTCAGGAATTGAAACATGAACATAAAGTACCACTCCGGGCGGATACCCTCCGGCGCGGAAACAAAGGGGTCGGCCTTGGGCCCCAGTTCCCAGGGGAAAAGCACGGCTAAAAAAAGCAGAATATTTAAAATGATCAGCCACAGCAAGACATCCCTTAATACAAAGTTGGGGAAAAAGGGGATCATCTTTTTTTGCTCGGGCTTCAGCTTTTTAAAAGCCTCCGGTTCATGCATGCCCTGCCTCTGCACAAACAAAAGATGCAGCCCCAGAATCACGGTGAACAGGGCCGGGATCATGGCCACATGGATGGCGTAGAAGCGGGACAGGGTGGCGCCGGTCACATCGTCTCCGCCCCGCAGGACGATTTTCATCGCTTCGCCGATCAACGGTACCGCTCCCGCAATATCGGTGCCGACCTTGGTGGCAAAAAAGGCCAGCTCGTCCCAGGGAAGCAGATAGCCCGAAAAGCCGAAGGTCATGGCCAGAACCAACAGGATGAACCCCGTCATCCAGGTCAGTTCCCGCGGTTTTTGGTAAGCGCGGGTGAAAAAGGTGGAGAACATGTGTACAAAGACAAAAAAGACCATCAGGTTGGCCGACCAGCTATGCACCGAACGTACCAGCCAGCCGAAGTTTACCTTGGTCATGATAAAGCGCACGCTTTCATGGGAACTGTCCACCCCGGGCTGGTAGTAAAAAAGCAGCAGAATTCCCGAACACACCTGCACGATAAACAGGAAGAGCGCCACCCCCCCCATGTAATACCAAACGCTATGCTTGTGCACCGGAACCTGTTTGTGTTGCATATAGTCGATCAGAGGCGTCAGATTGAAACGTTCATCCAGCCAATGATAGAGTTTTTGACCTGTGTCGCTTAACATATTTAACCCATCTGTTTTGGTTTGGAGACGATGATTTCATTGTTGACAATATTTACGGGATAGACGTCCAGCGGCCGGGGCGGCGGGCCGGAAATATTTCTTCCCCGCAGATCGTAATAACCGTTGTGACAGGCGCACCAAATCTGTTTGGAATCCTGCCGGTACTGAACGATGCAATCCAGATGGGTGCAGGTGGCGGAAAAGGCGCGCACCTCACCGGTATCCATGCGGATCAACAACACCGGCCGGCGTCCGAACTTGATTATTTCACCACTGTTAACGGCCAGTTTGTCCGCCGGGCCGGCTTTGACGGAATGCACATTGGCCTCCGGCCTTTTGGGCGGGTTCAAAAAGGAAAAAACGGGATAGAATATACTGCCCAGCCAGGCCAGGGTGCCTCCGCCGAGGATGATATTTAAAAACCTGTTGCGCTTCATTTCTTCTTTTCTCCCTCGCTAACATGGGTGGATGGTTTTGTATTCCTTTTGGTGTAAAAAAGGGATATGGCCAGCAACACCGTACCCAGGACGATAAAGGATGCCATCCGGTATACCGGTTCCAGACGGGCGATGCCGATAATAAATACAAAGAGAACGGTCAGCATCAGGGTAAACAATGCCATCCAGCGATATTTTTTATTATGCAAAATCAGGCTGAGCGCATAGTAGAAAATGGCTACGGCCACCCAGGAAAGCCCCACATATCCCGTGGGTACGGAATGGTACAGGGCATAGGGGAAAACGATGAAGGCCGAGGCCAGATAGGTGTTGCGCATAAACTCCGTTTTAATTTCCAGACGGTGCTTTTGCCAGTTCATGATGCGCGCGCTGAGCAGGGCCACAATACCAAAGCTAATGCTAACCGCGCTGACCTCGCGCACGGAGAGGATGTAGGCCAAAAAGATGATCAGGTAGATGACCAGGTTGGCCACGATGATGATTTTAGAACGAAACCATATGGCGGCGACAACCACCAGCAGACTTTGCCAGCACAGGTAAATAAAAAAAGCCGGGTAGGGGAAATGGGAAATGATGGATACACTTAACGCCATAAAACCGATTGTGGCGTAAACAAATGTGGAGTATTTACTTTTTTCCCTTATCCAGAAAGCCGTGGCCAATGTCAGAAAAAAGAGAGCGGCGATGAGATGGTTAATAAAAAGGCTCCCCCGGAAGGTAAGCAGCGTGATAAAAAAGAACAGGGTAAAGGCACACAAGCCGTTGAGTATGGTTGTTTCAATGAGCAGTTCATCCTCGGCGATGCCTTTTTTACGAAAATAGTTGGCCAAAGAAAATATAAAGGCATAAAGGAGAAGGAAGAAAACATTGAAGGCCGGCTCGCTAAGCAACTGAAGCTGACTGGTATGAAAGGGGTTGTTCAGATACCAGTTGAGATGGGTAAAATAACTCAGAAAGATACCCAGAAACAGCAGATGGCGCCATTGAAAGCGGTGGCTCATATACACAGTGACCAGAGTGAACAGGGTGATCAGCATAAAGGTAGCATAGGCGTTGTTGGCCAGGATAACGGTGCAATACCCCAGAATAAGACTGACACTGGTCAGGTAGACCGATTGCCGCTTTTGGGATATATACAGGTTGATAAAAACGACAAGGAGCAACAATGTCACCGCTACGCCCATGTTGCCGATTACCGGATTTTCGGACAGGAAATGGAGCCGAAGGGTGGCAAAATAGATAAGCACCAAAGCGCACCCCAGAAGATAACGGGACATAAAGGAAAAGGAGTGACGCCAGTAATGTGAAAGCGCCAAAATGATTCCTGTTATCACATAACCGGATAAGCTGGGCAAATAGGACGGAAGACCTTCATATGGCAGGGTGAGCAGAAAAACGATGCCGAACGCCAGAACGACGATACCGATTTTGGCCAGCCAATAGCTGCCGATTTTATATTCCAGCGCGTCCTGATCGCGGGCATCATCCGGCGGGAGCGCGGACGGTTCCTCCATGGCCTCCTCGCCCTGGGCGGAAGAGAGCCCCATCTGTTCCTCAAGGCGCTGCAAACGGCGCTCGATACGGGCCAGGCGTGTGTGAAGATAACGGTTGTCCCCGTTTTGCTGTGACGACATCATGGCTGTCCTTCCTCTTTATCCCGCCAGGTGCTGTTTCCTTGTTGCCCGAACCTATTTTTCAGCACCGGTCAGGCGTACTATTCTTGCTTTCAATTCGGTTAAGTCAAATGGTTTTTCCAGATAGTATTCCGGCGAAATTTTCAGCTCACCGGCTATGCTTTGCGGTACTTCCCTGGCGGAGGTAATAATAAGATTTTGCTCCGGGTAACGTCGGGCCATATCCCGTAGCCAGCGGCCGCCGGGAGAATCCGCTAAATCCAGATCGCTGATCAAAAGGTCGTATCTCTTTTGTGCCAGACACTCCCGCGCTTCCCCGGCCGTTTGCACATGCTCCACCCGGGCCTGCAGTTCATTGCTCAAATAACGGGCGACATTCTCCGCAAAAAACAGTTCGTTATCGGCGATTAATATGTACAGTGGATTTTTTTCACTCATGCCACAGGGAAATCAATTTTCATACCATAAAAGGTAAGGCACTCCAGGATGTTGTAAATATTGAACTTAGGGAGAGGGGCCGGAAAGAAGGTTGGCTAATATTAGCCATATATTTTTTTGATTTAGAACAGCCTGGAAAAATATGTATAAAGTAAAGCATTGAAAAACAATACCTTAGGAGGTGGCTAAAATTGTCCGGCGGCCGGTGGTTTCAGCTAATGTTGTATTTTTTTAGCAGATAGCGGATTATATGACGCGGTTCCTTGAGCATCTGGGCGGTTTTAATTTGATTACGGTCATTTAGCAGATAGGCCTGCCGGAGAACCGATTTTTCAATATCGGCCATGAACGTCTTCAGGGAACGGCTTTTAAGATCGTGGAGATCGGCTTTGAATCCGGGAGGACCATCCGGCTCTTTTTGGATATCTTTCGGGAAATGTTCGGCGGTGATAAGCCCGCTGTCGGTTAAAATTATGGCCCGCTCCAGCACATTGTTGAGTTCGCGAATATTACCCGGCCAGTCGTAGTTCAGGAGTAAATCGTAACAATCGCTGGAAAGCGTTGCTTTTTTATTCAGCCGGCCTGTGATCTTTTCAATCAGGAACTGAGCCAGTAACAGCAGTTCATCCTTACGCTGACTTAAAGGAGGGATGGACAGCCGGAACAGGGTTAAGCGAAAAAACAGGTCTTCACGAAACCGCCGTTCCCGAACCAGCTCTTCAATATTTTTATTGGTCGCGGCGATGATGCGTATCTTGACCTGAATGTCGGTTAGTCCGCCCAATCGTCGGAAACTGTGGTTATCGGTAAACCTGAGAATCCTGGCTTGCAGATGGGGAGACATTTCGGCAATCTCATCGAGAAAAAGTGTTCCACCGTTGGCCAGTTCGATCAGACCGATCTTCCGTTTGGAAGCTCCGGTAAATGCGCCCGGTTCGTAGCCAAACAGCTCACTCTCCAGCAAAGTCTCCGACAGGGAGGCGCAATTAATCTCCACAAACGGGGCCCCGGACTGGGCCGAGATATTGTGAATATAACGGGCGTACATCTCCTTGCCGCAACCGGTCGGCCCTTCGATCAAAACCGTGCTGGCGGGAACCTGGGCTATTTTACGGGCCAGTTCCTGTATCTCCTGCATCTGTGGCAGGCTGCTCAGGAAGAACTCCTCATTTTTTCCGCACTGGGCTTTGCTTCTGTAATAGTTTAACTGGATCTTAAGGCTAAAACGTTGCAGCAAATTCCGTATCAACAGGGATATTTCGTTTATATCAAAGGGTTTTATGATGTAGTCATCCACTCCCTTTTTCATGGCCTCTATGGCGGAAGGCACCGAACCATGGGCCGTGATAACCACGCAGGGCACATCATAGCCCTTTTCCCTGAATTCGCTATACAATTCCAGGCCATTGCCATCGGGAAGATTAAGGTCGAGCAGCAACACATCGGGGAAATGTTTGGCTACCGTGCGCCGGGCTTCCTGTAAACTATGGGCCACGGAAACGGTGAACCCCTCATGTTCAAGACTTCTTTTTATAAAATAGGAAAGGTTCTCTTCATCCTCGACTAATAAAATATGATCATTCATCCTATGCTCCCGGCAAAATGATTCTCACACAGGTGCCCTGTCCCTGTTTGCTTTCAATGGTTAAGGTGCCCCGGTGTGCCCGGACGATTTTATGACTGATGGCCAGTCCCAGGCCGGTACCCTGACTTTTGTTACTGAAAAAGGGTTGAAACACCTTGTCCATATCCCTGGCGGGAATACCGTGCCCGTTATCCCTGATTTCCAGAAGAACCCTCTTTAGATGATCCCGGCTCAGGCTTATGATGATCTCACCCTGTTTCCCCAAAGCCTGAACGGCATTGATGATCACATTCCACAAAACCTGCTCCATCTTTTGGCTATCCACAGCCAGGAAAAAGGGCGTTGGCGGCAGTTTCAGTTTCCAAAACACGGTTGTCTCCTTAATGCTGGGCCGTATTAAATCCACAACACTGTGTATCAAACGGTTGAGGTCGGTTTTTTCGAGACAGAGTTGCTCCTCGCGGGTATAGGCTAAAAGTCCCTTTACAATTCCATCCACCCGGCGCACTTCATCGGTAAGGCGTTTAAAGTAATTGTGGCTCTCCTCATCCATTTCAAGAGTAGATTCCAGGAGCTGTATACCGGTTTGCAGGCTGGCCAGGGGATTTTTTATTTCATGAGCAATGCGTGTAGACATTTCACCGATCAGGGCCAGATGCTCCTGTTGGCGGGTCTGTTTTTCCTTTTCCATTTCAAGGCGTTTTTTATTGATGCGGTAGATGGCCATGCTTCCGCTAAAAACAATTAAGGTGATGGTTCCGCTTAGGAAAAAGAAAATCCAGAACTGTCTGCTGTTGGCCCGGGCAATTTCACCATAGGGCGTTTTGACGGCCACCACCCAGTCCATATAGGGCAGGGCCACCGGGACCATGGAGAGTAGTTTTTTTTTATCATAATCTTCTTTCTTTCCCCACCCCCCGCCGGCGGCAATCAATTTCTTCTCCAGGTTAAAGTTGACATGGCATTTAAGACAACGGGTGTTGCCTTTATTAAAATTTTTAAATGTACGTTCCGGGTGATAAGGGTGGTAGAGTATTTCTCCCGTCCGGGACAAGATAAAGGCATGGGCCCGGTAGGTTTCCAGAAAAGGGGTGATGATGTTATCTATTGTATGTTTAAGATGCAGGACATAGAGCATGATCCCATGGAAATGTTTCTCCTTATCCCGAACGGGGTAGCTCAGGTAGAGGGTACTGGCCTCTACTTTCCTGGCCCGGTTAATCACTAAATGCACCTTCGCCGAATCTTCCTCTCTGTGCTGCCGCAGTAATTTTTCTCTGAAATCAAAGGGCGCCTGTCTTAAGGGTTGTTTTGCGGAACGGGGAATATAGCAATAGACCTTGTTGTCCTCCGTAATAAAAAGAATGGTTTCCCGGGCGCTGTTTTTTAAAAGAAGCCGTTCAAATCCACGATCGGCCGGTAAACATTCTCCTTTGCCCTGTTTATGCTTATCCGCCAATATTTGTAGGATACGTACCTGGTCGTTAAAGTATTTCTTAACACCCAGCGCAATTTGTCCGGTAAGGGTCATCTGTTTTTCGCCGTACAGTTCTATGATTTTTGAGCGTGACTCAAAATATTGAAAATGGGCTATGCCAATAATCAGAAAGCATAAAACAATCGTAACCCCGATGATGGTGATTTGACTCTTACGCATAAATACTTCAATGATATTAAAATTATATGGATGTGTGGCAAACCTGCCTATGGGGAGTATCCATATACGTATATACAGCTATTATATATTCTCTTCAAGTTTTTTCCAATGAAAACATTGGGCCAGGCTTTTGTAATGTTGAGGCGTTAATAGGGGATAGCTGCTAAAAAGGCAGCATGTAAAACGGTGGTATGTTTAGAGGAATAGATATTTGGCGATACAGGGAAATAAAAAAAGGCACACCGGGCCCGCCATGTTTAACGGGCAGCCGGTGTGCCTGAGTTTTAATTACCAGCTTTGACGTCTGGGGCTTTCTTCCCGGGGTCTGGCCTGATTAACCTTAAGGTTACGGCCCTTTACTTCCTGTCCGTCAAGTTCCTGAACGGCTTTTTCGCCACTTTCCGAACTTTCCATCTCGACAAAACCAAAACCTTTGGATCTGCCCGAGTCACGGTCCATAATGATGTTTACTTTGTTAACGGTGCCGTATTCCTCGAATACCTGCTGAAGATCTTCATCGGTCATGTCAAATGACAGATTGCCTACATAAAGATTCATTGAATCTCCTAAATAAAAAATGTGTGTTGCTAAAAAAAACTCCCGAGAACCAAACACACAAGTTGTTCGGAAGTTTATGGAAAATTAACAGAGTCATTGATCGCCAGATAACCCGGAACGATAAATAAGTTCTCTTAAAATGTAATGATTAATAATGAAAACACTGAGTCTTATAAATCCGTTGTGAAATCAACGGACTCCAAAGAGGTTTAAACACTTTATTACCTCTATACAGGGAAGAGCTGATTAAAAATAAGCAATAGCCAAATACAGATGCTTTAGGGATTGCGCAAACGGCAAACAAAATATTCACAATGTATGTCAAAATCGGCCCGGAAAGCGCAGGGAAGAGTATCCCCATGGATTGTCCGGGCCTGTAATTGTCACGGACTCTAAATTACCAGCTTTGACGTCTGGGTTTTTCTTCCCGGGGTCTGGCCTGGTTAACCTTAAGGTTGCGGCCCTTTACTTCCTGTCCGTCAAGCTCTTGAACGGCTTTTTCGCCATCTTCCGAGTTTTCCATCTCGACAAAACCAAAGCCTTTGGATCTGCCCGAGTCACGGTCCATAATGATGTTTACTTTGTTAACGGTGCCGTATTCTTCGAATACCTGCTGAAGATCTTCATCGGTCATATCATATGACAGATTGCCTACATAAAGATTCATTGAATCTCCTAAATAAAAATGTGTGTTGTTAAAAAAAACTCCCGAGAACCAAACACACAAGTTGTTCGGAAGTTTATGGAAAATTAACAGAGTCTTTTTATCCGCCGGACAAACCGGGCCGATAAACAATCTCTTTTAAAATGTAATGTTTAATATTGAAAACACTGAGTCTTATAAATCCGTTATGCAATCAACGGACTCCAAAGAGGTTTAAACACTTTATTTCCTCTATACAGGGAAAAGCTGATTAAAAAACAAGCAATAGCCAAATACAGATGCTTTAGGCAACCCAAAATACGACGGCCTAAACGGCAAACAAAATATTCACAATGTATGTCAAAATCGGCCCGGAAAGCGCAGGGAAGAGCATTCCCCGGAAATCCCGGGCCTGTAATTGTCTCGGACTTAAGTTACCAGCTTTGACGTCTGGGACGCTCTTCCCGCGGACGGGCCTGGTTTACTTTAAGGCTGCGGCCTTTTATTTCCTGTCCGTCAAGCTCCTGGATGGCTTTCTCACCATCATCAGTGCTTTCCATTTCTACAAAGCCAAAACCTTTGGAACGGCCTGAGTCACGATCGATTATAATATTAACTTTGGTCACGGGACCGTATTCTTCGAATACCTGCTGAAGTTCTTCATCTGTCATGTCATAAGACAGATTGCCTACATAAATATTCATCGAATCTCCTAAATAAAAAAACGTGTGTTGCTAAAAAAAACTAACGAAAACCAAACACACAAGTTAACGGTAGTTTGTTGAAAACTTTTTTACGGTTATGCCCAAGACAACAAAGATTTTTTTCGGGGGAAGAGGCGGTCATTAATGAGGGAAAAAGCGCGTTACTCAATCAAATTAATGAAACATCAAATTACCCGACGTTATTCCTGTCGGCTTGAAGACATAGCAGTTAAATAATATTTCTCAATATAAAGGCAATTTAAATAAAACAAGTCAAAATAAGAATTTTCTCTTATTTAAAAGTAAGATAGGCATCTAATTGTTAATAATCCATTTATTTTATCAATTATTGTCATTTTTTTTAAAGGCCATAATTTTCATAAGTAGTTGATAATAAAGAAATTATAGATAAATCACGTTAAAAGGAAAATTATGGCAAGAATTTTTTTCTCCGGAAAATGCCCTGTTTTTACATTCTGTTTTACGAAAAAAGCCACATTCCCGCACCCGATAACCGGAAGGAGGGATAGGGAACATGGCCGATATTTACTTTAAATGTTTGGCCTGAAAGTCATAATCCGGGCTACAATCCTTCCACCGAATAGACGGCATATCCGCGGGGAGGCGCCCACACCTCGACCCAGCCGTTGCTTTGAGCATATTTTGTCGCCGGTTGTACATTTTGTCCGGAGACCGATGAGTACCAGGCATAGACTTTAAGGTTTTTACCATACAGATAGCCGTTGTTGGTATGCACCCAGGAGCCTTTCCAGCTTGAGGCGTTGTCATTAATAACGACAATATAGCCGGGCGAAGCGGCGGAATATCCGTAGCTGCCATAGATTAACAGATCCCCGTCATCGGTTTTCAGTAACTCGATATTGGGAGCAGCCGCGGCCAGCTGTCCGCGCACCCAGACCAACTGGTCGATGCCATTACCCCATTGCCCCCCTAAATCTTTTAGGCCGTAGTTGTAATAGTCCTTCCACCATATGGAGGGATAGCCCTGGTAGGTAAGGATAAAGGCATAGGCCATCATTTTATCATTGACGATGATATCCGTGTCATGATTGCCGGTGAAGGTGACCGCCTTAAACGGATTTTTGGCGGCAAAGGATTTGTTGGGGTCTACCAGGTTGGGCAGGTAGCCGCCACCGGAAGTGTTATTGAAAATGTCACCCATGGTGTAATAAAGGGCAAAGTCAAAGGCGGAGGCGCCGGTTTGGCCGGTCCACCAGTCGAGGGTGCCGGTATTGGAATCCCAATATTCTCCCACGCTGAAAGGAGAGCCGGTGGCGGCAATCATATCTTTTACCACCCATGTTTCCAGTCCCTTAACATAGTCAAAGCGCCAGCCGCCGTTAAAACCGACACTGTCCTGAAGCCAGTTCATCCAGGTTTGCATATCACCGTAGGCCTGGCCGGTCATATAACAAACATCGGAAAAGCCGCCGAAAGCGCCGGCGTCATTGCTGTGCACGCCATTGGGATGGAAAGAGTTGTAATCCCAGGCCGCCTTGCCCGAGGCAACGCCGCTAAAATCGGTCCAGGTGTTGGAACCGGTGTAGGGATTGTATTCCGAAGCCCCGCCGGAGCGGTGGTTAAGAACGATGTCTTCCATAACGCTGATCCCCAGACCTTTAAAGGTGGCAATGGCGCTTTCCAACTCCGACCGTGAGCCGAAACGGGTCTCAACCGTGCCGTATTGATTGTAGTTTCCAAGATCATAGTAGTCGGCCGGGTCATATCCCATGGAATAGCCGCCGCTTTGTGCCTTGGAAGCGGGTGGCAGCCAGATACGGTCTATGCCGTAACCGCCGGCCATGTCGGAAAGCTCAACGGCCCGCAGGGCAAGGGTATCATACCAGGAGCCGCCGGAAGGCACATCCCAGTAAAATCCCTGCATCATGATGCCCGAAGTGTTATTGCCCTTGGAAAAAGACGAGAGGCTTCTGCCGGGATCGGGGGCTTGGGGCCGCGGCTCCGAGGGCGCGCTGCATTGCATAAGGATAAAGGCCATAAGCGCAACGGAGAACCAGGGCCAACGTTTGGAAAAAATCATCAAATACCTCCTTTGGGTTGATTGGATAGAAGTGACTGTGCTTTTCTCAATTCATTGTTTTCCATGACAGAAGTGGATATTTCCGGATGAGGGATATCCTTAAAACGGCAAACCGTCCCGGGCCGGAAAAGTTATCGGCTTTTTATACACTCTGTTTAGAGTGACTAATAAAAATTTACGGGATTTATTCCGGAAAAATTAAAGCTGGCGGTGAGGACCATAACGGGCCTTTTCACTTCGGAGAAGGCCCGCTTGTGAGATGAGGGGCACAATATGGTTATTTTTGAAACAGGGGCGGATGTTTTAAATGATAGCCCGTTTTTTGCTGGAACATGGCGGCCACGGCCAGAATGGTGGCTTCATCAAAGAGTTTTCCGGTAAAGGTGACACTGACGGGCGTGCCCTTCTTGGTAAAACCGTTGGGCAGCACCACGGCCGGGTGACCGGTCAGGTTGGTCAGCAGCAGGTTCTCGCCAAAGGGTGGGGCGATAAAAAGATCGATATTTTCAAACCACCGATCCATGGCTTCAATAAGCTGCCGGCGTACGCGGTTGGCCTGAATATATTCCACGGCGGGGATAAAGCGTGCCGCGCGAAAAACATTCGGCCAGGCATTACGCCCCTGGCGTACCAGCAGGTCATCACGGTTGGAGAGTGTCAGGCTGTCGAACGCGGCTGCGGCCTCGGCACTTAAAATAAAGGCCATATCATACACGGGAAAGTCCGGCAGGGTCACCGGCACCAGCGTAAAGCCCATCGTTTCCAGGGTTTCCAGTGCCTGCCGGTGGAAGCTGCTCCAGGCGCTGTCGGCGGCGAAATCTTTTTCCAAATAACCGATGCGGATATTTTGCGGGATTATTTTATCCGGATAATTAAAAGGGGCATTGATGGTGGCAGGATCATCCGTATCCGTGCCGCGCAGGGCGTCAAAAACAACGGCGGCATCTTCCGCCGAGCGGGCTATGGGGCCGATCTTGTCCATGGACCAGCTCAGGGCCATGGCTCCGGCGCGGCTGATTCGCCCGAAGGTGGGACGTAAGCCCGTGGTGCCGCAGCGCGTGGAGGGAGACACGATGGAACCCCAGGTCTCCGTTCCGATGGCGAAAGGAACCAGTCCCGCCGCCGTGGCCGAAGCGGAACCCGCGGAAGAACCGCTGGAACCCTGCTCCGGATCCCAGGGGTTACGGGTCTTGCCGTCAAACCAGACATCGCCCCAGGCCAGAGCCCCCAGGGTAAGCTTGGCGACGAGAATGGCCCCGGCCTCATCCAGCTTACGAATAACGGCGGCATCCCTGGCAATCACCTGATCCTTGTAGGGAGCGGCGCCCCAGGTGGTTTTGTAGCCTTTAACGGACAGCAGGTCTTTGGCGCCATAGGGTATGCCGTGCAACAGGCCGCGATATTTGCCGGCCGCGATCTCCTCATCGGCCCGACGGGCGCCGGCCAGCGCTCTTTCCTCGGTAAGGGTTATAACACATTGCAGGGTGTCGGCATACTTTTTTAAACGCTCCAAAAAGAAACGTGTTAACTCCACGGAGCTTATCCGGCGATGTTTGATCAGCCAGGCCAGTTGACGGACGGAGTAAAATGCCAGCGCCGAACGATTTTGCGGTAAGGCGGTCTCCTCCATGTGGAAAACAGGGCGGTACCGGAACTCCGGAATTTTAAAGGCGGGCGGCAGGGGATTAAAAATCAGGGCCGGAGCCACATCGTTGCCCGGAGTTTGTTTGCGCAGGTTGATATAGTTTTTCCGCTGATCGATCACGTCACGTAACAGGGAGTCCCTTTCCTGTGCGCTGAAGTTGAGGGCGGCCAGTTTTTCGGCATGCCGGATATCAGCCGTGTTAATCTCTTTGCTTTGGCAGGCCGGCAACATAAACAGAGCGGCCAGAATTAGAATGGTACGCATGGAGTCCCCCCGGATTTTGGTTTTGGTTTTCGGAAAGTACGATAGAAGTCCTGTCATGCAAGACAATATACAAAAACAGGGTTTGTGGCAAAAAAAAGGCGGGGTGAATGCCCCGCCTGATTAAATCCGTCGATATCGTTCCGGTATAAGCTGGCTTTACTTTATATATAAAGGCGCGTCCGGTCCGATGGGCAGGCCGAATATAAGCCAAAAGATTAGCATAACCGACCAGACGATGGTAAAGACAATGGTATAGGGCAGCATGGTGGAAATCACCGTGCCGATACCGGCGTTTTTTTCGTAGCGGGCCATAAAGGCTACGATCAGCGCAAAGTAACTCATCATCGGCGAGATGATATTGGTAACGCTGTCACCGATGCGGTAGGTGGCCTGCACCAGTTCCGGACTGTATCCCAGCAGCATGAACATGGGGATAAAAACGGGAGCCATGATGGCCCATTTGGCGGAGGCGCTGCCCATGAACATGTTGATGATACCCGAAAGAAGGATAAAGGCCAGCATCAGGGTGATGTCACCCAGGCCGGAGGCCTTGAGCAAGGCGGCACCCTCGATGGCCACAATCAGTCCCAGATTGGTCCATTTAAAATAGGCCACGAACTGGGCGGCAAAGAAAACCAGTACGATGTATATCCCCAGGGTTTCCATGGCTTTCCCCATGCCGTTCATAACATCATTGTCGCTTTTGTAGGTTTTGGCGCCAATGCCATAGGCAATACCGGCCAGGGCCGCCGAAATGAAGATAAAGGCCACAATGCCCTTCATAAACGGGGAGTGCAGAATGGAACCGGTTTCCGGATCGCGCAGATAACCTGTTTCCGGTATGGTGCCCCACAACAGATAGACGATAAAAGCCAGCGAGGCTATGGCGGCATATATCAGCCCGCGCTTTTCGTCACGGGTAAGCTTGCGGATTTCCTCGGGTTTTTCATCCCCTTTATATTCTCCCAGCCGGGGGACGACGATTTTCTCCGTGACCCAGGTACCGGCGATGGCGATGATAAATGTGGAAGCTGCCATAAAATAGTAGTTGGCCGCGGCGTTAACCATATAGCCCGGATCGATGATGCGCGCCGCCTCTTCCGACAGTCCGGCGAGCAGGGGGTCTATGGTGCCCAAAAGCAGGTTGGCGCTGTAACCGCCGGAAACACCGGCAAAGGCGGCAGCCATTCCGGCAATGGGGTGACGTCCCAGGGCCAGAAAGATGATGGCCCCCAGGGGAACCAACAACACATAGCCTACTTCGCTGGCCGTATTGGAGATGATGCCGGCAAGGACAATGACAAATGTCAGTAAACGCTTGGGCGCGGAAATCACCAGCAGGCGCAGGGCCGTGCCGATCAGGCCGCTGCTCTCGGCGATACCGATACCCAGCATGGCCACCAAAACCGTGCCCAGCGGGGCAAAGCCGGTAAAGTTGACCACCATGTGTTCAAGGATCATATTCATGCCATGCACGGACATGAGATTAACGGGGCGAATCACCTCCTTGGTTCCGGGGTGGATGACTTCAAGGTCAAAAAGGCTGGCGATACCGGAAAGAACGATAACACCCATGGCAAAAAGAAAAAAGAGGGTGGCCGGATGGGGCAGGGCGTTTCCCACCCGCTCAACCGTCGATAAAAAGCGATCGATAAAGCTCTTCTTCGCTGTAGTCATGTAAAATACTCCAAGATTTAATGTAGATCAGGGTTGGCAAGATAAATTAGGCAGACCTTTGGAAATATTCAACGCTTTTTTAATAATTCACCGTTTTACAGGGCTAAATCATGGAACCGAACGGCCGGAGTGGGATATTGCGATGCGGGGAGCCGGATAAAAAAAAGGCGCTATTCCGTGTCAAAGGAATGGCGCCTGCAAGGATTTCGGAAGAGGACTTATTTTATGAGCATCATGCGCTTGCTGACCGAGGTATTGCCGGACTGCAGCTTATATATATAGGAACCGGAGCTGACGCTCTGGCCGTTCATATCGCGCCCGTCCCATTGTATGAGCTTATAACCGGCCTGTTGCATGCCTTGCGCCAGGGTGCGTATCAGTCTGCCGGAAAGATCGTATATCTTCAGCGATACATTCGCGCTACGTTCCAGACGGTAGGCGATGGTGGTGGAGGGGTTGAAAGGGTTGGGATAGTTTTGATCCAGTTCAAACCCCCTGGGTGCCGCCGGGCCATTACCCGCAATGGCCGTTGCGTAGGTACTTTTCAGCCGTTCAAGGGATGACGCTTCGGTGAAGTTGGCTTCTGTTTCATAAGGCTGGCTTTCCATGGAAAACACGCGGAAATTATTTTTGGTTACCCAGTCATAAGCTATGCTAGTGGTCGTATCCGATCCGTAAAAAATACCGTCAAAATAGTAGGAAGAAATAGTGGTGTTGTTATCCCGGATGCGCAGACATTCAAAGGTTCCCGAAGGCAGGGTGATAGTGCCCCAGGCGTCCACAACCGAGTAGCTGGAATCGCTTTGATAGGATAGAAAGCCGTCAAGGTCGGTCGTGTCTTTACTTACGCGCGTCCAGGAAAGGCCGTAAGTCAGGGGCAGCGGGGCCAGGTTCTCCCGGGAGCGATCCACGAAAAGACCGGAGTCGGTTTCAAAAAGCATTCCTTCAAAACCGATAAAGGATGAGGTTACATTATAGTATCCGTAGATGGTATCCACGCCGCCCTGTTGGTTGGGGAACTGCTGAGAAAAGGAAAAATTACTGCCGGGGAAAGAGTCGGCATAAGCCGTATTTTGGGGATCAATAAACTCTATCCAGCTTTCCTCGCCGTTTATCGTAGTGGAACTAAAATCCCAGGTTTTGTTCTCTCCGGCCTCCCCGGGGGAAATGACAATGTAGCCGGTAGTATCGGACTCAAAAAGATGATGCTGACCGATAGTGCCCATTATATCGCTATTGGTGATTGTGATTTGGGCCGGCAGGAATGAAAAAGACAATAAAAGAATGGTAATAAAATAACGCATACGGCACCTCTCCTGAATAATATTGAAAAAAATTGACTTGTATCGGCTAATAATAGCGGAATTAACAGCTTTGGTAAATGTCCTGTGTCACCTTTGTTAAATCGGCTGCGGGACGGGGTTTCTTGAGTCCGTAGCCGCACTTTAATGTAAACGCTCTGCCAGCGGGCGGAGGGCCTGCTGCCCGGTTTATCCATGTTGTCCTGCGCCGGGAGACTTTCTAACCAACCTGAAAAACGAATATATTAAAGGCCGTCACCGGCAGCTTTTTATATTGCTTTATATACCCGTGCTAACTGACGGTCATGTACCTTGCCGAGCGTCAATAGCGCCGCGACGGCTCCGATCAGGGCAAACATCATATCGGATTGCGTATCCCAGACATAACCTTGTGTACCGAGGAAGGCTTCCGCCCCTTCGCCGCTGGCGATGGCCACCCACCACTCGATCAACTCATAAAAGGCACTCATGGCCAATACCGAGCTTATAATGAAAAAAAACTGCCAGCCGCCGCCGTTTATTATCTTTTTGCGTCGAACGATCTCGCGGACGATCATGGCCGGGATGAAGCCCTGGGCAAAATGGCCCACCTTGTCATAGTTGTTACGGGCCATGCCGGTCAGTTCCTTTAAGTAGTCGAAAAAAGGAACCTCGGCATATGTATAGTGTCCGCCTATCATCAGAATAATGGAGTGAATGAGGATTAAGATATAGAGCATGGGGGTGAGGGGAAAACTTTTATAGCTCAGAATGAGAACGATCAACCCGATAAGCGCCGGAACAACTTCCAGAAACCAGGTAAAGGTATCTCTGGGGTTTATACCCGACCAGATTAAAACAGCCATGAAAATGGTGATCCAGGCGTATTTGATGGTTACCTCCTTACTGAAAAACTTATATCAGAGAAATGGAATACCGGCAATTACGGTTTGATGCCGTTGAAAACGATATCATAGATATGTTTTTTACGTTCCTGCAAAAAACGCTCGCGGTCATAGTGGCCGGTCATTTCCATGATGCCGCTTACCATGGGTTCGGCCAGGAAAAAATAGACACCGGCGCCGATAACCGTCATCAACAGCTGCAGCGGATCCACGCGGCGAATCTCATTGCGCTCCATGGCCTCGCCGGCCCGTCGGATAAACAGGCCCGGCAATAAAAATTTGTCCGCCTTAATCAGACCGGGAACGAGCTCCCGTAGTATCTCCGCCCCTTCGTTTAATTCACGCATGATAAAGGCCGGGATTTTGGGATTGCCTTTCAGCAGGTCAATATAGCCGTCGATAAACAGGCGCAGGGCCACGGGAAAGGGCATATCCTGTTCAAAAACATGATGCAGGCTGCCGAATATTTTTTGGAATACCGTTTCGAAGACATGAATATATAGCTGATCCTTGTTGCGGAAATAGTAATGCAGCATGGCCTTGTTGATCTCGGCCCGGTCGGCGATTTCCTGCATGCGGGCACCATGACGGCCCTTGTCGATAAATACGGTCATGGCTGCTCTGAAAATTTTTTCTTCCGTCGATATCTTGTTCTTACCCATGGTTGTCCTTCCGCCGCTTAACGGGGTGTCGTCATCTTTGCTTAAAGCTAAACTTACGATCGCTGCCTTTTAAATAAATTACTTTATGGCCGGAATAAGAGTCAAAGATTATTTTAATACCCGCGGGATTGCCGCCGGGCATTATGCGGGCCTGTTTCTTAATTTCCCGTTACTCTTTTATCTACTTTTTTATTAGCTTGCCGATGTTGCAGATAAATGACGTTAATATGGGAATTACGATGATAAAAGCGCGCGCGCATTCGAATATTGCCCTGGTAAAATACTGGGGAAAAAAGAACATAGCTCTCAACACTCCGGCCGTTGGCTCCATATCCCTTTGTCTGGAGGCCCTGTATACCGAAACAGGCGTTCTCTTTGATCCGCTGCTGGAAAAGGATGAACTGCTGTTGAACGGCCGCCCGGCCACGGAAAAAGAACGGAGCCGGGTCTCCTCGTTTCTGGATATCATCCGCCGGGAAGCGGGAAGCAGGCAGGCCGCCCGGGTGGAGAGTGTCAACAATTTTCCCACGGCGGCGGGGCTGGCTTCATCGGCATCGGCATTTGCCGCCCTGGCCCTGGCCGCCAGCCGCGCGGCGGGATTGGAGCTGAGTGGACAGGAACTCTCCATTCTGGCCCGCATGGGGTCGGGATCCGCCGCCCGTTCCCTGTTCGGTGGTTTTGTGGAAATGCACCGCGGCCGGCGGGAGGATGGCCGGGATGCCTGGGCCGAACCCCTGTATCCCGCCGATTATTGGCCGCTGCAGGTGATCATAGCCATCACCTCCGAAGTGCAAAAAAAGACAGGCTCAACCGACGGCATGGAGCTGTCGCGCCGTACATCACCCTATTACCGGGCCTGGGTGGACAGTTCCGAGGATGATCTGGCCGCCATGCGCGCCGCCCTGGCCGAAAAGGATTTTCAGAAACTGGCCGAGGTGTCGGAGTTCAGTTGCCTTAAGATGCACGCCCTGGCCATGGCCAGCAATCCCGGTTTGATTTACTGGAGTGCCGCCACTCTGGAACTGCTGCACTGGGTGCGGACACTCCGGGAACAGGGTACGCCGGTCTTTTTTACCATCGATGCCGGGCCGCAGCTAAAAATTATTTGTCCGCCGTCATACAGCAGCGCCATTGTTGATCAACTTAGCGGGCATCCCGCAGTGGAGCGCACCATCGTCAGTGCCCTGGGGCCGGACGCCCGTGTGCTTGGAGCATAGCGGCATGTTGCAAGCGCGGGCGCCGGGAAAACTGATCCTGATCGGGGAATATGCCGTGCTGGAAGGCGCGCCGGCTCTGGTAGCGGCCGTGAACCGCTACAGCGTCGTCAGCATAAGCCCCTCGGAAGATGAACAGTTCTATCTTGACGCGCCCACCATCCGGATGAACAATATTGCCTTTCGTCTGTCCGGCAGCGGCAGCGTATGGTTCCCCGGCAATCTGAGCGGCGACCAGCAGAAGCGTCTTCATTTTTTTAAGGTCACCTTTGAATATGCCATGCAATATCTGCACGGACAGGGTGTGCGGGTAAGTCCCGCCCGGCTGCTGATCGATACCGGCGCCTTTTTTGATGAAAAAATTAAGGCGAAGCTGGGATTCGGTTCCAGCGCCGCCCTGACCGTATCGGTAATCAAGGCCCTGTTTAACTATACCGGCCTGCCGCTGAGGGAGGAAGAAGATCCGGGACGTTTGTTCCGCCTGGCCCTGGCCGCGCACCGCCGGGCGCAGAACGGCATGGGCAGCGGTATCGATGTGGCCGCCAGCAGCTTTGGCGGGGTGCTGAGCTACCGGGTGGCCTATGATAACCGGGCCCGGCAAATCATGCCCCAAGCGGTACCCCCCTGGACCGAATTGCCGATGCTGTGTGTTTTTAGCGGCGGTTCGGAATCCACCCGGCGCATGGTAGGGGGCGTATCGCGGTTAGGGAAGAAGAACCCCGGTCTTTATAAACGCCTGATGGAAATCCTGGGCACGGTCAGCGGTCAGGGAATCGCCGCCTACACACAGCGGGATATCGGAGGGTTTATGGAGGCGGTGGATCGTTATCACCGGGCTATGGAACGCCTCGGGATGGAAAGCGGCATGCCCATCATCAGCCCCGTGCACCGGCAACTGGCCGAAACGGTAAGAAAGGCGGGGGGCGTCTATAAACCCAGCGGCGCCGGCAGCGGGGATATTGGCCTGGCCTTTACCAGGGATGAAGCCACCCGGAGGCAGGTACTGGGCCGCCTGGAAGACGCGGGATTCCGCTGTGTCGATATTGCCATTGACCGTTCTGCCGGCGGGAAGCCGGAACGGTAAAAAGCACGGATCGTCATTCGCAATTTATGGAAATAAATCTTAATTTCAGGCGTCAACAATTTGGTAGGGATATGAAAAAAACATCGCAGATTTCAGGGTTCTATAAAAAAAGCATACCACAGCGTTTGCAGACGCTGGTGGAAAATGGACTGATAAGCTCCGAGGATGCCTTACTGCTTAAAAAGGGCAAGCTGCTGCTTGATGCCGACGGTTCGGACAAGATGATTGAGAATGTGGTGGGCGTTTTCGGCCTGCCCATGGGGTTGGGGCTAAACTTTGTGGTCAACGGCCGTGAACATGTAATCCCCATGGTTGTCGAGGAGCCCTCCATCGTGGCCGCGGTTAGCGCCATGGCCAAGCTGGTGCGCTCGGCGGGCGGTTTCCGCAGCGAGGCTACCGACCCGGTCCTGATCGGCCAAATCCAGGTGACGCAGGTGCGCGACAGCATTGCCGCCAAAAAAGCGATCCTGCAAAACAAGGAAGATATCGTCAGCCTGGCCAACAGTCTGCATCCCAATATGGTGGCCCGCGGCGGCGGGGCGCGTGATGTGGAAGTGCACATTCTCAATGCCGGCGAAACCGGGCGGGAAATGGTCATAGTTCATTTGCTGGTGGATGTGCAGCAGGCCATGGGGGCCAATCTGGTGAACAGTATGTGCGAGGGCGTGGCCTCCCTGGTGGAAAAACTGAGCGGCGGGCGTGTTTTTTTACGGATTTTATCCAACCTGGCCGACCGGTCGCTGGTACGCACCCGTTGCACCATCCCCGTGGACTTACTGGAAGATAAGGACTACAGCGGCGAACAGGTGCGTGACGGAATCATTATGGCCAATGAGTTCGCCCTGGCCGATCCCTACCGCGCGGCCACCCACAACAAGGGCATCATGAACGGGATCGATCCGCTGGTGATCGCCACCGGTAACGACTGGCGGGCCATGGAAGCCGGGGCTCATGCCTATGCCGCCCGCAGCGGACGCTATACCGCCCTGACCCGGTGGAGCAAAAACGAACAGGGCGATCTGGAGGGTTTTATCGAACTGCCCGTGCGCGTGGGCACCGTGGGCGGATCGTTGCGCAGCAATCCCATGGTCGGGCTGGCTTACCGGTTGCTGGGAACCGAGGACGCCCGCGAGCTGACCGAAATCATCGGCGCCGTCGGCCTGGCCCAAAATCTTGGCGCCATCCGCGCCCTGGCCACCGAAGGCATACAGCACGGACATATGAGCCTTCATGCCCGTAGCGTGGCCATGACCGCCGGAGCGGCCCCGGAAATATTTGAAACCGTGGTGGAAGAGCTGATCGACAGTGGTGAAATAAAGGTTTGGAAAGCCAAAGAGATCATCGAACGGGTACAAAACAAGGAAGACAACGCCAGAAGCCGTACCCTGTTGCAGGCGCCGTCATCGGATTTACCCACGGGTTACGGTAAGGTGATTCTGCTGGGCGAGCATGCGGTGGTTTACGGTTCGCGGGCCATTGCCGCACCCATCCCCCTGGCCATGCAGGCCCGGGTTTCGCCCGGTAAGCGCGAGGGGGTGCATCTGATCATCCCGCGCTGGGGCGTGGAAGAGCAACTGGCCAAGGGGGCCAAATACAGGTACTCCATCTTTCAGTCGCTGGAACTGATTCTCAATGCCCTTGATCTGCGGCAGGAGAATATGCAGATCGAGGTTTTTCCCCATATACCAAGGGCCATGGGGCTGGGGGGCTCGGCGGCGCTGGCCGTGGCCATCATCCGCGCCCTGTCCGATACCTATAAACTTAATTTGTCGGATGAGCGGGTGGCCGAACTTTCCTATCAGTCGGAAACCATCGTTCATGGCCGGGCCTCGGGTATCGACAATACCCTGGCCACCTACGGAAAATTTATTCGCTTTCGCAAGGGAACCCCGCCGGAAATTACGCCTCTGAGCCTGCCCGAACCGCTGCGGGTGGTGATCGGTCTGACCTGGACGGAAAGCTTAACGGCAACCATGGTCAATAAAGTGCGTAAGTCATGGGAAGGACGCAAACCGTTGTATGAGCGTATTTTTAAAGAGATCGACGATCTGGTGCTCATGGCCGAAGAGGCCATCTCCGAGGCGGACTGGGTGCGCCTGGGCGAGTTGATGAATATCAACCAGGGCTTGCTGAACGCCCTGCAGGTATCGGGCCGTGAAATCGAGGAGGTGATCGATATCGCCCGCGCCAACGGGGCCCTGGGCGCCAAGCTGACCGGCGGGGGCGGGGGCGGGGCCATTATAGCCATCTGCCCCGATAGCGCCGAACTGGTGGCGGCGGCCATTCAGGCTTCCGGTTATCAGGCCATGATCGCCGATCTGAAGTAAACCGGGTGAGAAAAACGATTTATACATTTTAACAGTAAAGGAAACGAGCGGTGCTGGATTATTTAGCGGGAGATATCGAAAAGGTCAAAAAGGATCTGCAACGCATCCACTTTTTATTGACGGAGCCGGAAACGGAAGATATCCGGCGGGAAACCTACAGCCGTTTTAAGGAGGTTTTTACCCGGGTCGTCGATTTACTGGATCACTTTATCGAACGGGAATACGGCGTCGACACCAAAAACATGGCCGATACCCTGCAACAGGGGCAGGTTCTTAAGCTGTACAACAGTCCTACTTATAAACGACTGGGCGAACTGGCCGCGGATATGGGGCAGGAGGGCGTGGATATGGAACTGGTGTTTGGGCGGATACGCGATGACTATGTTTTTTTGATGCGCCTGCTGCTGGATATGCTGAGCCGCTATGGCGAGGAAGTGGATACGGATGAACAATAGCTATTTGGAAAATGTGGAAACGGTTAACATAAAGGAGCCGGGGAAAAGGCATGTCTAATACCAGAATAGTTTCTTTTGATAACGAGCCGCTTATCCTGGTGGATAGCGAAGACAATGTGCTGGGTTATGAAACCAAAGAAAGGGCCCATGACGGAGAGGGTATGCTGCACCGGGCTTTTTCCATTTTTATCTTTAACAGCGCCGGCGAGGTGCTGATGCAGCAGCGTCACGGCGATAAGCGCCTGTGGCCCCTGATTTGGTCCAACAGTTGTTGCAGCCATCCGCGAAAAGGGGAAAGCGGCGACCAGGCCGCCACACGCCGTCTTTATGAGGAACTGGGGTTGAAGACGCCGTTGACCTATCTGTACAAATTTGAATACACGGCGCATTATAAGAATCTGGGCACCGAGCATGAATTGTGTTCGGTTTATATCGGGGCCACGGACGAGGCGCCTAATGTCAATGCCACGGAAGTGGCCGACTGGCATTTTATAGCGCCGGAAGAGCTGAACGCCCGCGTTGCCGCCCATCCCGAAAAATTTTCACCCTGGTTTAAGATGGAGTGGCGGGAACTGTGGGACACATACCGGCCGGAGATAGAGAAAGTGATCGCCGGATTGAAAAAAAGTTAGTCATCCGCCGGGAAACGCAAAGTAACGTCTTCCGTCAGTCGATCCGTTCCCTGGTCAGCGTGTTATGTTCCATTCCTTTCCACCCGGTAGTCTGGTTTACGGTGTCGATGAGCGCTGGCGATAATGAGAATATGATCTTCCTCAACAGAATATATTACTTTGCAGGGAAATTTATATAGAAGGCATTTTCTTCGTAAATACGATACGTATCACTCTTTGTTGAAGATGTCATCCATAGGGATACCTTCAAGATTGCCTTCACGGTAGGCCTGCAGCCGCCTTACCGATTCCCCGGCCCAAATTTCATCCAGTTTCTTATCAGCCTTTTAGAATTTTTAGTGATTTTTACACACCTGGGCAACTTGTTCTTTACATTATTAACAGCACAAACCGGAGAATCCAATTATAAATTAGAGGTATTAGGGGATCCGGGGAAGAAGGGGAAGCCGTTTTACACAGGAAAATCAAGCCGGGTACACCTGCGAAATAAATCCCGATGGTTATGACGGCCGTTTTAATTGGCGGCGGCGCCGTCTTTCTTCATGCGTTGTATGATTTCCCGGCTTTTGTCCATATCGCCCACCTGCCGGTAGAGCCCGGCCAGGTTATAAAGCGTGCTTTTATCGGCAGGGCGGAATTTCAGCGCCGCTTCAAATTGCTTAATGGCCTCCTTAAACTCCAACCGGTGGGTATAAATCAGACCCATCATGGCCCGGGCCTGATAGCCATCCCGAATGCGCACGCTTTTTTGCAACCATTGCAAGGCCTCATCCCTGCCGCCGGTTTGTAACAGCGCGGCGGCCAGCTTGATCATCAGACGATGGTCAAGACCCACATCATACAAAAGAGCCCGGTATTCCTCGGCCGCGGCCGGCCAACTCTCCCGGGAACTGTACATCTGGGTCAGATTGTAATGGGCGTCATGCCAGCTCAGTTTGCCGTTCCAATACTCCCAGGCCAGTTGCTCCAGAACGGTGGGCGGCTTGTAGGCGGCCAGGAACGAATCCAGTCGGGAGGGGACGCGGAAAGGCCAGCCGGCCTTTAGGATGTTGATCCTCAACCTGCCGATGGCGTCATCCAGGGCGGTGATGCCGAGCTTTTCCCGGGAGATGGAAAACAGGGTGTCCGCCGGCCGGATAAGTTTACTTTTTATCAGTGCCCGGTAAAAGGCGGCACTGATCCTACGCGTGGCCTCCAGATTGGGGTGCAGATGATCCAGCATGGCCTTATCCCCGATATAGCCGTGCGCGTCCATGGCGGCCACGGCGCCTTCACCCGGAACAAGGTAATATCCTTCGCCACCGGCCTGTTCATGAATGATGCGGTTTAGGGTGTCCGCCGCCCGGAAACGCAGCAGGTCATAGTCCCGGGCCCGGGAAAAAGCGCGGCGGGCCTTTAAATGCTCCCCGTCCCGGCGCCATTGTTGTCCCTTAAGATACCACTCTCCCGCCGGGTAGGGTGATTGCTCATCGCTTATGAACGGGGGCTGATCGCTGAGATTGGCGGCCAGATCGCTGATGAAAAGCGGGACCGAGGCCGAGCGGCAGGCGGCGGCAATCTCCCGCAGATTTTCACTGAAGTCTTTCAAACCCTTCCGGTAAAGTGGAGAACCGTAGGGGATTTTTTGTTGCCCGACCATGCGCTGCATCAGTGTGCCTCCCTTTTGGGGAGCCGCGGTTTGTTCCCCGCCCTTGATCAGCGTAACCGCCAGCTGGAAAAGGCGCCATTCGCTTAGTCTGAGATAGATATCTACCAGAGAAGGGGACAGGCGGACGGAACTGGCCGCGCCCAGGGAACCATAGTATTCATTGTGCCCGGCATAGACCAGGATGGCGTCGGGTTGCCAGCGTAAACTCTTTTTAACCAGATAGCGGATGGCCCTGCTGTTTATGGCCGGCATGCTGAAGTTGACCACTTCAATTTCACGGGCCGGCAGGGAGTACTCCAGTTGCCGTTGCAGCATGCGGGCAAAAGTGCCGTTGTAGTAATAAGGCCAACCGGCGGCGGAAGAACCGCCGAAGACAAAAATACGCAGGGAAGAGGCCTTCTTGTCCCGGCGCATTAAATCACCGGCCATATGGGGTTTGATTTTTTGCCCCGGGAAAAAAATCCGCCCCAAATCATCGTTCACGCGCAGATATTCCGCATGTAAGGTATCTTCAACGAATAAGTCCGTATTCACCCCCACATCGCCCCAGGACAGCAGGGTATCTATGGTCAAAAGGGCTATAAAGATAAAAAAAAGGGTAACGAGGGAGAATGTAATTTTTTTTAGCATATTTTTGAAAAAACCGTTAAATATTAAATGGTGTTGATTGATCAATGGCAAGCGCAGTTTAACGGAAAACAGGGAAAAATTCAATTTTGAATACAGAAATCCGGGTGGGGGTCGGGGCGGTAATTTTTAAGGATGACAAGGTTCTGCTGGTACTCCGGAAAAACGAACCGGCCGGCGGCTGGTGGGCCATCCCCGGTGGGAAGGTCAGGAGCGGAGAGACACTGAAAGAGGCCCTGCGACGGGAGATTCGCGAGGAGACCGGTCTGGAAATAATGCCATTGGAAGTGGTTTATGTCTTTGATCTGATCGAAAAGGAGCCCGGGGGAGCGGTAAGCCGGCATTATGTCATCATCGATTATGCCGCCCGGGTAAACGGAGGGCGGCTGAAGGCCGGAGATGACGCCCTGCGGGCGCGCTGGTTCAGGGCCGGTGAGTTGAAAGACTGGCCCGTCCACAGCCGAACGCGTCAATTATTGCACGAAAAATATGGTTTTGGTTAAAACAGGCGATTTGTTTACTTTTGCCCCTTGGATTAAATCTTATCACGGGCAGCCTTTTGCCGGGGTTGAGTTACATTTATAAAAGCCAAATTACATTCATTTAGGGATATGCTATGGATACGCTTGCCGTTTTGGGTATAGATATCGGCGGTACGAACACGGCCTTTGGTCTGGTGGATCGTGACGGTCGTTTGTTGTTTGAGGCCACCGTGGCCACGGAGTCGAATAATGGCCCCGGGACGTTGATGCAGGAAGTGCACACCGTTGTGGAAAACTTTTTGCGGGGAGAAAACGGTATTAAAATTGCGGGCATCGGCATCGGCGCGCCCAATGCCAACTTTTACACGGGACAAATTGAAAATCCGCCTAATCTGAGCTGGGGCACCGTGGACATGGCCGGACTGGTGAACGATATTTTTCATCTGCCGGTATACATAACCAATGATGCCAACGCCAGCGCCATAGGTGAAATGCTGTTCGGTTCGGCGCGGGGAATGGAGCATTTTATTGTGATCACCCTGGGCACGGGGCTGGGCAGTGGCGTGGTGGTGGATGGCAAGCTGGTTTACGGCAGTAACGGTCTGGCCGGGGAACTGGGTCATAATTGCATCGACTTTCACGGCCGGTATTGCGCCTGCGGCAATCGCGGCTGTCTGGAAACCTACGTTTCCGCCAGTGGTATCGTGCGTTCGGCCGTGGAGTTGCTGGGTAAAAGGATTACCCCCTCGCCCCTGCGGGAAATGGCCGCAAAGGACATCACGGCCGAGATACTGTTCAATCTGGCTCTGGAAAAGGATCCCATCGCCCTGGAGGCCTTCGATTACACGGCCCACCTGCTGGGGGTGTCCTGTGCCAATGTAGCCTTGCTCACCGCGCCGCAGGCCTATATCATAACCGGCGGTCTGGCCCGGGCGGAGAAACTGTTCTTTCGCAAAACCAAAGAATATATGGAAAGACATCTGCTGGCCAATTTCAGAGGAAAAATTAAAATACTGCCCTCCGGGTTAAAGGAGAATCCTGCCATATTGGGCAGCGCGGCACTGGCCTGGAACGAACTGAAGGAAAATGGAAAGGGAAACGCGTAATGGAGAAGAGCAGCCTGAAAGTGGGCTATCAGGGAGAAAAGGGCGCCTATTCGGAAACGGCCCTGCATGAGTTGTTTAAGGAAACCGCCGCCGAGGCCGTTCCTTTCCGCACCTCCTATGAGGTGGTGGACGCCATGAAAAAGGGACGCATCGATGTGGGGCTGCTACCTATCGACAACAGCATAGTGGGCAATATAACCCATACCTATGATCTGTTGGTGGAAAACCGGCTGACCATTACCCGGGAGATTATCATCCCCATTCATCATAACCTGTTGGTTTTCCCGGGGGTTCAGTCGGATCAGATACGTAAAATATATTCCCATCCGGCCGCCATAGCCCAGTGCGAGGTGTTTTTACGCGGCTTACCCCTGGCGGAAATCATTCCCACCTACGATACGGCGGGCAGTGCCAAAATGATCGCCGATAAAAAACTGACCGATACGGCGGCCATTGCCGGAGACCGCGCCGCTGAACTCTACGGGCTGGAAAAACTCAAGCAGCAGATTGAGGACTATCCCCATAATCAAACCCGCTTTGTGCTGATCTCCTCGGAGAATATCAGTTACAAACAGGATGATCTGGCCCCCTGGAAAACCACCATCGTTTTTAACACCCTGGATCAGCCGGGCATGCTCTATAAATGTCTGGGGGTTATCGAAAAATACAATCTCAATATGACCATGCTCACCTCTCGCCCGCATAAAACGGAACCGTGGAAGTTTAATTTTTTTGCCGAAATAGACGGCCATGCCGAAAGCGAGACGTTAAAGAAAGCTTTTGAAGAGATTCGCGGTATGACCGGTTTCCTGCATCTGCTGGGTTCCTATCACCGCTATGAGGCACAAGGTCTGTACAGCCTGGAAGCGGCGGCCGGAGAGAAGAGAATCAATGTGACCGCTCCCTTATACAGTCTGGAGCGTCATCCGGATGCGACGGTCATCCGGGTGGACGGTGTGCAGATCGGCGGCGGTACGTTTACCGTCATCGCCGGGCCGTGCAGTGTCGAAGGGCGCCACCAGATGATCGAATCGGCCAAAATCAGCAAGGAGCAGCAGGCGCACATATTGCGGGGCGGCGCCTTTAAGCCCCGTACCAGTCCCTACAGCTTTCAGGGCCTGGGCGAGGAAGGACTGAAGCTTTTAAAGGAGGCCGGACGGCAGTACAACATGCCGGTCATTACGGAAGTGATCGCTCCCGAGGATGTGGAACTGGTGGCTTCCTATTCCGATATATTGCAAATCGGAGCGCGCAATATGCAGAATTTTGTTCTGTTGCAGGAAGTGGGTCGGTGTAAAAAACCTGTTTTTTTGAAACGGGGCATGATGGCGACCGTGAAGGAGCTGCTGCTTTCCGCCGAATATATCCTGGCCAAGGGCAATGCCGATGTGATTTTATGTGAAAGGGGCATACGTACCTTTGAGACCGCCACCCGGAATACCCTGGATATCAGCGCCATTCCGCTGTTGAAGGAGAAGACCCATCTGCCGGTGTTTGTCGACCCCAGCCATGCCACGGGCATCCCCTCCCTGATAGAGCCGGTAGCCAAGGCCGCGGCCGCCATCGGCGCCGACGGGATCATGGTGGAGGTACATTTTAACCCGGCCGCGGCCCTGAGCGACGCCGACCAGGCCCTTAGCGAAAAACAGTTTGCCTCGCTTATGGCTTCATTAAAAAAAATGCAGCTTTTTATGTGAGGGCTTTCCTTTTTTGAGGATGAATCAACGGTTTTTTAATATAAAACTGTGGCATTTGTGGAAACAACGCTCTCGTAAATCACTACATTGGCATCCTCGTGATAATAACGGATGAACCCTTGAAAATAGCTTTAATATCAGACATTCATGGAAATAATGAAGCGCTTTCCGCCGTTCTGGAGGCCATAGCCGCTGAAGGCTGCGATCATATCGTTTGCCTGGGGGATGTGGCCACCCTGGGCCCGCAACCGCGCCAGGTTTTGGAAAACCTTCGACAGGTGCGGGCGGATTTTATCATGGGCAATCATGATGCCGCCCTGCTGCACCCCCGGATGCTGGCGCAGTATCGTATCGCCGCACCGCTAAAACCGGATATTCAATGGTGTCTGGATCAACTCGATCCACAAGAGATATCCTTTCTGGAAGAGTTTGACGATTGCCGGCAACTGGAGCTGGCTCCTTCACAAAAACTGCTGGCCTACCACGGAAGCCCGCGTTCGAATATCGAGAATGTATATCCCGACGCCCCGGTGCAATCCCTGAGGGAAATATTTTCTTCCTTTTCCGTACAGTTCATGGCCGGGGGACATACGCATATACAGATGCTTCGTAATTTTGACGGCCGCTGGCTTATCAATCCCGGCAGTGTGGGCCAACCTTTTCATCACACCCCTGAGGAAGGCGGGGTGCCACGCCTGTTAAACCATGCCGAGTGGGCGGTACTTAGCATAAAAAAATCATCGGTTGCGGTGGAACTAAAAAGAACATACTATGATATAAACAGATATTGTCAAATTATTGAGGATAGTACGCTGCCGGTAAAAGACTGGCTGTTGCGTCAATATGTTTGATTTGGATTGCTACTACCGGGCCGGGGGACACGGCGGCCTGTTTTTTACCGCTAAAGACGAAAAAAGTATGTGAATGAATAATAGCTTTATACTTTTTCCATTTCAATGTTAATTCGACTTGCTGTACATTAGGGTTTTCATGTAGATTTGACATTTATCACAATCTGGATATTTAATTTATATAGGGGAGAAAAATGTCCGACACACACACTTTCCATATTCCTGTAATGGGGATTGGGTTTACCATAGATTCACCACTTAAAGTTTCAGCATATGGGATAGACTCGGTCATTTCTCTGGTTGATGATATATTAATGGAAAAGCTCAGGGAGATGTACTGCAACAAGTATGAAATCCCTTATAAAAAAATATCCGAGAAGGTGGAAGATTTCCGCGCTAAGCGCATTACGTCCTATTTGAATCTGATCAATGACCTTGCCGAAAAGAAGTTTGAAGAGCTTAAAAGCGCCACGGTGGAAAAAGGACAGGAAATACGGGACTTTTTTGAAATGCTGCCGGACAGCTCCGACATAAGAGAAGAATTTAAACATATGACGGACAAATATCTCAACCTGAATGAAATCAGTGACTGGATAAAGGAAAACCTGTACCGGGGCAGTATCGATGTGAACATCATGACCAAGCTGGATAAGGATAACTATATTAAGGATGAGAAACTGCCGGTTGAATATAATGACGCCCATGCCGCTTTGCGAGGTTACGCCAACAGCGATCTGGAATCTTCCCTGGTCCTTTCCGCCGGCATGAACCCCAGGCTTTACAGTTATATTCAAAAATTCGACGACTTCTATCCCGATGAAAACGGGTATATCAAAAAGAAAATCGCCCTCAAGGTCAGCGATTACCGCTCCGCATTGATTCAGGGTAAATTCCTGGCAAAGAAGGGAATATGGGTCTCGGAATACCGGATTGAATCCGGCTTAAATTGCGGCGGTCATGCTTTTGCAACCGACGGGTATCTGATGGGGCCGATACTGGATGAATTTAAAAATAATCGCGCCGAGCTGCGTAAAAGCGTTTATACCCTGTTGGTACGCGCCTTAACGGCCAAGGGAAGAACGATACCTTCCTCGATGCTGCCGATTAAGGTTACGGCCCAGGGCGGGGTGGGCACGGCGGAGGAGCACCGCTTTTTACTCGAATATTACGATATCGACTCCGTGGGCTGGGGCAGCCCCTTTCTGCTGGTTCCCGAGGCCACGACCGTCGATGCCGAAACCCGGGAGAAGTTGGCCCGCGCCCGCGAGGAAGACCTGTACCTGAGCGATATCTCCCCCCTGGGGGTTCCTTTTAACAGCCTGAGGGGCAATACGAAGGATTTGTTTAAGCAACAATTGATTGAAAAGGGACGGCCCGGAAGTTCCTGCCCTAAAAAGTATCTGTCTTCCAATACGGAGTTTACGGAAAAAAGCATCTGCACCGCCTCCCGCCAGTATCAGCATCTGAAAATAAAACAACTGGAAGAGAAGAACCTGGCACCCGATGAATATAAAAAGTCTTTTGATAAAATCGTCGACAAGTCCTGTATTTGCGTCGGTTTGGGGACGACGGCCCTGGTCAATTACGGTTTGGATACCCGGGTTGAGGGAAAGGAGATATCCGTCTGTCCCGGCCCCAATATGGCCTACTTCAACCATGAAGTGAGTCTGAAGGAAATGGTTGATCATATCTATGGGCGATCTTCCGCTTTTATCCAGAAAAACCGTCCCAATATGTTTGTTAAGGAGTTGAAACTCTATTTGGATTATCTGAAGAATAAAATTGAGGAAACCCGGGAATCGGTTACAGAACAACAGGAAAAATATCTGTTGAAGTTCGCCTCCAACCTGAAAGAGGGCATCAGCTATTATGACCGTGTTTTTACCAGTTTAAGGGATAAATTCCAGGATACCCGGGCCACCATTCTGAAAGAGCTGGAAGCCGGTAAAAAAACATTACATGCGCTGAAAGCCGAAATCGAAAAAATGTCCATGGGCAGCCTGGTGGAGTAATTACTCGTTTACATACCGTAGTCCTATAAGATAAAATCTGTAAAGGCGTCCTGTTGCGGCGCCTTTTTTTATAAAACGCCCCGTAATATCCCGCGCCTCAACTAAAAAGGCGGCACAGGCCAAAAGATTTACGCTAAGGCGCCGGGAGTGCCAGGATATAAAATCTTTTTTCTTTATCTAGTGATGATTCGTATTTTTCAAACAGAAAAACCAAGGCAGGGTGTCTCTGTCGTTCGGCATAAAAATTCTGTTTTCCATACCTAACTATTCACCGCCCCCGCGGCTATTAAATCATGGAGTAAAGGAATCTCCCGTCCTCACCCGCACATTAAATGAGGAGGAACCCGTCTACCCAGGCTCCTTGCGGCTGTTAAGATTGGTCCGCTGGAAATATGGTTTCCGGGCCGGGTCTGTTCTAAATGACCTCCAACCTGTTTCTTTAACGGATAGGGCAAAAAAAAAGCCCCGTCCATCAAAGGCCGGGGCTGAAATAGAAAAATATTGCTTATTTAAAAGATATTGAATTTCTTGCGGTTATCCACAATGCTGGCTTTTTCTTTCAGCTCTTCATACCATTTTTGAAATACCGCCGCTCTGCGGGCATTCAGTATACGCAGACGAATCAACTCTTTTTGATCGTTAAAGGCGGAGCTGTCAAAAGCGCTTTTCTCAATCAGTTTCTGGTAAAACATACCGCTCGGGGTATCGATCATATCCGAGACCTCTCCCGGCTTCAGGCGGAAAGCCGTACCGTTGAACTCGGGAATTCTGCCTACGCCGGGTACCGATTCACTGAGGGCAAACATGCGTGTAACATCGTATTTTACAATTTTACCGGTGTCGGACTCGGCAATGGCTTTAAAGGCCTTGCCGGACTTTACATCGTCCTCAAATTTAAGGGCGTAGGCCCGGGCCAGCGCGCGCGCCTTGTCAAACTTAACCTCGTTTTCCACCAGGGCCTTAACTTCGCTCAGGGGTTTATATCCGGCGGGTAGGATATCGTTGAGCATGAATACGGCGTAGGCCTTACCGTCATTGATGGTATACATGGTCGAGATATCGCCTTTTTCGCTCATAAAGGCAAAGGCCATTACGGCGGCGTTGCGTCCGA
This sequence comes from Calditrichales bacterium, assembly GCA_015493745.1. Taxonomy (GTDB): domain Bacteria; phylum Calditrichota; class Calditrichia; order Calditrichales; family J004; genus J004. The sequence goes on from WGCN01000151.1 coordinate 34,441, forward strand.
TCCCCGGAACAATCCCGCTTTTCTCTTCAAAAAAACCGGTAGTTTTCACCGTATAGTTGTTGGCGGCAACGGTTTCATCCCAGCCATTGCTCTTGGCGTCATCGGCAAAAGCGCGGGCTCTGTCTTCCTGCTCGGCCAGGGTCGTGGGGCCGGGTACGATTTTTAAAAGAATGTGGCTGGCCTTGACTTTTTCAACGCCGTTTTCTTTCTTTTTATCTTCCACCTTAATAATGTGGTAACCGTAGCGTGTTTTTATCGGACCGATTATTTCGCCGGGCTTGGCGGCAAATGCGGCGTCACTAAAGGGCTTAACCATGGAGTTGCGGTCAAAATAGCCCAGATCGCCTTTGTTTTGGCTTGCCGAAGGGTCTTCCGAATACTCCAGGGCCAGGGTGCTGAAATCCTCACCCAAAGAGAGACGCTCTTTGATTTTGGCGATATCGTTAAAGACGTTCTGCGTATCACGGGCGGTCGGTTTCACTTCAAACAGCACATAGGCCAGATCGCGGTTCTCATCGCGTTTATACTCATCCTTATGCTTTTCGTACCAGTCTTGCAGGTCGTCCTCAGAGGCCGTTGTTTTGCCCCGGAAACGGTTGCTGAGTACCGCCAGGTATTCCACCTTGGCTTTTACATTTTTGCGGATGAACTCATCCTTGATTTCCGCCGGACTGACCCGCACCGAACTGGAAATAAGGTTTTGCAGTTTCTGATAAGGAATCTGGTCACTATAGTAGGCTTCGATCTGAGCCCAGGGAATCTGAGGATTGGATAAAGCCGCACGGTATTTATTCATATCGAAAACCCCGTTGGTTTGAAGATTGGGGTCTTGCTTGAATTCATTGAGGGGATGGTTCATTATCTGGTAAACAATTTCGGAATCACTTACGGCAATATGCAGTTTTTCCATCTCTTCCTTAAACAGTACCCCGCGAACAAACTGTTCCCATACCTGTTCCTTTATCTGTTGCGATCTTTGCTCGGAAATTTCGCCTTTGGTGCGGGCACGTTCACTTTCCAGGGCATTACGGGCCATATCGTTAAATTCCTGCAGGGATAATTTTGTGCCGTTAACCTCACCCACGGTGGTGTCGCTTCCACCCCGGTTGACATCCGCGCCCCACTCAAAAACAATCAGGGCTATGAAGGCTATACCGACGATGTAAAATATCCACTTGCTCATTTGGCGCATTTTTGTCATCATAGCGCTTGGTTCTCCTTAATTCCGTTGGAAATTAAATAGTTGGTCGATGTTGGTAGAAAAGCCTATGAATTTAAAGGTTGGCTCTAAAAAGTTCAAATGTTTCTCTCTTTTCCACTTTAATTGTTCCATGGTTGCTATATATCGTACCGGTTCTTTAATTTGCGGGCTATGATATATCTCTTCTCTGTTTCCATCCTGTGGGCCTTTTCCTTTAGTCTGATCAAAGGTGAACTCAACGGCATCGATCCCGGCTTTGTGGCTTTCTTCCGGCTGCTTTTGTCCTTTTTGGTATTCGCGCCTTTTCTGCCTGCCCTGTGGCGGGGGCAACGGAGCGGCTTTAGCGCGGCCTTATTCATAGGAATGATCCAGTTCGGGGTAATGTATATCCTTTATATCAACTCCTTCAGGTGGCTGACCGCCTGGCAGGTGGCCCTGTTTACGGTTTCCACCCCGCTGTATGTCTCTGTTTTTTTCGATTGGTACCGGCGCCAAGTCAACCTCCGTAACCTCCTGGCCGCGTTTATGGCGGTGGCCGGAACGGCAGGGATCATATATCAAGCGGATAAGAGCTATACCTTTACGTCCGGTTTTCTGTTGATCCAGGGGGCCAATATGGCCTTCGCGGCGGGGCAGGTGGCTTATAAGCTGCTCCGGGAGAAAAAGCAGGATATGGGGGATGCCGCCTATATGGCCGCCGCTTATCTGGGCGCGGTACTGCTTACTTTTTTTTATACGTTGTTTTGGGGAGTCTTTCCCATGGGGGCGGTAAGCACGGGGCAGTGGCTGACCCTGATTTATCTTGGCGTTGTGGCCTCAGGGGTGGGCTTCTTTTTATGGAACAAAGGGGCTACCCGTGTCAATGCCGGAACACTTGCCGTTTTCAATAATTTAAAAATTCCCTTGGCCATTTTGGTCGCTCTTATTATTTTCGGTGAACAGGCGGATATCATCCGGCTTGGGGCCGGCAGTTTGCTATTGCTGCTGGCCTTATGGTTAGCGGAGCGAAAAACATTTAACCCGGGTAAGCTTTATGGCAAAAAATAAAAAATGGTCGGCACGTATTTCCAAAGCTATACTACGTCTCTTCGGCTGGAGGGTGGAGTATACGCTACCGGATTCGGAAAAATTTGTACTGCTGGCGGTACCCCACACCTCCAATTGGGATCTGGTGGTCATGCTGCTGGCCTCCTATGTCATGGGGATCGAGTTTAAGTGGGCCGCCAAGGATTCTTTGTTCAAAGGTCTGTTCGGCCGTTATATGTTGTGGCTGGGCGGGGTGCCCGTCAACCGGCGCAAGCGAACCAACTTTGTGGATCAGATCGCCGGACAGATAAAAAAACATGACCGTTTCGCCTTTGTGATCGCCCCTGACGGCACGCGTAGCAAGGCCCCATACTGGAAAAGCGGTTTCTACCGTATTGCCCTGGCCGCGCAGGTGCCCATCGCCATGGGCTATGAGGACTGGGAGAACAAGGTGGCCGGCATCGGCCCCTCCTTTATGCCCAGCGGAAACATCCCCGAGGATATGCAACGGCTGCGTGACTTTTACGCGGGGATGAAGGGGAAAATTCCCGAAAACCAGGGCCCTGTCCGCCTGAAAGAAGAAATGCAAACTCCCGACGGGTAAACACGGGTGGGGGACAAACTCTTATATATCCGTTGTGATACTATTGTGATATTTGTTCGGGAGTTTTTGCCCGGACAATTTAAGGAGGTACCATGAAGGCTGTTTGGAATGGACAAGTTCTGGCCGAAAGCAATGAAACCATTGTGGTCGAAGGCAATCATTACTTTCCCCCCGGGAGTGTGAATAGAAACTATTTTGCAGAGAGTAGCACGCATACCCGTTGCCCCTGGAAAGGTGTGGCCAGTTACTACACCCTGAAGGTGGATGGCAAGGAAAACAGGGACGCGGCATGGTATTATCCCAAAACAAAAGAAGCCGCCAAACCGATCGAAGGGTATATTGCCTTTTGGCGCGGTGTGGAAGTTTCGGAATCTTAAGGAATTATATGAAACCGATTATGGAAAAAGAGGCGGCGGGAATAAAAACCATGTACCGTGAAGTTTTAAAGGGTTTGAGTATGCGGCCCAAAACCCTGCCCAGCAAATATTTTTATGATGAGCGGGGGTCCAAGCTCTTTGACGCCATCTGCGATCTCAAGGAATATTATGTGACCCGCACCGAGCTTTCCATAATGGAAAGATATATGGATGAAATCGTCAGCGTGATCGGTGAGCGGGCCATGCTGATTGAGTATGGCAGCGGCAGCAGTGAGAAAATAAAGCGCATCCTCGACGCTGAAAGCGGCATTGAGGTTTATGTGCCCATCGATATCTCGCGGGAATTTTTATTTGAAAACGCCGCCATTATTGCCGGTCGTTATCCCCGTTTGGAGGTGTTGCCGGTTTGCGCCGATTTCAGCAAACCCTTCGATCTGCCGCATCCTGAAAAAGAGATTGAAAAACGGGTGGTTTACTTTCCCGGCTCAACCATCGGTAATTTTCATCGCCAGGAAGCCCGGGACTTTTTAAGAAATATTGCCCGCGTGTGCGGAAAGGACAGCGGTTTAATCATCGGTGTTGATCTGAAAAAGGATGAGCGGGTGTTGCATGCCGCCTATAATGACGCCCGGGGACTGACCGCGGAGTTTAATCTGAACCAGTTGCAACGGCTAAACCGGGAACTGGGCAGCAATTTTGATCTGAATAAGTTTGCCCATAAGGCGCTTTATAACCGGGAGGCCGGCCGGATCGAGATGCACATTGTCAGTAACGATAAGCAACGGGTGAATATTAACGGCTCGGTGATTGATTTTGAAAAGAATGAATCGATATGGACGGAATCATCCTACAAGTATCACATAGAAGAGTTTCAGGAACTGGCGCTTCAGGCCGGATTTCATCCGCAAAAGGTATGGACGGATGAGCGAAACTACTTTAGCATACATTATTTAAAGGTGGATTGAATTGAATCTTTCCCTGACACATCTCAGTACGGGCCAGGCCTGGGGGGTACTCTTTCTGGCCGGCGTGTTTGAAACGGTCTGGGCCCTGGGGTTAAAATATACGGATGGCTTCAGCCGCCCGGGCGTGGTGATTTTAGTCCTGACCGCCATGGGCATAAGTGTCTGGCTTTTAAGTATCAGCGTGCGTTATTTGCCCATGGGCACCGCTTATGCCGTCTGGACCGGTATCGGCGTGATCGGTACGGTTATCGGCGGGATATATCTTTTTGGTGAACCGGTGCTGATGGCCCGCCTTTTAAGCATCATGCTGATCATTGCCGGTATCGTCGGCTTACGTATTTTCCATTCCTGAGTATGATGCGTATTTGGGCCATTTCCGATCTGCATACCGATTTTGAAGAAAACCTGCAATGGGTACGGGGCTTGTCCCTTCAGGATTACCTTTCGGATACGCTGATTGTCGCCGGAGATATCAGTGACGATATGGCTGTTCTAGAAAAAACCCTGCTATTGCTCAAACAAAGATTTGCCCATGTTTTTTTCGTTCCCGGGAATCATGATTTATGGATACGCCGGGACCCTGTCCGCCATTCCGTGGAAAAATTTTACAAGGTGCTCAACCTGTGTGCCGCCTGTGGTGTGTTGTACCGCCCCCGGCGGATAGGCGGACTGTTTATTCTGCCGTTATTTTCCTGGTATGTCAGGCCGGAGGAAGGGGAGGAAAGCCTCTATATGGAAAAGCCTGGTGAAGACAGCACCATGAAAGTCTGGATGGATGATTATCACATCACCTGGCCCGTTTTTGAAGAGAAGGCTACCGCCTCGGAGTTTTTTCTGGCCATGAATATGGAGCACGATCCGCGCTTTGTGCGGGAACCGGTACTTTCCTTCAGCCACTTTTTGCCGCGCCGGGATCTGATACTCAGTTTAAAACGCCCCGTGGATAAAGAGGGCCGGCCCTATAAAGACCCGCATCCCAGGTTTAATTTCAGCCGCTTTGCCGGCAACAGTCATCTTGATCTGCAACTGCGGGCCATGGGTTCCCGGTTTCATATTTACGGCCACCAGCATCGTAACCGTTTTCGCATCATCGACGGGGTGACCTATCTTTCCCATAATCTGGGTTACCGGCGTGAACGCGCGTTTGCAGGAATTGATGACAAGTTGTATTTTCCCAAATTGGTTTGGACAGAGGACGATGGATTTTCCACCTACCCCGAAAATTAATCTTATGGCACAGGGAGTTTATTGATGAACAGGATATTGTTATCGGTTTTGTTTTTATTCGTATTACTGGTCGCCGGTGACGGCCGGCATGAACGGTTGATCGACCATCTGTTTAAAAGAGCTCAGGAAAAGCATCAGGCCTATGATTTGCTGCGTGAACTGACTACGCAATTTCCCCATCGTCTGGCCGGTTCACCGGGGGCGGACGGCGCCGTGCGCTGGGCGGAAGAAACCATGCGTAAGCTGGGTTTTGACAAGGTTTACCTGCAAGCGGTAAAGGTACCGCACTGGGTAAGGGGGGAGCAGGAGAGCTGCTATCTGATCTCCGGAGGGGCAGGCCGTCAGCCGCTTTCGGTATTGGCCTTGGGACGTTCCGTGGCCACGCCGCCGGAAGGGCTCACGGCGCCGCTTTATGTGGTCAATGATGTGGATGACATAAAACAGGCCGCTGCCGAAGATGTGAGAGGAAAGATTGTCTTTTTCAATGCCGCTTTTTCCGACACCTTTTTGCAAACCATGCATGGTTATGGCGCCGCCGTTAAAAAGCGTGTTTACGGCCCATCGGAAGCGGCCAAAAAAGGCGCGGTGGCCGTGGTTATTCGCTCCGTCACCACCGCCCGGGATGACTTCGCCCATACCGGCACACTGGTTTATGCCGCGGACGCCCCGCAAATTCCGGCCGCCGCCCTGGGGTTTCAATCGGCCGACCGTTTGTATAAAGCCTGGCAGGCCGATCCCTCCGTCCGTTTGTTTTTAAAAATCAACAGCCGGGTTTTTCCCGATAAGATGTCCTACAATGTGATCGGGGAACTAACCGGTTCCAAACATCCGCAAAAAATCATCGCCGTGGGCGGTCATCTGGATGCCTGGGATGTGGGGCAGGGGGCTCATGATGACGGGGCGGGCATCGTGCAC
>WGCN01000152.1 GCA_015493745.1 Calditrichales bacterium
CAGGCGGGGGATACGGTGCGGGAAGGTGAGCCCCTGATCATACTGGAAGCCATGAAAATGGAGAACATCATCAAGGCGCCCTTTGAGTGCCGCGTGGTGGCTCTGTCCGTTAAAGAAGGGGATACGGTGGAACAGAATAAGGTTATGATGAAGATAAAGGGCATTGAAGATTAATCCCCGCCCCAAACACTACCGGTGAGGATTAATTTTTTCAGGTATGGCAATTTACGGATAAAAACATGGATATGAATGATCTGGATATTAGAAGCCTCTTTCCCCCTCCCGCGGAAGAGGATTGGCGGGCGGCGGCGGAAAAGCTGCTCAAGGGTAAGCCCTTTCGGGAAACCCTGTTCAGCCAAACGGATGAAGGGCTGACCTTAAGTCCCATCTATTGGCCGGGGGGAGAACCTTTGCGGGTGATGCCCGGCCGGGGGAAACGTCACTGGGAACTGGCCCAAACCCTGTACGCGGGAAATGATACCTTTAACCGCCGGGCCCGGGAGGCGCTGCAAAACGGACAAACGGCCCTGAGGCTAGACCTGGACGTCAGCAGCCAATGGGGCAGCGCGCCGCCGCATATTCCCGGACGCATGGGCTCCATACACCTGACGGAAGCCGCCGCCCTCGATGAACTACTGGCCAATATCGACCCGGCGAAAACGCCGCTCTATTTTGACGCCTTAAACCGTCCCGCTGAAATCGCGGGCGCTATAAAAGTTTTTTTAGAAAAGCGGGGCTGCAAAAACGCCGGCGGTGGTTTGGGCGCCGATCCCCTGTCCGGAGCCCTGAGATACGGAGGCTTTCCCACGGATTGGCCCATGCAGGCGGAAGGAATGCAAAAGGCCGCCGAAATATTGCGTGATTTCCCGGAGTTTGATCTGGTTACGATACATGCCGACATCATCCATAACAGCGGCGGTCACAAGGTGCGCCAGTTGGCCTACTTTCTGAGTGTGGCCGCAAACTATTTCCGCCTGCTTTCCCGTGACGCCGCCGCGGATCCGCCGCCGGGGGGCTGGCGACTGCGTCTGGCCGCGGGTAACGAGCAGTTTGCGGAAATAGCCAAATTCCGGGCCGCGCGTCTGTTGTGGCGCAACCTGCTGCATGCCTTTGATCTTGATGAAAAGAACTATCCCCTGGCCATTGACGCCGTGACCAGTTGGCGTTATATGACCCTGTTCGACCCCTGGGTGAATATGATCCGCGCCACCGGTCAGGCTTTTGCGGCCGTAATCGGAGGCTGTGACTCCCTGGATGTCCTGCCCTTTGATCTGGCCCTGGGCCGGCCCGACGCCTTCTCCCTGCGCCAGGCGCGCAATATCTCCGTTATACTAAGCGAGGAAAGCTATCTGGGTAAGGTGCGGGAACCGGCCGGCGGCTCGGCCTATCTGGACAACCTGACCCGGGAGATGGCCGGGGAAGCCTGGCGCCTGTTTCAACACATGGAAGAGCAGGGCGGCATTCTCTCCCTGATCCGTGAAGGGCGCTGGCAAAAAGATATCCGCGAAGAAGCCGCCCGGGAAGAGCGCGACTATGAAGAGGGGCGGCGCAAAGCCATAGGCAGCAATGTCTTCCCCAATCCCGCTGAAAAACGGCCCACAAAAGCGGGGCCGGGGCTACAGGTTAACATTTTACCCGGCCCGGCGGCGGAAGCGGTGGAACCGCTGCCGGAAAAAAGAGCGCTGGCCGACTTTGAAGAACGGCGGTTACGGGAGGAGACGGAATGAAAAAAGCGGATTTCAGCAAAATAGCCTTTGATCCGACCCTGACCCCGGAAACTCCGGGAAAGGATCAAAGGGTCTGGCGCACCCATGAACAGATCGACGTGAAAAGCGATCTGTCCCCCGCGGATATCGCGCGGGCGCAACACCTGCCCTATACGGCCGGCCTCCCGCCCTTTTTGCGCGGCCCCTACGCCACCATGTATATCATGCGTCCCTGGACCATACGCCAGTATGCCGGTTTCAGCACCGCCGAGGAGAGCAACGCCTTTTACCGCCGCAATCTGGCCGCCGGACAAAAGGGGCTGTCCGTCGCTTTTGACCTGGCCACCCATCGCGGTTACGATTCCGATCATCCGCGCGTGGTGGGCGATGTGGGTAAGGCGGGCGTGGCCATCGACTCCGTTTTGGATATGAAAATTCTTTTTGACAGCATTCCCCTGGACAGGATATCCGTATCGATGACCATGAACGGCGCCGTGATCCCGGTGATGGCCTTTTACATTGTCACCGCCGAGGAACAGGGCGTGCCCATGGAGAAACTGAGCGGCACCATCCAGAATGACATCCTTAAGGAATACATGGTGCGCAACACCTATATCTATCCGCCGGAGCCCTCCATGCGCATCATCGGCGATATCTTTGCCTTTGCCGCAAGGAACATGCCTTCATTTAACAGCATCAGCATCAGCGGTTACCATATGCAGGAAGCGGGGGCCACGGCCGATCTGGAGATGGCCTATACCCTGGCCGACGGCCTGGAGTATGTACGCACCGGTATCCGCGCCGGCATGTCCATCGATACCTTTGCCCCCCGGCTCTCCTTTTTTTGGGGGGTGGGTATGAACTACTTTATGGAGGTGGCCAAAATGCGCGCCGCCCGGGTGCTATGGGCGGCGCTGATCAAACAGTTTAATCCGGGCAACCCCAAGTCCATGGCCCTGCGCACCCACAGCCAGACCAGCGGTTGGAGCCTGACCGAACAGGATCCCTACAATAACGTGGCCCGCACCTGTATCGAAGCCATGGCCGCGGCCATGGGCCACACCCAGTCTCTGCATACCAACTCCCTGGATGAGGCCATAGCCCTGCCCACCGACTTTTCGGCGCGCATCGCCCGCAACACGCAGCTCTATCTGCAAAACGAAACCGATCTTTGCCGGGTGATAGACCCCTGGGGCGGGTCGCTGTATGTGGAATATCTGACCGACGCCCTGTTGCGCAAGGCGCGGGCCCACCTGGCCGAAGTGGAGGAACTGGGCGGCATGGCCCGGGCCATAGAGTCCGGCCTGCCCAAGCTGAAAATAGAGGAAGCGGCGGCCCGGCGGCAGGCTTTGATCGATTCCGGGGCCGAAACCATTGTCGGCGTCAACAAATATCGTTTGCAACGGGAAGCGCCCATCGATATTTTGGAGGTGGATAACAGCGCCGTGCGCCGCGCGCAGATCGTCCGGCTGAAAAAGTTGCGGAAGGAACGCAACGCTAAACGGGTGGAAAAGGCCCTGGCCCGCCTGACGGAAACGGCGCGTGGCGACGGGGGCAATTTACTGGAAGCGGCGGTGGAATGCGCCCGGGCCCGGGCTACCCTGGGGGAGATTTCCGACGCCATGGAAAAAGTTTTTGGGAGACATAAAGCAGTGACCAAATCGGTGAGCGGCGTCTACAGCGCCAGTTATAACGACAAGGATAAGATCGCGGAAGTGGTGCGTCGTGCCGAGGCCTTTGAGGCGGCACAGGGCCGGCGGCCGCGTATTCTGGTGGCCAAAATGGGCCAGGACGGCCATGACCGCGGGGCCAAGGTGATTGCCACCGCCTTTGCCGATCTGGGTTTTGACGTGGATGTGGGCCCGCTGTTCCAGACGCCGGCGGAAACCGCCCGGCAGGCGGTGGAAAACGATGTGCACATTGTGGGCATGAGCTCCCTGGCGGCCGGGCACAAAACCCTGTTGCCGCAACTGGTGGAAGCCCTGAAGGAACTGGGCCGTGAAGATATTCTGGTGGTGATCGGCGGGGTGATTCCGCAACAGGATTACGATTTTCTTTACGAACATGGCGCCGCGGCCATTTTCGGGCCGGGCACGGTGATACCGGACGCGGCGGGGGCGTTAATCGAACAATTGATAAAAAATATAAAATAAGGAACCCTTTTAATAATCTTCCTTATAAACACATACCTCCCCGCATCATCCATGTAAAGGAGGTGTTCCATGAGCTTTTTTCTTTTATCCGTAACAGGCCTTTTAAGCTTAACATTACAGGCAGCTGCCCTGAATGCCCCCCAGGTTGCGAACCCACCCGATGACGATATGATACTTATTCCTTCCGGCAGTTTTGCGATGGGCATCGACACGACCGACTTATCCGCCATAATGATTCTTGGCCGTGATATTCCCCATATAAACCGTGATAATGCCTTATGGTGGTTCGGTGCGGAGATTCCCAGGCATCAGGTAAGCGTTGAAGCTTTTTATATGGACCGGCACGAAGTGACCAACAGACAGTTTCGTCAATTTGTAGATGCCACCGGCTATAAAGCCGGGGGGGACTGGGAACGTTATGCCGGTGAAAACCGTGCCGACCACCCGGTGGTAAATGTGACCTGGCATGATGCCGCTGCCTATGCGCGCTGGGCCGGTAAGCGCCTGCCCACGGAAGAGGAGTGGGAATATGCCGCACGCGGTGGCCGGAGTTCGGGATGGTTTCCCTGGGGAGACCACATCGATGCTTCCCTGGCGAATTACCGTGCCCAGGGTGAATCATTTTGGGCCGGCATAATTCGCCTGTTGGGGCTGCGATCCGTTAACACCAAACCCGTGGGGAGCTATGCGCCCAACGGTTACGGCTTATATGACATGGTTGGCAATGTCGCCGAGTGGTGTGCCAATGAGCGACGTCCTTATCCCGGCTATGAACGCTATTTTAAATCGGAGAAACCCTTTTCACCTTTTACGGAAGCCGAACAGGGCTCTTATGGAAAAGCGGTGCGGGGAGGTGGATGGCAGTCGTCAAATCCGGCGTTCGTAAGCATTACACATCGCTCGGCCATGCAGGCGGATGACTGGCAAAACGATGTGGGATTCAGGTGCGCGCGGTCGGTAAAATAGAAAGCCGGCGCGGGTATCGCAACGATGAAGCTGCTTGGCGATGCGCTGTTTTCTTGTCATCTTTCCAGTATTAAAATGGTGGGTTAATCATAAGGGGCGTTACAGGTCAACAGGAACAGGTCAGGTGTGTAAAATTTAAAAACATATTCAATTAGATAAATCCGAATTTTATCTTAACCCGATCATCTGGTAAAAGAATAATCATCAAATCCTGTATAAAATGAAAGACGTAAAATTATCCGGTGAAAGGAGCTCAATAAAATGAATTGGGGATAGAAGAAGTAAAAGTTACGAATTGGAGAAAATTACAGTGCCTGTTTCTCCATTTTTATCGTAACGAATAAATTTCAATTGTCCTCTGAAGCTGTTGTTTTTAATTTCGTCAAGTAGGATTTTCAAAGCTGTTTTTTCATCAGAAATATTAAATTTATACTCAACACCTTTTACATATCCAATACTTGAGTAAATTATACCCACACCGCTCCAAATTAAGGCCGATTTATATTCTTCAAGAAAAGTATTCCAATTTTCACTTTTTACTTTTAAATTTATATAAACTCCATACTTATCCATCATGTGGGTACCATAGCCCTTGCTTATAAGTTCTTCCTCAAGCTCATCATAAATGAAAGGAGCGTACTTATCAAGCCGAACTTCATATTCATCCTGTCCGTTCACAATACCCTTGTGAATTAACAATAAGCCCAATTCATTGGCGATATGATAAAAATGAATGTCTTTTCCTTCTTTTTTATGAAGCAAACATTTGGACTGATAGTCAAGCTTTTTAAGGTTTGACTTTTTTGAATAGACGGAAAGATCAAAATCCGTGGAAGAAGTATCATCCGGTTCAGGCAAATATTGATCGATTGGTTCATTGTAATCCCAATCCATATCATCCAGTAGGTCTATGAAGAGTGATTCGTCCATGTCACCGGAAATACATTCATATCTGTGTATAGGCTTCCCCAGCTTCCGGGTTAATGCTGTTTCCATATCTTTAAAATTACCGGTAAAATCAATATAATTACTCAGTGGATCGTGTGGGTCTGCCAGGTAAATAACCCGGTCTCCACCAAATTGCCGCACAACCTGGTACATGTATTTACGCCATTCATCTCTAAATGTCTGGCTGAGTTGAAAGAACCAGTCATAATATCTGTACCCGAAATAGAAGGTAATTTTACAGGGATCAAATGTTAAAATAAAATCAAATGGACCATTAAAATCAATCGCATGCTCATTTTCAAAATACTGCTCCGCTAATTCGTGGTCGTTGCCATGTATGGTCCACTCTTTATTTGTTTTTATGCTCCGAATGCTCCGAACCGCGTGTTTGTTATCCCTATATAGGCTTAATGTGTATGTTCTAAGAAAACGGGCGTTAGGAAAAATGATATGATCCAAATTTGTTTTTATTTCTTTTACCAACTGGTGAAAAGATTTTTCCTCAAAAGAAATATTGTGCCCTGCAACAGGAACAAGATCAATGCCCATATATTCAGCCTTTTTTATCAAATTACCTTATATTCTTATAACCCGTAATGTTCAGGGCTTAAGGTAAACATGTCTAAAAAATCATCTTTTTTACTCTAAACTTTGATGCCGCGTTCTTCGGCGTATTTGCGCACCATTGATAAAATGTGGGGCAGCACACGCTTAATTTCCGCATGGATGATCTTGTAGGTTTCCTTATAAAAATCCAGATTGTGTCCTATGGGATCGGCGATGGAAGGAATGGTCAGTTTTTTGCGGCATTTCCACTGTTTCAGCAGCATGAACTTCTCCCGGTGGGCCGGATATTTCCGGTTCAGATATTCCAGATGATCCTGGGCCATGCAAAAAACAAGGTTGGATTTTTCGATAATATCACGGTTTATATGGCGGGAGAGATGGCCGCGCAGGTTGATGTCGTTCAGGTCGCCCACTTCAATGGTCAGGTCATGGGCCTGTTGCGGACGGATGGGCAGGGTACCGGCGGACTCTACCCGTACCAGCTCACGGTATTTGGTTTTGGCCAGTAATGTGCGCAGGATGCCCATGCCCAGGGGAGAACGGCAAATATTGCCGGAACAGACGAAGGTGATTACAAAAGGTTTGTTGACCGCTGTGATTTCACCGTTTAGTTTTTTTTGCAGCGTTTCCAGGCTCACATCGCCTTCGCGCAGCAGCAAATAGGGGGTGTTGGTAAAGTCGATGATGGATGACCCTTTGGAGGGCGCGATAGGTCCGGCGTCAATGATCATCTCCACCGTGCTGCCCAACTGGCCGATCACATCTTTGATGTCATAGGGATTTTTTTCACCGGAAATATTGGCGCTGGTGCTGGTGATGGGCGTACTGAAAAAGGAAGACAGCATCTGGCAAAAAGGGTTGTCGGGAATGCGCACCCCCACCTTTTCCAGGTAGCGGCCGGGCCGGTCGGGCAATTCCAGAATGGGTATTTTCTTTTGCAGACGATTTTCTATCACGGCCGTGATTTTACCCGGAAAGAGGGATTCCAGTTCCGCGGCAATGGCAGGCGGGTTTATGCCGAAGGTTTCGCGGATCAGTTGGATGTCGGGCATCATAATGGAAACCGGTTTGCGCATATCCCTTTTTTTTACAGAAAAAAGCTTGTTCACCGCCCGCCGGTTGTAAGCATCCGCCCCCAGGCCATACAAAGTATCGGTGGGATAAACAATCAGGCCGCCCTTTTCCAAAACATGGGCCGCTTCACGCGCCACCTGTTCATCGGGCTGGAGCGGATCGATCTTATAGTATTTCATCCTGTCGTTTCACTTTCCGGGGAGCTTAGATTTTTCCATTTCCGGTGCGTCCAGAAATATTGTTCGGGAAAGCGCCGGATCCATTTTTCCATGTAATCATTATAACACTGCATGATGCGGGCAATATTCTGATCGTTAAGCTCATCATACTGTCCGCAGTCCATGCGTTCGAAATGAAAGGTAAAGCGGCCATAGGCGGTACGCTCGGCGGCAATAAAGATAAAAGGGGCCCCCGTGCGCAGGTGAAAAACCGCCGGTCCGGCAAAGGTTTTTGTTGCCAGGCCAAACATATTAACCGTTACCCCCCCGGGTCCGGCATATTGATCGGCCGCCAGCCCCAGAATACCGCCTTTTTTTAAAAAACGCAAACCCTCGCGCATACCCTCTTTGGTGTGAATGATGGTGCTGCCCCATTTCTCCCTGAGATCGGTTACAAATTTGTTGATATAGGGATTGGATTGCTTCTTGGTAATACCGGCAAAGGGAAAGCGCATCAAACTGATTCCGCTGTTGATCCACTCGAAATTGCCCAGATGACCGCTCATCAACAACACGCCTTTGCCTTCCGCCAGCGCTTCTTGCAGCACTTCAACATTTTTTACCTTGATGCGTTCCTTAAAAGTGTCCGGCGTCAGCTTGGGGGTCTGCATCAATTCTATCCAAAGATAGATAAAATGGCGATAGGTCTCCCTCAAAAACTCCTTTTGCGGCCGGGGCCATTCCTCTCCGTAAATGCGGCTCATGTTTTCAATGATAATTTTTTTCCGATAGGGAAGCCAGCGGCTGACGATGAAAGCAAGGCCGTTGGCAAAATGCCGGGCCACCGGAAAGGGCAGATAGGAAAAGACGGAATAGATAAACCGCAGCAAAAAATACTCGAGTTTGTGCATGGCTCAAAGTTAGAAAAACATGACCGTCCGGGCAAACCTATGTTTTCTGAAGCGGACTATCCGATTTAGAACCGATGTTATTTAATAATCAATAACCAAAAGTGCAATAATATTGCATATTTGGTACCGAAAGTGCAAAATGTTTGCAGTAATGGTGTTTCTGTAATATTTATTTGGAAAAAGCTATCTTTTATCCTAAGTTAAAACATATTAAATGAAATTAAACAACAGGTCAATGAAAGTTAAATTAAAAAACCTTGTTGAGATACGAATGGGTTATTCTTTCCGCTCCCGCATTGAGCCGGGCGACGGGGGCAATGTGGCGGTAATTCAGATGAAGGACCTCAATGAGGATAACAGGGTCGATTGTGGTAATTTGTCCAGAGTGACTATGGACAATGTGCGGGAAGCTAACCTGGTAGTGAAGGGGGACCTGATCTTTCGATCACGGGGGAACCGGGTGATGCCGGCAATCTTTCCCGGCTGCGTGAAGCGGGTTATTGTTGCCGCGCCCCTGTTAAGATTGCGGGTAGCTGACCGGGAGCGCTTGTTGCCGGAATATCTGAACTGGTATATGGCCCAGAAGGAGGCACAGGCCTATCTGGCCAGCGTGATTGGCGGTACCTCTCAAAAAATGATAAGTCTGGGAGCGATCAGGGAAATGGAAATACTCCTGCCGCCCCGTGAAAAGCAAAAAAGAATCGTGGAACTGTCCGCGCTCATGACACGCGAGCAGGCCATCATGAAGAGCCTGGCGGAAAAACGGAAAAACTATATATCAGCCACACTGATGCGATTTGCAAAGGGAGAATAGGAATGGGTGACAAGATAGATCAAGCGGATGTTAATAACGCGGCCTGGGCGGCCTGTGATACGTTCAGGGGGGTGGTCGATCCGGCACAGTATAAGGACTATATTCTGGTGATGTTGTTCCTTAAGTATATATCCGATATATGGTTGGATCATTATGAGACTTATCAAAAACAGTATGGGGATGATGACGTCCGTATCCGGCGGAAGCTCGCGCGCGAGCGTTTTATCCTTCCCGTGATCAGAATGACAGAAATTGACGATGAAAGCGGCGAGGTGACCTTGCTGGATGAATTTCCGGCCAACTACTACAGCTTATACGAGCGCCGTTCAGCCGCCAATATCGGTGAGTTGATCAATATCGTCCTTGAACATATCGAGGAATCCAATAAAAATAAGCTTGCCGGCGTCTTTCGCAATATCGACTTCAACAGTGAAGCCAATCTGGGTAAAACCCGGGACCGCAACCGCCGCTTGAAACAGTTGCTGGAAGATTTTCATAAACCGCAGCTTAACATGAAGCCCAGTCTGGTGCCGGAGGATGTAATCGGCAATACCTATATCTATCTGATTGAGCGCTTTGCCTCCGATTCCGGCAAAAAGGCCGGCGAGTTCTTTACGCCCCTTAAAGTGACGGAACTGGTGGCCCGGCTTGCCGGGCCCAAACCGGGGGACAGAATTTGCGACCCTGCCTGCGGCTCGGGCGGGTTGCTGATACAGGCCGCCAGAGAGGTGGGCGGTCGTGACTTTGCCCTTTTCGGCCAGGAGTCCAACGGCAGTACCTGGGCCCTGTGCCGTATGAATATGTTTTTGCACAGCTTTGACAGCGCCCGCATCGAGTGGTGCGATACCCTGAACAGTCCGCTGCTGGTGGAAGAGGATCGCCTGATGAAGTTCAATTGCGTGGTGGCCAATCCTCCCTTCTCGCTGGATAAGTGGGGCGCGGAGAATGCCGAAAACGACAAGTATAACCGTTTCTGGCGAGGGGTGCCTCCCAAAAGCAAGGGGGACTGGGCCTTTATCAGCCACATGGTGGAAACCGCTCTGGAAAAAGAGGGGCGGGTGGCCGTGGTCGTTCCTCATGGCGTTCTTTTTCGCGGCGCGGCGGAAGGACGCATCCGTCGCGGGATGATCGAGGAAAACTTGCTGGACGCGGTGATCGGGCTGCCGGGAAATCTCTTTCCCACCACCAACATTCCCGTGGCCATTCTGGTATTTGATCGTTCACGGGAAAAAGGCGGCCCAAAAGAAGACTGCAAGGATGTTTTTTTTATTGACGCCAGCCGTGAGTATGTTTCGGGTAAGAACCGGAACACCCTTTCCGATGCGCATCTTGAAAAGATCATACGCACCTACAGGGAGCGTAAAGAGGTGGAAAAATACGCCCATGTGGCCGGGTTTGACGAGATCAGGGAAAACGACTTCAATCTCAACATTCCCCGTTATGTGGATACCTTTGAGGAAGAAGAACCCATTGATATTGATGAGGTTCAAAAGGAGATTGACGCGCTGGAAAAAGAGCTGGCGGAGGTGCGGAAACAAATGGCGATCAAGTTGAGGCAGATTAACAGGAATGCGGAGGTTTGAGTTATGAGTTTTGAGTTATGAGTGGTGAGTTATGGGTGGTGGGTTGAAGATTACAGACAGGTGTTTTGCCTTTGCGGTACGAGCCGTGAAACGGTGTCGACCTCTTGAGAGTTGGGAGCGGGTTTCCAAAACGCCGGCCAATCGGCTGTTATGTTCCGTAACTTCGGTTAGGGTGAATATTAAGGAAGCACGGGCGGGACAAAATAAGGCGGACTTCATTGCGAAGAGGTCTATTGCCCGAAAGGAAGCACATGAAACTCGTCTGCTCAAGGAACCCACATTCAGCTTTAAAAACTCATCAATGAAGTTGACTAAATTATCTGCCTTCTTAAGTTATCACCCAAACCGTCCAAACAAGGATTTAAAATGCTAAATAATTCAGCATTCATAACTTATTACTCATCATTCGCCTCCGGCGTTATGGCCGGGAAGCTCAGGGAGGTTCAGCGATGAGTAGAATTGAAAAACTTCCTAATGGATGGATTAAAGGTTCTTTGTCCGCATTTACAGAATGTTTTTCAGGTGGAACTCCTAGTCGTTCTAAATCTGAATTCTATGAAGGAACAATCCCGTGGGTAAAGTCTGGTGAGGTCAACAACCGGTTTATTTATGATACCGAAGAAAAAATATCTGAATTAGCAATTAAAGAATCTTCCGCAAAGCTGGTAAATCCCGATTCTATCTTGGTTGCAATGTATGGAGCAACTGCAGGTAAGGTGGCCGTATTAAAAGTCCGCGCAGCCACAAACCAGGCAGTATTGGCTATGAATCCTATTGATTCAAAGTTGTGTTCCAACTTTTTGTTTTGGCTAATGGATCATGAGGCCGCACGACTAATAAAGAAGGTGCAAGGTGCTGCGCAACCAAACCTTAGCAAAAACCTTATTGGAAATCACAAGGTTACTCTTCCCCCGCTTCCAGAGCAAAAGTCAATTGCCGATTTGCTCTCCACCTGGGATGAGGCCATCGAGAAAACTGAAAGGCTGATTCAGGCGAAGGGAAAATGGTTAGCGGGGCAAATTCAACAGATCATGGGCAAACAGGCTGTTGAACACAAAGGATGGCCTGAAGTTCACTTAGGTGAGTTGTTTGTGGAAGTCACCCGAAAGGTTGGCGAGAAAGAGTTAACTCCATATAGCATATCTGCCGGTATTGGATTTGTGTCTCAGCGTGAAAAATGGGGCAAAGACATCTCCGGTTCGCAACACAAGAACTATACGCACCTTAAAGCTGGTGAGTTCTCCTATAACAAAGGGAATTCAAAACGATACCAACAGGGCTGTATCTACCTGCTTAAAGAAGGAGAAATTTGCGTTCCCAATGTATTCATCAGCTTTAAGCCCAAAGACAAGAATGTGGTCCCAGAATTCTTCGAACACTATTTTATTGCCGATTATCATGCTCGTGAACTGAAACGATACATCACAAGTGGCGCTCGGTCGGATGGGCTTCTCAATCTTAATAAAAAGGACTTTTTCAAAATAATGGTGCCATACCCATCGCCAGATGAGCAAAAAGCCATAGCAAAAGCGCTGACTGTGTCACAGCAGGAAATCGACCTGCTGAAACAACTTGCAGAAAAATACAAAACCCAGAAACGCGGTCTGATGCAGAAGATGCTGACTGGCGAATGGCGCATAGCGCCTGATGTAGTGATGAGGTATGAATAATTAGTTATGAGTTATGAGTTATGAATTTTGAGTTGTGAGTTGTGAATGATGGGTTATGAGGCATGAGTTATGAGTGCTGAGGTAAAAATCACAGAGCGAAGTTTTGAGTTCGCAGTTCGAATAGTTAAATTGAGCCGATTTCTTGAAAAGCAGGGTCGCGTTTCAAGAACACTGGCGAATCAGTTACTGCGTTCCGGCACGTCGATTGGCGCCAATGTAGAAGAAGCGCAGGCCGGGCAAAGCAAGGCGGACTTCATTGCGAAAATGTCGATTGCCAGAAAAGAAGCACGTGAAACCCACTATTGGCTTCGCCTGTTCAAAGAATCCGAAGTCGTTCCGGCAGCTAAACTTTCCGAAATAATTCATGAAGCTGATGAGATCATTCGCATTCTCACGGCAATAGTCAAAACATCTCAAACAAAGAGCTCTAAAGGCAAATAATTCATCACTCAGCATTCATAACTTAAAACTCGGCAAAGCCGAATCGGAGGAATAATCATGGCTAAAGGTAAAAATCAGCACGTTGTAAAACATCCTGATGGCTGGGCAGTTAAAGGCGCGGGCAACAGCAAGGCCACCAGGGTGGTCAAAACACAGACCGAGGCCATAAGGATTGCGGAGAATATAGCCAGGAACCAAAAGTCGGACACCAAGATTCATGGCGTGGACGGAAAAATCCGGGCAGGTAACAGTTATGGCAACGATCCATACCCTCC
>WGCN01000153.1 GCA_015493745.1 Calditrichales bacterium
AGTCATTTATATCCTAAATATTTAGTGAAAAACTTAAAAAATAACCTTATATTCCGGCCGTGTATATCCGATATAAAATAATTAAGCGTACCCGTTTCTGTTTAAAAATAAGGGAATAAGGAGAAGAGTAGAGCGCCACCCGGGTGTTCTTGTTTTTTTAATAAGATATACGTGGCTTAAAAGCTTTAAAGTGTAACTTTTTACCCTCTTTTATTTCTAATGGTTTATCCGCGATCGTCAGATACAGGGAAATGCGGTTATAAAATAAAAAGGAATTTTCAGCCATGGAACGGCAGTCAAAGCAGATAGTGCACAGCAGGCCTGTATTTCGATCCGCGCGAGAAATGTACAAGCCCCTTGTATCTCACCATCCCCCTTCCGTTCACACTCTCCCTGAGAGGTACCTACTAAAATCAAGAGAATAGTGATATTCCAATAATGCTTTTCCCGGTTTTAAGCAGGACTGAAAAATTTGTCCATTCACGATAAACACAGGGCAAAACAAGCAGGCGATAAACTAAAGGGCGCTAAAAGCCCGGACTAAAAACCTAATACATTACAGGAGTAGCACCATGAAGAAAAATATTACGCTTTTGCTGATATTTATAACGATGTCATTATTACAGGCCGCGGATGAAGGAAGCATAAAGTGGACCTTTTCCACCGGCGGAGAAATCTATTCGCTGCCGGCCATTGGAGGAGACGGAACCATCTATCTCGCTTCATATGATAAATACCTTTATGCCTTAAACAGCGATGGCTCATTAAAGTGGAAATATCACGCCCTGACCGATAATAACTGGGAATGCTTTTTGCGAAACACGCCTGCCCTGGGCAGCGATGGAACGGTTTACTTTGTGGATAACTCCTATGGTTATCTTTTTGCCGTGGGAAACGACGGGACGGAAAAATGGAAAGCCGACTTTACCGATGGCCGTATGGCGGCGCCGCCTGCCATCGGGCCCAATGGCGAGATCATTATCGTAACGACCATGAGGGAGGTCTTCTCCGTTAATCCCGCGGATGGCCGTGTAAACTGGAAATACACTTTCAGCGGCGGTGAGGATGAAGCCGGCGCGGTCATTGATGCTTCCGGCGCTGTCTTTGTCCGTGGCGGCAGGCTGAAGAAGATCAGCCCCTCCGGCAACGAGGAGTGGGAATTTGAAAATGGCAGCAATATTTATTCTTCCGCCATTATTGCCGGCGACGGTACCCTGTATATAACGGGAAGTTCCGATAAGACCCTATATGCTCTGGATGGCAATGGCAATGAACTGTGGAACTTCACCGCCGGTGACAAAATTTACGGCTCTCCCGTGTTGGGACCCGACGGAACGATTTACTTTTATTCCTATGACGGTTTTATCCATGCCGTGAACCCCGACGGAACGGAGAAATGGACCTTTGACGAGCAGTTTCAATCCTTGTTCGGGGATATCAAAGCCACCCCCATCGTCGGGGCCGACAGCGTTGTTTATTTCTCGGGAGTGACCAGTGATTTTTCTACCAGGTTATTTGCCATTAATCCGGATGGTTCGGCCAGGTGGAGTGTTACGCTGAGTGATGTGGTGCGTTTCCAGGCCACCATCAGCCGAGATAGTCTTCTTCTTGTTCCTCAGGGGAATAAACTGTTGGCTATAAAAGTGGGCAGCGCCGGTTTGGCCGATAGTCCATTCCCGAAATTCAGGGGCGATTATGCCAATACGGGATATGCCAATGTTTCGGTAACGGCCATTGGCCCGCGGAAGGAAAATATTCCCGGAAAATACAGTGTGTCAGAAGTTTATCCCAATCCGTTTAATCCCCGGGCGCGAATCCGCTTGAATCTTAAACGCAGTGCCCGGGTTCGGGTGGATGTCTATAATGCCACCGGCCGTAGATTGCTGCGCCTGACGGATGGTCAGAAAAATACCGGCCGGCAGGAACTGATCTGGGACGCATCCTCATATGGCTCCGGGGTTTACTTTATTGATGTAATGATTGATGGTGTGCACATGACACGCAAAGCCCTGCTTGTAAAATAGTTTGTAAAAAACAGGCCGTCCGCCTATACGGGCGGCTTTTATTTTTTCCAGAACATGGGCGTTAAGATAATCAGCACCGTATAAATTTCCAGGCGGCCCACCAGCATTAAAAAGGAAAGAAACCATTTGCCGATATCGGGAATGAAAGCGTAGTTATCGGTAGGACCCAAATCGCCCAGGGCGGGGCCGATGTTGCCCAGGGTGGCGGCCACCCCCCCCAGGGAGGTTTCAAAGTCCAGCCCCAACATATTCATAAACAGCACGCCGAAAACAAAAATGGAAATATAAAAGAGGAAAAAACCGGCCACGTTGGCGATAATATCCCGGGAGACCACCTGATTGCCAATACGAACGGGCAGTACCGCCTGTGGGTGGATAAGTTTTTTTATCTCATTTAAACTGAACTTTACCAGTATCAGCGACCGGATGATTTTTAAGCCGCCTCCGGTGGAACCGGCACAGCCCCCCAGGAACATCAGAATGAATAAAATGGTACGGGCACTGGAACTCCATTGTTCATAATCGGCCGTTCCGTAACCGGTGGTGGTAATGATGGAGGCCACCTGGAAAAAAGAGTGCCGAAAGCCGGTCTCGGCCGCTTCACCATTGTTTGTCCACAGGGAAAAGGCGATAAAGGCGGTGGCGGCGCCGATAATACTCAGATAAAAGACGGTTTCACGATCCTTGAAAAAAATAAGCGGTTTACCACGCAGAGCCCGGTAGTGCAGGCTGAAATTCATACCGGCTATGATCATGAAAAGGGTAATGATATATTCAATATAGGCGCTGTTATAGTGGCCGATACTGGCATTTTTTGTGGAAAAACCGCCGGTGGCCATGGTGCCGAAACTGTGACAGGTGGCATCAAACCAGTTCATGCCTCCCGCCATCAGCAAAACAATCTCCACGAGGGTCAGCAGCAAATAGACCCCCCATAACAGTTCCGCCGTATGTTTGATGCGCGGCGTCAGTTTGTCCGGTGTGGGGCCGGGTACTTCGGCCTTGAAGAGCTGCATGCCTCCCACGCCCAGCAAGGGGAGAATGGCCAGTGAAAGCAGGATGATACCCATCCCCCCCAGCCAATGAGTCAGTGAGCGCCAGAATAACAGTCCGCGGGGCAGCCCTTCAATGTCCATCAGGATGGTGGCGCCGGTGGTGCTGAAGCCGGAGATGGTTTCAAAAAAGGCATCTGTGTAAGATGGGATGAACCCGGACAGCCAGAAGGGCAGAGCCCCGACGGCGGAAAACATGATCCATCCGAGCGTGACGATGATAAAACCGTCTTTGGCCCGCAGTTCTCTCTTATCACGACGGGTAAGAAAGAAAAGTATCAGTCCGGTGATAAAACCGCCGGCGATGGTCACCAAAAAAGCGTTTAGATCCGTGGCCTCGTGGAGCCAGGAAATGAGCGCCGGAGGAATAAGGGAAACTGCCAGAAACAATAACAGGGCTGAAAGCACAAAAAGAATGGATTTGAATTGTATCATAGTGGTTTCTTAGTCGAACATTTTTTCCAGTTCATGAATGGCCGACGGAAAAGCAAAGGTAACCACCTTATCTCCGGCCCGGATAACCGTATCGCCAATGGGAATAAAAACATCATCCTTGCGTAAGACGGCACCTAAAATGACATTTTTGGGAAACTTGGTTTTTGAAAGGGGCTTTTTTAAAATTTTGGAACCCTCGCGGGCAATAAATTCAATCGCTTCCACCGGGGTGCCGGGCAATGAGGCTACGCCGGCAATTTGTCCGCGGCGGATAAACCGCAGAATACCATTCACGGTCAGCATCTGTTTTGATATAAAGGCGTCAATGCCAATGGTAGGGATAATCGGGGCATACTCGGTTTTATTGATAAGCGAGATAATCTTGGGGACCCGTAGATGCTTGGCCATCAGGCTGGCCACCAGGTTGGTTTCGTCATCACCGGTTACGGCGATAAAGGCGTCCATGTCGATGATACCCTCCAGAGCCAACAGGTTGTAATCCAACCCGTCTCCTTTAATGACCAGGGCTTTTTTCAACTGCTCGGCCAGTTGCTCCGATTGCTCGCCGCCCGATTCGATGATCTTAACATTGCATTTACGTTCCAATTGTTTGGCTATCAGATAGCCGGTCTGGCCTCCTCCGAGGATCATGACATTGTCGATGGAGCGGTTTTCCTTGCCGAAAAGATCGATCAGACCGGCGACATTGTCTTTATCAACAGCAACAAAGGCGCGATCGTTGGGCATAAACATATCATTACCCCCCGGGATTTTTGTCAGTTCGTTGCGTTGAATAGCCACCGTGCGAAACCGAAGCTCCGGATGTTTCCGGGTAAGCTCGTAAAGGGGAATATGCAGGATGTCCGAATCCCGATCCACCTGGACGCCCAAAACAATGATGCGGCCTCCGGCAAATTCGATCAGGTGGCTGGCGGCACTTTGCTCCAACAGGTGGATGGCCCCCGTGGCCGCTTCCGACTCCGGATGTATAAGCAGGTCAATACCCAGTTTTTTAGCGTTAAGCGGAGACTGCTCATGAATAAACTCCCGGCTTTGCACGCGGGCAATGGTTCGGGATACATTATAACCCTTGGCCATCAGACAGCTCAACAGGTTCACCTCATCGTGGTTGGAAACCGCTACCAGCATATCCGCCTTACGGATACCGGCCTTTTCCAGTGTGCGGTAACTGGAACCGCTGCCCTGGATCACCTGGGCGTCCAGGCTCTCCATTGCCCGGGTAAACCGGGTGGAATCTTTTTCAACAATGACCAGGTCGTGTTTTTCGTAGGATAACAGTTTTGCCAGATTGTAACCTACGTTCCCGGCGCCGATAATTATTATATACACGATTGCTCCCAAATGGTATGAGCTAAAAAGTAAGGATTAAATATAAAGGGTGCAAAGGAGATTAAAAAAAAGCATATCCTCTCACGAGGGGGTGCGGAGGATATGCCGTTCGGTATGGATGGTGAAAAATCACCGGGTTCGTTTCTGTTAATACAATATGTGTGCCATTGCGAAAGGGCTATCGCCAGCGTGCTTTATAAAAGATAATGTTGCTTTGTGGCAACATGGGGCATGTTGAATGTTGCCGAAAGGCAACGCTTTTGGCGAAAGGCTTTATAACAACAGACCACTTATCCGGACAGCGGATAATCATATCAGGTGGTATTAATGAAAACCGGCTTACTTGAGGGCTTGAAATATTGGCAGAAAGGGCAGTGTTTTTTTGAAAACAAAGGCAAAAGCCGACATGGCTATGCCGACACCCAATCCGGACAAGGGACCGATGATAAGCACGATCATACGGGGGTTGATGGTCGGAGGGAGCTTGGAAAAGCTGGCCGCCGCCCGGAGATTGTTTGCCAGATAGAGATCGAAGTTCATGGATTGGGTAATGGCGTTGATCAGTCCCCAAAACAGGCCGATCAATAACAGGTGCATATAGGGATGGGCCGGTTGGTTCTTCAGAATAACCAGAATGTTAAACAGAGCCAGTAATATCCAAAGATATATTTCTATTCCCTGTGTATAACCTCTCAGGGAAAGCAAGCCCATAACCAGGGCAGGCAAAGCAAGAATTAAAATTATCGACCAGTTCATAGTGTTATGTTTCATTAAAAGGGCAAATTAGAATGAAAAAGTCAGGATTTCAATAGTTAAAAATGGTTAAATTACAAATTATCATCATTGCAAGCTGTAACATCGTCATTTTTTCTTCATCAAAAAAGCAAAAAGGAGAAAAAAATGATAGATAAAAACACTACCATAGAAGAACTGGTTGAGGAAGTGCCCGGCGCCGTCACTTATCTGATGGAGCAGCACATCCGTTGCATCCGCTGCGGCGAACCCATTTGGGGAACCCTGGAGGAAGCCGCTCGCGAAAAAGGCTATGATGATGCCAGAATACAACAGTTTGTGGATGAACTGAATAAGTTGAAGAACGGGGAAGCGGTTAAATAATAGTGACACATATTATCCTGGAAAGTATTGAAACCACTCTGGAAGTAACCCTGGTCATCTTTTTCCTGATGGTGGCGGTTGATTTTCTGGATGTTTACTTCCGGGGACATATAAAAAACTATATCGAGGCCAGCCGTTTCCGGCAATATGTTGTGGCCTCCTTTTTAGGCGTTACACCGGGTTGTGCCGGCGCCTACCTGAATGTTACCATGTATATGCACGGCTTTATGAGTATGGGCGCCTTAACCGCGGGCATGATTGCCACTACCGGTGATGAGGCTTTTGTGATGATGGCCGAAGCCCCGGTACGGGCGTTACTGTTGTTTGGAGGCTTATTTATTGCCGGTTTGTTGCTCGGGACTTTTTTTGACCGCCTGCAGCATCGGTTGGGGTATCAGGGCTGCCATAATTGTGAATTGCATACCATACATATCCAGGATCATAGGCATGACTGGGTACATTATTTCCGGGTGCATATCTGGAAACATATATTACTGCATCATGTGCTGCGTATTGCCGCCTGGACCCTGGCCTCCGTTTTTCTGATAAAAATGGGACTGTTTTATTTTTCTCTGGATGCGCTGGTGCATGACCACCCGGCTTTGGTTTTCCTTTTTGCCATTTTGATCGGTTTGTTGCCCATCAGCGGCCCGCACCTTCTGTTTGTGAGTATGTTCAGCGGAGGGATTATTCCGGCATCGGTACTCATTGCCAATAGCATAGTCCAGGATGGTCATGCCATGTTGCCGCTGATGTCCTACAGCTTGCGTGATGCCGTGATCATAAAAGGGTTTAAGGTGCTGGCCGCCGTTGTCATAGCCGGTCTGTTATATAGCTTCGGTTTATAGTTTAATCCAGAAACCATTCTCTTTCTTCCGCCGTGGGAATGCGGCAACTTTCCTTTTTGCCAAACCATTGATAGCGGTGACGGGCAATAAAATCATAAAAAACATCGCGTATGGGGCGGGGGATTATTTTTAAAATCCGTAACAATTTACCTGTCCGGCCCAATAGGGCCATGGCCTCGATGGCCGCATCGGAGCGAACATGGAATGTTCCGTTATGAAAAAAAATAATGCTGTCCACGCCGGTTCTCAGACGGGAGGGGATCCGTTTCTTGGCCGTACTTCCGTGAAGGGGAGCAAATTTTAAAAGTTTTCTTTTATCCCGGCTCAATAAAAAATCCACAGAGGTGTTGCAAAGATTACAATATCCGTCAAAAAACACGATGGATTCACTTTTATCGGGAGAGTGGTCGTTGATGAGGGAGCTGTGGGACATGCTTTTAAACTTCACTTTTAAGATTTGCGGAAAAAGGGACGATAATGATCATTATGAAAAAAATAATAATGATTCTCGCTCTTTTTTTATTAATACAGTGCACCAAACCCACGGAAGACCCCACAACAGGCAGTATTGAGGGGACGGTATTCAATTTTACTACCGGAAGTTTTATCGGGGGGGCGCATATTGTTACCAGTCCGCCCACCAGTGCTGTTTTGTCTGATACCCTGGCAGGTCTTTTTAAGATAGACCATGTTGATCCGGGGATATACCGCATCACCGCCGTGAAATACGGCTTTGATACCTCAAGCGTCAGTGTTTCCGTTTTAGCCGGACAAATAACTACGGCCGATATTACACTGCGGCCGGATACAAGTTCCGTCGATACCGTAAAGACCGTAAGCTACGAGTAAAACGGTGTGGCGCCGGCCTCATGATCCGTGGCATCTATCACTTCTCCGATTTCGGGAATGGCCTCTTTCAGTCCGTTGATCACCCCGTTTTTTAAGGTTATGAAGGAAAGACTGCATCCCTGGCAGTTTCCGCCCATTTCCACATAAACATCATAGCCGCGGATATCGACAATGGATATTATTCCTCCATGTTGGGCTATGGCCGGGTTTATTTGTGTGTTGACCACGTGCAAAACCTTCTGGGCAAAGGTACCCTGAAACTTATCCGTCTCTTTTTTTACGGAAGAGAAATAAAAGCCACTCTCCTCACCGGAATCCTTATAGTCTAAAATGACGTTTTCCAGCAACGGATACTCCTTGCTGGAGATGAAAAGGGTAAAGGTATCAAAATCAATACGCCGGTCATCCCTGGAGATATCTTCCTGAAATATAGGTTCTATTCCGTATTCGATATGAAAAGGAGAGTCCGAATCGGCGGTAACACGAACGGAGGTCAGGCCATCGGTCATTTCCGTGAGTATGGTATGGATCATCTCTCTGGCGGTAGCGGTGATCGTAAGCATTTTAGTCCCTGGTTAAAGCGGGGTGTATGATTACCCTGAAAGGTGTTTAAAAAAATAATTTATAAAGTTGGCGGCTGCGCTGCAAAAAAGAAATGTTAAACGGTGGAGGATTTGCTTAAGATTTGCCGTATCTTTTCGTAGAGCTCCTGGGCATCTATGGGTTTGCTCAAATAGTCGTCCATTCCGGCATTAAGACACTTCTCCCTGTCGCCGGCCATGGCGTTGGCCGTCAGGGCGATAATCGGCGTATAACTTCCCATCACTTTTTCATGTTGGCGAATCCTGCGGGAGGCGTCATAGCCATTCATCAAAGGCATTTGCACATCCATTAGAATAAGATCATATTTTTCTCTTTGGATGGCCTCCAGGGCCTTGATGCCATCGCGCACAATGGTTGTTTTAATTCCTTTTTTCTCCAGCAAACGTTCAAGGATCTGATTGTTTATATCATTGTCCTCAACTATAAGGATATGTGGAACAGGCGTTTCTAATGAAGGAAAATCTTTGAGCGGGGGAGCCTTTTTGCTTTGCGGATTGTCCGATAAAATTGTTTTTAGGCGGGTGGCCTTAACCGGAATAAACAGGAACTTGTTTAGCCGATAGCGCTTTTTAATTTCCTTTACAAGACTGCGATGCACGGTTTCTAAAAGGAGTATAAAAGATATTCTTCCTTGCAGTTCGATTTTTTCCAGTTCTCTCAAAAGCTTGTTGTTCTCAGGTTCTTCCAGCTGAAAAAAAACATAAAGTTGCCGTTCCGCATCGGTCATGGTTAATAATTCGTTAAATGTACGGGCCTGGGAAATATCAATACTATACTGTTGAAGCAATGTTTTCAGGGAATTAAATAAAAGCGTATTTTTAGTTTTGATAATTGCGGACTTGTTGTGAAAGGAGTGAGCGGGATCCGGAAAATAATCCTTGTGTTGTGAACCGATATGCTGCAGAGGAAGAACAAAGCTGAATGTGGAGCCCGTCCCCGGTTCACTTTCCAAATCTAAATGGCCACCCATAAGGGAAACCAGTTGTTTACAGATCGCCAGTCCCAGGCCTGTGCCCCCATATTGCCGGGTTGTGGAGCCGTCGGCCTGCGTGAAATTTTCAAATATTGATTTTTGCTTGTCTTTTGGAATTCCAATCCCCGTATCGCGGACACTGAACAGAACATGGTGAAGGTGTTCATCCGCCTTTTCCGACTGCAAAGAGGCGGTAATATGCAGATAGCCCTGATGGGTAAACTTTAAAGCATTGCTGATCAGGTTTAACAGGATTTGACGTATACGGATCGGATCCCCCTTATAGGTGGCAAACAATTCCGGAGAAATATCCACATGAAGCTCCAGACCCTTTTTTTGAACCTGAGGGGCGAAAAGGTCAACAATGTCGTAAACAACTTCAGGCAACCTGAATTCAATGTTTTCAAGAATGAGATGACCGGATTCAATTTTAGAGAAATCAAGAATGTCATTTATCAGGGTAAGCAACGCCTCGGCGCTTTGGGAAATGATATCCACATATTCGGCCTGCTCCGGTAACAGTTCGGTTGTTTTCAATAAATCATTCATACCGATGATGCCATTCATGGGGGTGCGGATTTCATGGCTCATGTTGGCCAGAAAATTGCTCTTGGACTCCGCCGCTTCCTCGGCGACTTTACGGGCCCTTTCCAGTTCCTTGACCATATGACTGAGCCGGTCCGTCTGCTTTTGAAGCTCATGGGTTTTGGCTTTGACCTTTTTTTGCAGGGTCATATTCCAAACAAGAACCATTAACATAAAGAAAATGGCAATAAGGGAGATGTTTCTGAAAGTGGTATTGGAAAAACCGGTGGCCACTATATCATCCGGAGAACGGGGATAAATCTGGTATCCGCTGTTGTAAGGTGGTGTTTGATCGAACTGATTGAGTATGCCGGTAACCTTTACCCGGCTGCTGGGCGGATAGGCACTCAGATCAAATTTTTTGGTACTGCCGGCCGGGATAAAAACATAAAGAATGTTATTGTTCTCTAAATTCAACATCAGATATTTTCCGGCTTGTATTATATCCGTCTTTAGGACAGTGCCCTCTACCTGTACCAGCCGGCCCTCATAAAGCTCTCCCTTTTCATTTGAGAAATTTAAAAAGACCGGTTGCGTTTTATATACATGGGACTCGATGATGGAATAGGATCGGGCCCGGATATAGGTCATACCGTTTTTTTGCCGCAGGACGCCTTTTACCTCAAGCAGATCGCCTGTGGATACGGGAAAAATGATGGCCGGAGCGGTAACCATAATTCCCGCGGTTCGGTCCTGGATAAAAATAATCAACGAATCTTTTGAAAAGACATTTGATGACGATGTTGCATATCCACGGAGGGTAATGAATTGATTGATCTTGTCGGGAATAAAATCATTGTTGGCATCGGCTTTGAAGTGGGCGATGGATGGTGTTTGTGCAAAGGCATAAGTACACAATAATAGAAGGAAAGATAATCTGTTTAGTCGAATCATACGGTTGAATACATTTCATTTTGTCTTCTATTCTCATTCGTCAAACTATGCGAGGAAATGATAAAAAAAATGATATTTTAAAAGTGAAAAAATATTTGAGACAGAAATAAAACTTGGTATATTGGTATTGTTAATTAATTCACAAAGAAAGAGGAAAATAAGGTCTTAAATTGGTAAATTGACGGAAACATAACAAAAATGGTTGAGGTCGTCCTATGAATGCTCTGGATGAGAAGTTGAACCGGTTTACAAAATATAAAATTTCCGAACAGACGCTGCGGAAGTTTATAGACTATTTAAAACAACAGGCACCCGTTTTTGCTCCTCATCATAACGGGGAAGCCTCATATTCCTATGAATGTGTGGAAAACAGCGCAGAGGTTGTTCTTAGTTATCCCCGCACCATGCAACCCCTAAAAAAGTATTTTTTACCGCCCAGGGAAGTTTTACTCAATTTTAATATTAAGGATAACACTTTCAGCAAACCGGAAATTATTGAAGAGACCCGCATATTTTTTGCGGTTCATTCCTATGAGATGGCCTCGTTAAAACGGCTGGATTATAGCTTTACGCAGGGGCATGTGGAATCCAACTATGTCAGTCGCCGTAAATATGCCATTTTTGTCGGTATCAGCTATACTCCCGATGAGAGCCATTTCTCCAAATCGGTAGGGATTGATGTGGAAGAAACCGAAGGGTTTGACCTGTTCCTGCTCCCCGTGGGTGATGGGTATTTTTTATTGGAAATTACGGATACCGGTAAGCGGCTTGTTGAGGGGTTTCCCGGTCTTGCTGCCCCGGATACAACGGAAATAAAGACAGAACCCCTGCAATTTAAGAGTAAAATCAAATATCATCACAATCGTCTTCCCGCCGTATTTGATCATGTGTATAAATCAAAGGTTTGGGATAAGTATGCGGAGATATGTGTTGGCTGCGGGACATGCAATCTGCTATGCTCCACATGCTATTGTTTTGATATCCGCGATGAAGTGGATTTGGATGCGGAACATGGCACACGTACCCGGTATTGGGACGGTTGTATGCTCAATACCTTTGCCGAGGTGGCCGGTGGGGAGAATTTTCGTGGCAGCCTGGCCCGGCGTACGCGGCATCGTCTTTATCGTAAGTTTAAATACATCACAGCCAAGTCCGAGATGCTTCATTGTGTCGGTTGCGGACGTTGTTCGCATTTTTGCCCGGTGGGCATCAGCATGACGGATATTGTTAACGATCTGATTACGGACTATGAAGAAAAACAAAACAAAGAAAAAATATAACGGGGTTATTATGGAAAACTTAGCACAACATGCCGAAGACTTGTATTGCCCTGAGATTGCCACTATTACCCGGGTAGAAACCTTAACCGCCAGCGAGAAACGGTTTGAAATAACCATGCCCGGAAACCGGCCGCTCAACCATAAGCCGGGTCAATTTGTGGAGGTCTCCATCTTTGGTTTCGGGGAAGCTCCCATATCCATTTGCTCCTCACCGACCCGTGGCCCCTCTTTTGACCTGACCGTCAGAGCCACGGGACGCCTGACCGATAAAATGCATCTTCTGGAAGCCGGCAGTCAGATAGGAATACGAGGACCGTTCGGCAACGGTTTTGATCCGCAAGACTTTAAGGGCCGGGATATGTTGTTTATCTGCGGGGGAATCGGTTTGGCGCCGCTTAAATCCCTTATCGACTATACCCTGGATCGCCGCAATGATTTCGGCCGGATCATAATACTTTATGGTACTAAAAATCCTGCCGAGATTCTTTTCCCCGAAGAAATTGAAAAGTGGCAACAACAAACGGATATAGAATTTGTCATGACCGTAGATCAGGCCGATGAACAATGGCAGGGGCATGTCGGCGTAATAACCACCCTGATTCCTCCCCTGGAACTGGATGTGAAAAATACAATAGCTACCGTGGTTGGCCCGCCGGTGATGTATAAATTTGTGCTTATGTCCCTTAAAGGCAAACGTATCCCTGATGAAAACATCTATCTTTCCCTGGAGAGGCGCATGAAATGCGGTGTGGGGAAGTGTGGTCATTGTCAGATCAACGATACCTATGTCTGCCAGGATGGACCGGTTTATCACTATCCACACGTAAAACAACTGGAGGAGGCGGTATGAGCAAGCCCAGAGTAGCTTTTTTTGATTTTACCAGTTGCGAAGGATGCCAGTTGAATAAACTGAACCTTGAGAATGACCTGCTAAGCCTGCTGGAATTGGTGGATATTGTTGAGTTCCGCGAAGCCATGGACGACAAGGCCGAAAATTATGATGTGGCCTTTATCGAAGGCAGCATAAGCACTCCCAGTTGTGTAAAGCGGATCTATGATATTCGCCGTCGGGCCGGGGTGCTGGTTTCCCTGGGATCCTGTGCGGTTTTGGGAGGGGTAAACGCCATGAAGAATCTGCATCCGGCGGACTGGGTGCAGGAGGCGGTTTATGGGGATGACAAGTACCTGTTTCCTTCCATTCCCGTGCAACCGGTCAGTGCATATGTCAAAGTAGACTATGAGATACGCGGATGTCCCATGAGTACGCCGGAATTTCTGCATGTGCTCAAATCAATCGTGTTGGGCCGCAAGCCGGAAATATTTGATCATGCGGTTTGTGTGGAATGTAAGCTGCATGAAAACGAATGTGTGCTGGATAAGGGGATGTTTTGTCTCGGGCCGGTATCCCGGGCCGGATGTGAAGCCATTTGCCCCGAAAACGGGCAATATTGCACGGGCTGCCGGGGATTGATTTCCAATGCCAATGTCGGTGGAGCCATCCATATGCTTAAACGGCATGGCTTTTCCGAACAGGAAGCAAAAAAGAAGTTGCAGATGTATTCATCCTTAAACAAGCTAATCAATGAAGCGGAGTGTCGTCATGCGTAAAGACTTAAATATTGATGTACATCATTTAACCCGCGTGGAAGGGCACGGAAACATTGTTGTTAATATGAAAAACGGTGTTTTGGAAAAAGCCGAGCTGGATATTGTGGAAGCGCCGCGTTTTTTTGAGGCCATGTTGAAGGGGCGTAATTTCATGGAGGTGGCGATCATCACTTCGCGCATCTGCGGCATCTGTTCCCTGGGGCATCAGATTGCTTCCTTAAAAGCGACGGAAAATGCTCTGGGGCTGGAAGTCTCCGAACAAACAAAAATATTGCGACGTATCCTGACCGACGGCGCCACCTTTCAAAGCAATACCCTGCATGCTTTGTTCCTGGCCGCTCCCGATTTTTTAAGCGTGGGGTCTGTTTTTCCTCTGGTTAATACCCATAAGGATGTGGTGCTGGCGGCATTGAGGCTGAAAAGGCTGGCCAATGATATCGGCGATCTGATCAGCGGCCGGGCCATTCATCCGATTCGCTGCGTGCCCGGGGGCTTTACAAAACTACCGGGAGCGGGCGACCTGAGAACCCTGCAGGAAAAGCTTAAGACCGAAGGCATGAACGACCTGAGGTTTATTGTGGATGTCATTGCTTCCCTTGCCGATAAAATACCATCCTTCACCCGGGAAACAGAGTATATCAGTCTGACCAGTCCGGAAGAGTATGCCTTTTATGACGGTGTAATATGCTCATCCGACGGAGGAACCTATCCCGTGGAAGACTATCTGAAGGTCACCAATGAATTTGTGGTTTCGCACTCCTCGAGCAAACATGCCCGTTTTAACCGTAGTTCCTACATGGTGGGCGCCCTGGCCAGGTACAATAATAACCATAGGCAACTTCATCCCTTTGGCCGTGAGGTGGAACAAAAGCTGGGGCTTACCGCCCCCTGTTATAACCCGTATATGAATACCGTGGCCCAGTTGGTGGAAGTGGCCCATTGTATCGAAAACAGCATCCAACTGATGGATCGTCTGTTAACTAACGGTATAAAGTTTGAGAAACCCAATCAAACACCGTCCCGCTACGGCCAGGGCATTGCCGCCACCGAAGTACCCCGGGGTATTTTATTCCATGATTATACCTATAACCGTCAGGGTAACATCGTGGCCGCGAATTGTATTATTCCTACCGGCCAAAATCTGGAAAATATCGATGATGATATGAAAAAGCTGGTTCCCGAGATCATAGAGGAGAGCAAGGAAGAAATTACCCACAAGCTGGAAATGCTGGTAAGGGCCTATGATCCCTGTATTTCCTGTTCCGTACATATGCTGGATGTTGAATTTATCGAAGAGTAGTAAAATGATTAAGATTATAGGTCTGGGCAATGCTTTGCGCGGTGATGACGCCATTGGTCCGGAAATTATCGAGATACTGGAGGCCATGGGGGAAAACGACGCCTGGCAACTGATTGATGCCGGGGCGGATGCCTTTACGGTTCTGGAACATCTTTTAGGGGATACTCCGGTGCTGTTGATTGACTGCGCGGATATGAAAATCGCCCCGGGTGGCGTGAAAATGTTTACCGTGGAGGAAGCCAGTCTGGCGGAAATATCAAAACATGTTTCCCTGCATGGCTTTGGCTTTGCGGAAGTTTACCGTATGGCCCGGCAGTTGGGGCAATGTGCACCCTGTAAAATTATTGGTGTTCAGCCCCGTGAGGTGGCTTTTGACAGGGAACTTTCACTGGAAGTAAAAAAAGCAATACCGGAAATATTAAACCTGATAAACAGGGAGGCAATGATCCATGAAGAAGAAAGTACTTATCATTGATGATGATATCGACCTGGTGGAAGCCATGCGCATGACCCTGGAAGATGCCGGCTTGGAAGTGATCGACGCCCAGTCCGGTGACAAGGGAGAGGAACGCGCCCGCAAGGAACATCCCGATCTGATTCTTCTGGATATCATGATGGGTGAACAGGATGAAGGTTTTCATGTGGCTTACCGGCTGCGTAATCAAAGTGAAACTTCCGATATACCGATTATAATGCTATCGGCCGTGGGGCAGGAAACGGGTTTTTCCTTCGATCCGCAAAAAGACGAAGCTTTTTTACCCGTGGAGGAGTTTATTGATAAACCGGTTAATCCCGATCATTTGGTGGAGAAGGTTAAATCCCATTTGGGATATTAGGAACCGGAAATGGGCAAATCCCTTTCTTTCAGTGAGCGCATAGGCGAACAGTTTACCCTGTTGAATGCCACTATCCTCAATTCGCGGATCATATGGTCCATCCGTTGGCGCTGGGTGGCCAATATAGGTTTTTTCCTGCTGATCCTTATTTCCCGCTCGTCCGGTTTGCAACTGGATTATGACTCTATCTGGCTGACACTCATTTTTCTGGCTTCCCTCAATTTGATTTATCAGGGAATATACCGCTATAAAAAGAAATATACCCTTATGGGGGAACTGGCCTTCATTTCCATCCATATTTTTATGGATATTTTGATTCTTACCTGGCTGATTCACCTGACCGGAGGGATAGAAAATCCGCTTTACTTTTTTTATATCTTTCATATCATCATCAGCAGCATCATTTTTCCCAGGAATCTGCCTTATGTGGTCACTACCTTTGTTTTTGTTTTATTTGCCGTGCTGGTATGGGCCGAGTACTCCAATCTTATCATGCACCATTGTATTTACAAGGGGCAGCTGCATGAAAGTCCGGTTTTAAATATTTTGATTGTAGCCATTTTTTTTACCACTGTTTTTTTGACCACCCATATCTGTACCAGTTTTATGAAGCTGTTCCGGAAAAGCCAGCGTGAAGTAACGGCGCTAAATAAACTTTTGCTGGAAAAAGAGAAGGAGAAGAGCTCCTTTTATCGCTATACCTCCCATGAACTCAAAGCCCCCGTGGTTTCCATCAAAACAAGTATCGATGCGGTTTTGGCCGCATCCGGGCCTAAGCTTCCCGAACAAAGCAGACAACTGCTGAAAAGGGCCTCCCTGAGGGCCGGGCAAATGCTTTCCATGTTAAAAGAGCTGTTGGAACTTTCCTGGCAACAATCCAAAGGCAGGAACGTTTCCTCCGAATATATTGATCTGCAAGAGATATTAAACTTATGTGTCGATCTGGAAAAAGCCGTTGCCGAAAGCCGGAATATCCGCTTTGAATTTATCACGGGGGAAGATATTCCCAAAGTACGGGGCGATAAAAACAGCCTGGAAAAACTGTTTGGGAATCTGGTGGGCAATGCCGTTCGGTACAACCGGGACGGAGGAACGGTGCGCATCCGGATCATAAAAAAGGAAAATGGTGTTTGTGTGGAAATATCCGATGAAGGTATAGGTATCGCCGTGGAAGAGCAGGAAAGGATATTCGATCCCTTTTACCGCTCGGCCGCAGCCAAAGAGTTTACACCGGTCGGCACCGGCCTGGGGCTAAGCATGGTGCGCCAGATTGTTGACAATCTGGGCGGACGCATAGAGGTAGAATCTTTCCCTGAAAAGGGCAGTACCTTCCGGGTTTGTTTGCCGCCTGGGGAGGAAAAGTGAAAATCGGTGGTCTTTTGGAAAACAGCGGACTTACGCTTTACCGTATCACACAGGCCGAGGACAAGCCGGGTGTGGCCGGCAGCATACTGAAGTTTTATGCCCAACGCAATATCAACCTGGAGTATCTGACCGAGGCCAGTACGGAAGGGGGACGGGTAGTCATTCAGTTATGTATCGAAAGCAGTTATGTTCCTGAAGTTGAAAAATATATGACCGAGAACCCGGAAAATATCCGCGGGTTGCACATAAAACGGATCGATGATGTGAGTACCTTTGCCATCTATGGCCCGCACTTCCGTGAAAAACCGGGAATCGCGGCCCGCTTTTGCACCTATATCGGTCATGCGGGTATAAATATATATGGTATTTCCAGCAGCGTCTCTTCTGTTTGTTGTATCATAAAATCCTCGGATGTTTCCGCCGCCCGCAAGGCTGTGCTCTCTTATTTCGAATTGCCATAGGATGCCCGGTTTTAATCCTCACCCGTCAATAAGCAATACAGGGAAAAAGAAATGTTAGCATTAAAGGATAAAACCTACATAATAACCGGTGCCAGCCGCGGCATCGGCCGGGCCATTGCCCTGCGTTTGGCCGGAGCAGGCGCCAATATTGTGGTGGCGGCCAAATCCCTTCGTCCGCATCCCAAACTGGAGGGTACCATCCTGGATACGGTAAAACAGGTGGAAGCGGCAGGGGGCAGGGGACTGGCGGTAAAAACCGATGTACGCTTTGCCGCGGAAATTGAGGCTATGGTTGAGCAGACGGTAAACACCTTTGGGGGGATTGACGGACTGATCAATAATGCCGGGGCCATATCTTTAACCGGTGTAGAGAAGACGACGGCAAAACTGTTTGACCGTATGCATCAGGTCAATACACGGGCGGTGTTCCTTTGCAGTCAGGCCGTGCTGCCGTATCTGAAAAAGTCCGATAACCCTCATATTCTGAGCCTTTCCCCACCGGTGAACCTGGATGTGAAATGGCTGAAGGATTACAGCCCCTATACGGTAAGCAAATATGGCATGACCATGCTTTCCCTGGGCATGGCCGCCGAGTTTGAACCCCATGGGATAGCCGTGAATACTTTATGGCCGGTAACCCTGATCGCTACCGCGGCCATAGAGTTTGCTGTCGGCGGCAGGGAAATGCTCGATCATTGTCGTAAAGCGGATATTATGGCCGATGCCGCTTTTGAGATATTGCAACGGTCCGGCCTTACAGGTCAATGCCTGCTGGATGAACCGTTTTTGAAGAAATGCGGTTACAGCGACTTTGATTCCTATGCCTACAATCAGAGTTATAAAGGAAAGATATATCCGGATATATTTTTATAAACAAAATCCCTATTCCAGACCGACCACCAGGAAAGCTTTGTTTTCCTTCCAGGTTATGGGTATGATATAAGCGTCTATATCCTTGGGCAGCTTGATGTCGCGGGCCTGGCCCTCAACGATGACCGGAACCGAGATGTGGAAATCCGAACCGAAAACCTTGCGCAGATTACCGCTGATGGTGTTGGCAATTTCCCCGGAGAGGTCTTTGAACTCGTCGCAACCCACCTCTTCGCCGTCCAGCATGCGCCGGGCCATCTCTTGCAGCAGGTTTTGATTGGACGTGAAGTAGATGCTGCCTTTTCTTAATCCGGAAATACCGATAATACCGCTGTACTCCAGCATAACCGGTGACCCGTTTTTGGTGTAGGGAATACCGCACTCGGCGGACATGCCGGTGGTTTCTTTAAAGAAATTTACCGTGGTATCCACAACAAATTTTAATTCTTTATTCGTCATGAGACCACCTTTACCGCTAATTTTTCTATGGTTTTCTGTACCTGTTCGGTGGTAAAGGGCTTGGGTATAAAAGACTTCGCCCCCTTTTTAATGGCTTCTATGGCGGTACCCTTGTCTGACAGGGCGCTGATGACGATGACCTGCACATCCGCCTTAATGGCCAATAGATGCTCCAATACCACCAGTCCGTTCATTTCCGGCATGGTGATGTCAAGCGTGACAATATCGGGAAGGGTTTGTTTGAAAATATCTATGGCTTCCAGTCCGTTGGAAGCCGTACCCACAAGTTGATAGTTTTTGTCTGTCACGCCGCGTTCAATGATTTTTCGAATAATGGATGAATCATCAACCACCATTATCTTAATTTGATCATTCACCACTTTCCCCCTCTGGCATAATCAATTTTGATGTGTTGTAGCAAGCTTTATTATAAATGTACAATACTCGCCTTGCACGGAGTCGACTTCAATTTGTCCACCGTGTTTTTTAAGGCGTTCCCGTACCAAATCCATTCCGGCACCCCGCCCGCTGTACATGTCCGCTTTATCCTTCGATGTAAATCCCGGGTGGAATATCAGTTCAGCCAATTGCGGCCGGCTCCAGCTTTCAATCATGCTTAGTTCAATGCCTTCGTAATAACGGGCTTTTTCAATTATTTTTTCGAATTGCAGTCCGCGGCCGTCATCACTAAAACGTATATGCAAAAAATCCGTTTTTCTTTCCAGGGACAATTCTATGCGCCCCGTTTCCGGTTTACCTTTTTTGATTCGCTCTTCCGGTGGCTCTATCCCATGGCTTAGACTGTTGCGGATAAGCTGAATAAAGATATCCTTTAAAACCATCAGTTGGTTAGCCGGAATGTCTTTAATATCAAACCGGCTGGTATCAAGCTGTATGTGCAAGCCCATCTCCGAGGCAATCCGTTGGGCGTAATTTTTTATGGTACGGATCAGATCGCCGCTTTTTTCGGATTCCCGCGGTTTCTTTTGGCTGGCCGCGGAAAACTGGGCCAGCTTTTCTATCAGCTTTCCCAGCTCATTCAGCTCTTTTTTTAAGCGGTCAAGATCAACGAAAACCGTAATAAAATCGCTCCCGCTTAATGCGGGGATGTTGCGCAGTTCGCTCGTTCGGGTTTCGATTTGATGAACCATGTCGGCAAAATAGTCCAGCTTGAGCAGGTTGGCGTTCCCTTTGATTAAATGCAGGGAACGGGCGATTTGCTCGCCAAGTTGCGGATAGTCGGCCTGCTTATCACTCCCGGCCATGATGGTGTTGATGAATTCCAGCTCCTTGTGGGCCGATTCGTTAAATTCGATCAGCAGGGCCGGCTCAATGTGCAATATGCCCAACATCCACTCGATCTGCTTTTTGGATTTGGCTTCCGATTCGGCCAGCTTGATGCCCAGCAGATACTCTTCCGTAACATCGCTGACCGTAGCGATCAGTCCGGTAATTTTTTCGTTTTCCAAAATCCGCTTAAAGCGAAAATCCAGATATTTAATGCTGAAACTGTCATTCTCCCCGCTAAAGGTGGTTTTTATCCGTGTGAGCGGATTGAGATTTTCTATCAGTTCTTCATCCAACGAGTCATCCAAAAGCATGGACAGATAATCCCGGGTCATCTCCATTTGGCTCTCTTCAATGTGTAGGGCCAAAACGTCACAGATTGTTAAACCGGCAATTTGGGTGCTTTCCATGATTTTTTCCAGCGACTTCGAATAGGCGTTCTGGATGATCATGGCCGTATCCAGCAGGAAAAACCCCTCTTCCACATTCAGTAAAATGCGTCTTTGTTCGGCCTGGCTCCTTTTAAGCTCTATGTTTCTTTTCAAAAGCTCCGCTGTACGGTCATGTACTTTTTGCTTTAACTCTTCCCTCTGCTTCTTGATACTGTTCAGGCGCAGGTTTACACCAAGGACCACAGTGAGAATCAGCAGTAGAATTACCGCACCGATAAACCAGACGGTTTCCCAGAAGGGTGGTTTGATATACACCGGAATGGCCAGCCCCTCTTCATTCCAAATACCGTCATTGTTGGAGGCGATAACCCGGAACACATACTCTCCGCCATCCAGGTTGGTGTAGCTGGCGGTATGGCTGTATCCGGCATCGATCCATTTTGTGTCAAAGCCGTCCAATTTGTATTTGTAACGGTTTTTGTGGGGATTGGTAAATTCGAGCGCGGCGAATTCTATTTTAAAAAACTTATCCTTGTAGCTCAGTTCTATGCGCGGGCTTACGGAGAGTATGCTGTCTACCGGTACCTCCTTGTCATAAATGGAGAAAGAGGTTACCGCAACGGGGGGGATATTTCGGTTGATACCGATATTATCCGGGTTGAAGGCGGTGATGCCTTCCACTCCGCCAAACCATATTTCCCCGTTTTTTAACTGAATAGAGGCATTGGCGCTGAACTCATCATTTCTTAAACCATCCTGCAGATTAAAATTACGGAAAGTTTTACTTTTATAATCCATCCGTGACAATCCTTTGTTGGTTGATAGCCACAGGTTGCCGTGGTGATCTTCCTCTATGGCATAAATGATATTATTCGGCAGGCCGTCGGCGGTGGTATAGGTCGTAAATTTTCCCGTCTGCATGTCAAAACGGCTTAAACCTTCGGAGGTGCCCAGCCAAAATACATTGTCCGGATCGTCCTTACGGTGCAATACTGAAATGATGATATTGGAACGGATGGATGAGGGATTATTTAAATCACGTTGATAATTTTTAAAATTTTTAGTTTGCGGGTTGTAAAGTGACAGACCGTTGTAGGTACAGATAAAAACAGGGCTTTCTTTATATTGGTAAACATTTAAAATGCGATTGTCGGAAAGAGAATTTTCGGAGTTTCTTTTTTGGATTAAGGAAAAGGTGTTTGTCCGTAAATCCAGAATATTAAGCCCTTCCAGGGTGGCAATCCATAAACTGTGATCGTCTCGTTTCAGGATATGTCGGATAATATTACTGGAGATACTGCTGGAATCGGTGGCGTCGGCGTTAAAGTTTTTAATACCACCGGTGGCCGGATTATATCGTGCCAGACCGCCTCCGTCCGTGGCCAGCCAGAAATATCCGTTATCGTCTTTGTATATATCGCGAATGGTATTATGTTTTAACGGTGAGTTATCCTTTGTAATGGATTTTACCGTTTGGGTTTGGGGGTTGTAAATATCCAGCCCCGCTTCGGATCCGATCATCACCGTTCCGTCGTCCTGTTCATAAAAAGACCAGACAATATTTGAGGAAAGAAACGTTTTTCTGGAGTTGGCGTCATAGTTCCGGAAATAGGTAAGGTTAGGACTGTAGCGGCAGATACCGGTATTGTTCATCGCCAGCCATAAGGCACCGGAGCGGTCTTCGAAAATGTAGTTGATATCATTATTGCTCAGGCCGCCCGGATCGGCCTGGTCATAGTGATAGGTATGGAAAAAGTTGTTCTGATCATCATAAAGGTTTAAACCGTCTTCCGTGGCGATCCAGGTACGTTGTTTCCGGTCGCTGAAAATATTTTTGATATTATTATTGGAAAGACCTGTCTTCGCATCGTTAGCGGAAATGCGGCTGATGCTTTTTTCGGAAGGCCGGTAGCGCAATAATCCCTTTTGGCGGCTGCCTATCCAATATTCCCCCGAAGGCATCCCTTTGATGGCCGTAACCATGATCTTTTTTAAGGTCGGGTTACTGAGGGTGGTGAAAGTCTCCGTTTGCGGATTAATGATGGTAATGCCCTGATAGGCACTGCCGGCCCAAATCTGCTGTTTGTCATCCTCATAAAGACAGGTGATTTCCGGAGAGACCAACTCCTTGCTGTAGTGGGCAAGGGGACTACCGTCCACGGAAAAATGAAAGACACCCAGCTTGTTGATCGCTACCCACATGGAGCCGTCGGAAGCGCGCAATACCCTGTTTATCTCCGTGTTCCGGGTAACCTCGATATCCGTATAGGTGCGATTTTCCGGGTGAAATATGGCCAGGCCGGTGGTTGTCCCGATCCAGATACGCCCATATTTATCCTCCGCCATGGAGTAGATATAATTGGAAGCCGTGCTCCGCAGGTGATTGGTGTTACGGAAAACCTTGAAAGTATAACCGTCAAAGCGGTTCAGACCATCCTGGGTGGCAAACCACATAAAACCTTTGTTGTCCTGAATGATTTCATAAACGGAGTTTTGCGACAATCCCTGAGCGGAAGTATAATGTTCAAATTGCAAATAGGGTTTTTGCCCCCATAGCGAGGAAAAAAAAAGCAAAGGTAAGAAGTATATGCCGAGGACTTTTTTCATATATCTTTTTCTGATTTTTTCCATATTATCGTGTGGATAGCCCATGAGTTGAGTCACATCTCTTATATGCTCAAAAATTTATGGTTTGTAAAGGAAAGGCTGAGGCCGAACGGGCATCCGGGAGGCCAGAGGCCGTGGCCAGGGTATATTCATTCTCAGGCTTGCAGGATGTTTTGAAAAACCCGTTGATTTAATTAAATTCAAAAATCTGACAGGGATTGAATTCTGTTTTTCATTTACGGTAAAGCGAGGCCCGGAAAAAGGGCCGGTCTGGAAAGGATTTTGAATGTCACAGTTTCTGATCGATACACAGGACATTAACCTGGAGTCACTGGTTCGCTTTTTGCGGGAAAAGCCGCTCGTAAAGCTTGCCGAAGAGGTGAAAGGGCGTATTGAAAAGGGCCGCCAGGTTATCAGGGATATCATTGCCGCCGATCGGGTTGTATACGGCGTGACCACCGGTTTTGGTAAATTCGCCGATGTACGTATCCCCCGTGAGCAGGCCCGGGAACTGCAAAAAAGACTGGTGCTCAGTCATGCCGCCGGCGTCGGTGAACCGCTGCCGGCCGATATTGTCCGTTTAATGATGCTGTTGAAGATCAAAAACCTTTCTCAGGGCTACAGCGGTGTGCGGACGGAACTGGTGCAGTTTTTGGCGGATATGCTCAACCGGGGCATTCTGCCGGTTATTCCCGGAAAAGGCTCGGTGGGGGCCAGCGGCGACCTGGCGCCGTTGGCGCATATGGCCCTGCCTCTTATCGGAGAAGGGGAGGTTTCTGTCTTTAAAAACGGACAGGCCCAACGGGTAGCCGCCCGAAAAGCCTTGCGGCAGGCCGGTCTGGCTCCGCTGGAGTTGGAGGAAAAGGAAGGTCTGGCCCTGTTGAACGGTACGCAATTTATCCAGGCCAATGCCATTATGGCTCTGATCCGCGCCGAAAACCTGCTGAAATCCGCTGATGTCATAGGGGCGGTTTCCCTGGAAGGCCTGTTGGGTACCCTCACCGCCTTTGATTCGCGTATTCAGAAAATCCGTGGTCATCGCGGTCAGAAAACGGTGGCGGAAAATATCCGGAATATTCTCAAGGACAGTCCCATTGTCGCCTCGCACAAGGATTCCGACCACCGGGTGCAGGACGCTTATTGTCTGCGCTGTATCCCTCAGGTACATGGTGCTATCCGTGACGGCTTTGAT
Source organism: Calditrichales bacterium (assembly GCA_015493745.1). GTDB lineage: Bacteria > Calditrichota > Calditrichia > Calditrichales > J004 > J004. The sequence goes on from WGCN01000153.1 coordinate 24,387, forward strand.
CATGTCAGGGAGGTCTTTGAACGGGAGATGAACGGGGTTACCGATAACCCGCTGGTATTTCCCGATAACGGGGATGTGCTTTCCGGGGGGAATTTTCACGGTGAACCCGTGGCTTTGGCGGCCGATTACCTGGCCATACTTATGGCCGAATTGGCCAGTATCTCCGAAAGGCGCATCGAACACATGATGGACCCCTCCATGAATGAGATGGCCGGATTTCTGACCACGGAGGGCGGGCTTAATTCCGGTTTTATGATTGCCCATGTGACGGCGGCCGCTCTGGTTTCGGAGAATAAGGTGCTGGCCCATCCCGCCAGTGTCGATTCCATCCCCACCTCGGCCAATAAGGAAGACCATGTCAGCATGGGGGCCCACGCCGCGCGCAAAGCACTGACGGTTGTGGAAAATGCTGAGCACGTTTTGGCGATTGAGTTATTGTGCGCCCTGCAGGCTTTGGATTTCAGAAAACCGCTCTCGCCTTCGGCGGCCACAAAACTGCTCTATAAGCATGTGCGCGCCTCCATCCCCTTTTGGGATAAAGACCGTCAGATGAATATCGATATGGAAAAAGCGGTCGGCATAGTGCGTCGGGGCGAAGTGCTTGCCGTTACCCGACAGGGCTGCAGCGGACCCATCCTGTAAGGTGGCCGCGTACCGAAAATCTTGAAGGGCATGTCCGGGAACTCTATATTTACCGTGCGAAAACGAACCTGCTTTGTCCCGGGGCTTTCCCGCTAAAGAACAGCGTGACCGGTACCTTCCGAAGAAATGAATTTACGAAGGGCCGGGCAAAATTACCGGAGAATTAAACAGATTTTAACTGGGTAAAAGGTATGAAAAAATTAATCGGAGAAGAGGATGTGCGACGGGCGGCCCGTGCCGGACAGGCCCTGATGGTGGATGCGGAGACGGTTGTCACGCCTGCCGCCCGTGATCTGGCGGCACAACTGAAGGTAGCGCTGGGTGGGAAAATAAACGATGAAGGGCATTGCCGTTTTGAGCAACGCATCTTTCTCAATAAACCTTTTCACAAGATTGCCATCGCCTCGGATCACGGCGGCTTCTATATGAAAGAAGAACTGAAGGCGTATCTGCGAAAAAAAGAGTTTATGGTTATCGACCTGGGTCCGGGAAACGCCAAAGCCTGTGACTATCCCGACTATGCCTTTATGGTAGCGGAAAAAATATCCGCCGGCGAGGTGGATGCCGGCATTATGATTGACAGTGTGGGGATTGGATCGGCCATGGCCGCCAACCGGGTCAGCGGCGTACTGGCCGCCAAGTGCAACAATGTCAGCGAGGCCAAAAGCGCCCGTGAGCACAATTATGCCAATATGCTGACCCTGGGCAGTAAAATCATCGGATCCACCGTGGCCCGGGAAATATGCGACGCCTTTCTGACAACCCGGGGCGGGGCGGAGCGCCACCAAAAAAGAATATCAAAAATCCTGAATCATAAATAGCACGTTTTCCGGGGACACGGAATCGGTTCCGCCGGTGCTTTGAAAAAATATCCGTGTGATGTGTTCAAACATTAAACCACGAATGAAAGGTATTGTAAAAAATGAGTGATAATAAAATCGTGGCCGAAGGACTCACCTTTGACGATGTGATGCTGTTGCCGGCTCATTCCACCGTCCTGCCGCGCGATGTGCAACTGGAAACACAGTTGACCCGTCAGATTCGTCTGAATATCCCCATCGTTTCCGCGGCCATGGATACGGTAACCGAGCAGGATCTGGCCATTGCCCTGGCCCGCGAAGGCGGGATCGGCATTATTCATAAGAATATGACCGTGGAGCGTCAGGTGGAACAGGTGGATCGCGTTAAACGCTCGGAAAGCGGTATGATCTATAAACCGGTTACCCTCGGCCCCAAAAACAGCCTGCGTGATGCCGTGGACATGATGAAACGTTACCATATCTCCGGTATTCCCGTAACGGAAAAGGGAAAACTGGTTGGCATACTGACCAACCGTGATATCCGTTTTGAGACCAATCTCAACCTGCCCATTGAAAAACACATGACCCGTAAGAACCTGGTAACGGCTCCCATGGGGACTTCCCTGAAAGAGGCCGAGGCCATTTTACAGAAACACCGTATTGAGAAACTGCTGATCGTGAACGGCGACAATGAACTGGTCGGTTTGATCACCGTCAAGGATATCCAGAAGAAAAAGATGTTTCCCAATGCCTGTAAGGATGACCGGGGACGTCTGCGCGTGGGGGCGGCCACCGGCGTGGGTGATGACGGTTATTACCGGGCCTCGGCCCTGATTGAGGCCCAGGTGGATGTGCTGGTGGTCGATACGGCTCACGGACATTCCCAGGGGGTCTTGGACGCCGTGGAGTCCATAAAGAAGAAACATCCCGAAGTATCATTGATTGCCGGTAATGTGGCCACCTATCAGGGGGCGAAAGATTTGATTGACCGTGGCGTGGATGCGGTTAAGGTGGGCATAGGGCCCGGTTCCATCTGTACCACGCGCGTGGTGACCGGTGTGGGTGTGCCGCAGATTTACGCCATTATGGAAGCGGTGCGCGCGGCTAAGGAAGCGGGCGTACCGGTTGTTGCCGACGGCGGCATCAAGTATTCCGGGGATATTGCCAAGGCCCTGGCCGCCGGGGCCGGCACGGTTATGATCGGCGGCCTGTTTGCCGGTACCGATGAGAGCCCCGGGGAAGTGATTCTGCTGGATGGCCGCAGCTATAAAATGGTGCGGGGCATGGGTTCCATCGGCGCCATGCAGGAAGGCAGCAAGGATCGCTATTTTCAGGAGGGACTGGCCGTGGATAAGCTGGTTCCCGAGGGCATTGAGGGGCGTGTTCCCTATCGCGGCACCTTGAGCAGCAGCGTCTTCCAGATGATCGGCGGTCTGCGCTCGGCCATGGGCTATACCGGTTGCCGTACCATTGAAGAGTTACAGACAAAAGCGCGCTTTGTGCGTATCAGTCCGGCGGGATTGCAGGAAAGCCATCCCCACGATGTGATCATTACCAAGGAATCCCCCAATTATCGTATGCGGTAAAAGGAGCAGCTAAGAAGATGTTGAAAAAAATCGACCATATCGGGATTGCCGTAAGTGATTTAAAGGCCATTGAAGAGACTTTCCGGGAAGGGTTCGACCTTTTGCCGGAAATCCGCGAAACGGTGACCGATCAGAAGGTGAATGTCCTCGGCTATCATATCGGCGACGCCACCATTGAATATCTCGAGCCGGCGGCGGAGGGTTCGCCCATTCAGAAGTATTTGGATAAAAAAGGGCCCGGCATCCACCATATCGCCTACCGGGTGGACGATCTGCAGAAAACGCTGGATATTCTGAAGAAAAGGGGATTTCGTCTTATAGATGAACAGCCCCGCGCTGGCGCCGAGGGCAAGAAAATCGCCTTTGTCCATCCCAAAAGCAGCAACGGTATTCTTATCGAGCTTTGTGAGACAGGGAAAGCGGAATAGTCCGGATGGATATTAAAATAGCCGTTTTGGATGCCCGCACCCTGGACAGGGGCGATATAAGCTGGCAGGCTGTGGAAAAACTGGGAACGCTCACCCGGCATGAACATCTGACACCGGAGGCTTTTCAAACCCGTCTTGGCGATGTTCCGCTCATATTGACCAACAAGATAATAATAGATGCCGGAGTGATGGATAAACTGCCGGCCCTGCGCTATATCGGGGTTTTGGCCACCGGTTACAACAATATCGATATTGCCGCCGCCGGAGAGCGGGGTATTGTCGTTTGCAATGTCCCCGCCTACAGCACTTCTTCCGTGGCCCAGATGGTCTTTGCCTATATTCTGCACTTCAGCCAGCAGGTGGCCTTGCATAACAAAGCTGTCAAAGAGGGCGGCTGGGCCCGGTCGCCGGAATTTTGTTTTTGGGAGAAGCCGCTTGCCGAACTGAAGGGGCAAAGCCTGGGGATTGTCGGTTACGGCGCCATCGGTAAGCAGGTGGCCCGGCTGGCACGCGCCTTTGATATGCGGGTGCTGGTGCATACCCGCCATGCTGTCAGCGGCGGGGATGATCGTCTTTTGCCCGTGGACAGGGATACTCTTTTCCGCCAAAGCGACTTCATCAGCCTGCATTGTCCCCTGACGGAGGATACGCGGGAGATGGTTAACGAACGGACATTAAGCCTGATGAAGCAAAGCGCCGTGCTGATCAACACCGGCCGCGGCGGATTGATTGATGAAGGGGCGCTGGACAAGGCGCTGCGTGCAAGACGCCTCCGGGCTGCCGCGCTGGATGTGCTGGGAACGGAGCCGCCGCCGCCGGATCATCCGCTTGTTGCCAACCCCCATACCCTGATCACCCCGCATATTGCCTGGGCCACCCGGCAGGCACGGCAACGGCTGGTAGACATGGCCGCCGAAAATATCCGGGCCTTTCTGGAAGGAACTCCCCAAAACCGTCTTGTTTAAAACCGTTTTTCCTGATCCTTGAAAACAAAAACCGCCGGACAACGCAACGGATGTTTCCGGCCACAGCCGTATCAGGGTAGCGCTAACGGAGCCGGAATTTAATTGGCGGATTCCCATAAACCTGATCAGGCCGCTAAGTCCGTCTCTTCTTAAAACGACGATAATAGGTTTGAAAAAATCCGGCTTTATTGTGGGGGGATTACACCCTGAAGGAAAATAATAACGGGAGATATGGGATATTGGGTGTTAGTCACCACGGTGAGTATATGAAAAGTTGGCGCTTTCGAAGCATTATACTTTCAAGTTTAGATGAAAGTTGAAGGAAGGGGGATACAAAGCCTATACTTCCTTGTTCTGCCCAGTGTATTTTTCGATTAAGGTTCAATTCCCAATATCAATAAAGGAACAGGTGGACTATTCCTTCCTTGCCTCATAACATTATAGACTTCACCTTCATAATATGCAACACCGCTTGACATTTGTGCTTGCATTTTCCTTGTCGGTAAAATTTCTATCCCCAAGTTAATAACACCACCAGAGTAGAATAGCATATGTTTTACAAATAAATCGTATGCAACAAATGCGTATTTACCAAACTGTACTTCAACAGCTAATTTATCTTTAACAAAATCAGTTTGATTGTAACTATAAATTGGTTCTTTTTCACCATTTTCAATTAAAAACTTTTTCTGGTCACTTACTGGCATTGTTATTGTTTTTTCCATCAAGCCTCGATCTAATGTGATGTAATAAGAATAACGGCTTTCTTTCCAATTCCTTTTTTGGAATTCTCGATCAAATTCTTTGTTCAAATCAACCGGACTATAAAGATTAGTCCCTTTCATTGTTTTTTCTTTACTAATCTTTGTCTTGAATTTTCCAGCATCTATTGAAGTGATAACCTCTTTAATCTCTTTGTATAATTTTTTATGGTGAACAATTAAATATTCTTCGCCATTTAAATGCGAATATTTCTGTGATATTTTCATATGATTTATCCTTTAAAATTTAGTTCACTCCATTCTTTGGGAAATTGTGCAACTTTGTCTCTTTTAGATGGTTTGTGTATCGGCTTATTGATTGGACGAATTTTTAAAGTTCCTTCTTTTAAATCTTCAATCCTTTTTTCTGCTATTTTACAATATTCCTTTTCTTTATCGATTCCAATAGCATTTCTTCCATTTTTTATTGCGGCAATAATTGCAGACCCTACACCAGAAAATGGGTCTAATACCCAACTACTTTTATTGGTCAAAGCCAATATACATCTTTCTACTAATTCAATTGGATATTGACAAGGATGTCCAGTTTTTTCCGGGTGATTTGACTTAACATTTGGTATGTTCCATATTTCATTTTCCCAGTCTTTTACCACAATTTCCCAGATATCCGATGGGTTTTTCCCATTAGGATTGCCAGATAACTGTCCTTTCTTTGGCCCCTTGAAATGTCGTTTCCCGGGATATTTAGAAGGAATCCTAACATCATCAAGATTGAATATATAGTCATCGGTTTTTGTAAACCAAAGAATGGTTTCATATCTACCGGAAAATCTTTTGGAAGCGTGAAGTCCGTGTCCGAAGCGCCAGATAATTCTATTTCTTAGTTTAAGTCCAAGGTTTTTAAATATTTGATAATAGTAAATATCTAATGGGAATACTTCCCCCTTATTGACATAATTGCCGACTTGCCAACAAATGCTTCCTTTATCTGATAAAACTCGTATTAGCTCTTTTATTATTTCTTCTTGAGTAGCAAGATAATTCTCAATAGAAGTTTTAGTTTCATACGATTTGCCAATATTATAAGGCGGAGAAGTAATAATTAAATCAAACTTTCCACTTTCGTAGGTTTTTAATACTGTTAACGAATCATCATTTTCTATCGAATATTCAATGTCAGGACTTATATAAGCGAATAATGGCTCTTTTACTTTCATTTGTTTCTTATATCCTTTGTAATTTTATTCCTTCTGCAATTTAATAATTTTTTGCTTTTGTCTCGTTTTTTATTTCGTATTGCACACAACATCCTGCTAACCGCATTGTGTATAGAGCGAAAATAGGGTGTGTTTGAGTTCGGTTAGTACGAAATGTACATTGGTTGATAGGAAGAAGCAACTCCTCCCCGGCCGCTTGAAAAAAGGGCAGCGGCAGAACCGCCTGGGGGACATCACAAATCAGCCCCCGAATGCGCGCCTTGAGTAAAAGGGCAGGGGAGTCATAGTCTTGACCGGAAAAAATACCTTGTCCGGCAATAATTATTTGTATTCATGCCTGTTAATATGCGCTTTCTTTTTGTAAATTATACGGTTCAGGGTAAATATAGGTGTGAAAATGAAATACTATCCGATTCTTCCTCTTCTTCTGGCTATAACTTTTGCCCACGGTCAAAGTCTTGCTGTTTATCAACTGAATACGGAAGAAACCATCCGTCTTGACGGACGCCTGGATGAAGCCGCCTGGATGCGGGCCGACTCCATTGACCGTTTAACAATGGTCGAGCCCGATGAAGGGCGCAAAGCCGGTCAACGTACCATCGTGCGCGTATTGGCCGACAGCCGCCATGTTTATGTGGGGGTGCGCTGTTATGACGACCGGCCGGATAAGATAATCTCCTATTCTAAAATACGTGACAGCGGCATGCGCAGCGAGGATCGCATAAAACTGGTTTTTGACACCTACCTGGATCAGCGCAGCGGTTATATTTTTGCCGTCAATCCGGAGGGGACGCGCTATGATGCCCTGGTAGCCCGTTCCGGTGAAAGCGAAAATTCCGATTGGGACGGCATCTGGGACGCCAAAACCAGCGTGAATGCACAGGGGTGGACGGTGGAGATCATCATTCCCATCCGCAGCATTTCCTTTTCCTCGAAAACGGATTCCTGGGGTTTTAATATTGAGCGTCGTATCCAGCGTACCCTGGAACGGGATCGCTGGACGGGGTTGAAGCGTGATTATAAAATCAGCCAGGTGGTTCAGGCCGGCCGTCTTACGGGGCTGCCGCCCTTCGATCTGGGCATCGGTTTAACGTCCAAAGCTTCCCTTATCACCCAAACCCAACGCTCCCGGGAAACTTCCGCCGTCAATGACCTGGACTACAGTCTGGACTTTACGCAAAAGATCACCTCGGACGTCAATCTCCAGGTTACGGTCAATACCGATTTCGCCGAAACGGAAGTGGATGCCCGCCGTACCAATCTTACGCGCTTCCCTCTCTTCTTTCCGGAAAAGCGTGGTTTCTTTCTGGAAGGATCGGATATATTTGATTTCGGCATCGGTCTTCGGCGTGCCATCGTTCCCTTTTACAGCAGACGCATCGGCCTTTATGAAGGCACAAAAATACCCATTGTGGTTGGCGGGAAAATAAACGGCAAGGTCAATGATACCAATTTTGGGGCGCTGGTAACACGTACGGCGGCCGTGAGCGGCCTGGCGCCGGCCACCACCCTGGGTGCCTTCCGCGTAAAGCAAAATGTTCTGGAGGAATCCTCCATCGGCATGATGGGCACCATCGGCGACCCGCAAAGCGGTGAAAGCGTGTGGATGCTGGGGGCGGATATGACTTACCGTACCTCGCACTTTTTGGATGACAAGGTGTTCCTGGCCGGGGTTTGGGGCCTATATAACAAGAATCACCACTATCAGGGGGATCCGTCGGCCTTGGGTTTTAAGATCGACTATCCCAATGACCTGTTCGATATCAGCCTGACCGGACTACGCATAGGCGATGCTTTTCAGCCTTCCCTGGGCTTTGTGCCCCGGCCGGGCACGCTTTCATTGCGTTTTGGCTTTGACTACACGCCGCGTCCCGACTGGGCGAATATCCGCCAATTCTTCTTTGAATCCGGCGCGCGTATCATCAGTAACCTGAGAGGGGAATGGGAAACCTATGGCATATTTACGGCGCCCATCCATTTTTTACTGGAGAGCGGCGATCGCTTTGAATTTAATATCGTGCCTCAGGGAGAGAATCTGCCCGAGGATTTTGAGATAAGCGACGGCGTCGTTCTGGAAAAGGGCCCCTATCACTGGCGGCGCTACCGCCTGGAATTCGAGTCGGCCTCAAAAAGGGTGATCAACGGCCAGGCCACCTGGTGGTTTGGCAGTTTTTATAACGGACGGCTGGATCAGGTACAACTGGAACTGAACGCCCGGCCCTTTTCCAGTCTCAATCTTTCCCTGAATGTAGAACGCAATATTGCCCGCCTGCCCGAGGGGGATTTCCATCAGGATCTGCTGGGGGGCCGTTTACAATACAGCTTTACGCCCAACTTTGAGCTGAGCTCATTCATCCAGTATGACAATGAAACCCGGTCGGTCGGGAGCAACACCCGTCTGCGGTGGACGTTTGACCTGCTGGGCGACCTGTTTATCGTTTATAACCATAATATTGACAAGGTGGAAAACCGTTATTGGCAGTATGATTCCAACCAACTAATCGTAAAACTAAGTTATGGGGTTTGGAATTAAGCTTTCCGGGCTTTTAGAGGATTATTGCTGTTAAGTTATTGGAAACACAGTAGATATGGAAAATTTCCAGCAAGGTAATAAACTTGTTCGGGTTGTTGTTTTTAAAAAGATAAAAGAGTATATTATCTTATTAAATATAGATATCCTTACCATTATTAATTCACCAACAATAGGAGGGAGTGTATGTTATCCAAAAAACAAGCCAAGATGTTTTTTTTGGGAGGTACGGCTGTTTTTTTTCTGATATTCATCGGAATGACGGTTGATACCTTAGTCAATGGCGTGCCCAAGTATACCCATGCGTCGCAGATCGACGACCAGGTACGTTTGGGGCGGCATTTGTGGGATTCCAATAATTGCATGGGCTGTCACACGATTATGGGGGAAGGGGCCTATTATGCTCCGGAACTTACCAAGGTATATGAACGGCGCGGCCCGGAATATATCAAGACTACTTTTAATTTTCCCGGCGGGTGGCGACCCAACGGGCGGAATATGGTAGAATATAATTTCACCGAACAGGAGAAAGAGGCCCTGGTGGCCTTTTTAAAATGGGTGGGGGAAAGTGATTTGAACGGCTTCCCGCCCAAACCGAGTGTTCAACTGAATAAATAAATCAGAAAGGTGAAATCATGAAATTTAAGTCACAGAAAGTAGCGTATTATTTCTTTGCGCTGAGTATGTTATTGTTATCGTTACAGATCGTCTATGGCTTTATTATGGCTTTTGCCCATATGGGTTTTGACGGTTTGCATGAGTGGATTCCTTTTAATGCGGCTACGGCCACACATAAAAATCTCCTCGTTGTATGGATTCTTTCCGGCTTTATGGGCGCCGGTTACTTTATAATTCCCGATGAATCGGATACGGAATTGTGGAGTGTGCCCCTGGCCCTGCTTCAGTTCTACAGCTTTGCCATCGTCGGCGTTATAGCCGTTGTCGGCTTTCATGTGGGCTGGTTCGAAGGCCGTAAGTTCCTGGAAATTCCGCGTCCGCTCGATTATCTGGTGGCCCTGAATGTGATTCTTTTTCTGGTCATTCTGCTTATGACCATGTTTAAGGGCAAGAAGCGCACCACAACCGCCTGGGTGTTGACTTCCGGGCTGGTGTTTGCCGCCTTGTTGTATCTGCCGGGCATGATCTGGTTTGACAACCATACGGTCGATTCCTTTTTCCGCTGGTGGGTTGTCCATCTGTGGGTGGAAGGCGTTTGGGAACTGATCATGGGCGGTATTCTGGCCTATCTGTTGATCAAGCTGACCGGCGTGGATCGTGAAGTCATTGAAAAGTGGCTTTATGTCATCGTCGGCCTGACCTTCCTTTCCGGCATTTTGGGAACGGGCCATCACTACTATTTTATCGGCGTACCCAAATACTGGCTGATTGTCGGTGGTATTTTCTCCGCCCTGGAGCCCCTGGCCTTTTTGGGGATGACCTTGTTTGCCATTCAGATGTACCGCAAGGGTAATAAAAAGCATCCCAACAAGCTGGCCATTTACTGGACCCTGAGCACGGCCATCGTGGCCTTTTTAGGGGCAGGCCTGCTGGGACTGGCCCATACCCTGCCCGGGGTTAACCTGTATACCCACGGTACCCTGGTAACGGCCATGCACGGCCACCTGGCCTTTTGGGGCGCCTATGCTTCCCTGGTTTTGGCCATTATCAGCTACAGCATGCCGCTGATGACCGGACGTAAGATATACGACAACAGCATCGGTCACATGGCTTTTTGGTTTTCCAATATCGGCATGATCGGCATGACCATGGCCTTTGCCGCCGCCGGCGTGGCCCAGGTTTATATGGAGCGCATAGTGGGGCTGGACTTTATGCAGGCCCAGCTGGAAATAGAACCGCACTTTTTTGTATTGATCATCGCGGCCACCGTTTTCAGCATCGGTATCACCCTGTTTATCATCAACTTCATCAAGTTCGGTGTTCCCGTGGATGAAGCCATCGGTGAGGGTGAAGAGTTCAGTGCCCTGCAAACCAGCTAAACGACGGTAAAACATAGAAAATTACAGAAGGCTGCCTTTAAGGGAATAAATAAAAGGCAGCCTTCTTTTTATTACAGAATAACACCGGCCGTCCCTCCCAAAGGATGAACGAAGGAGAAAACCACCGGTGTTGCCAACGGCAAAGTACAGAACAAAATCTTATAAGTGTGAGGAAACATGCGGATACCTAAAGAAGAACCTTTTTACCGGGCGGTAGCCAAGGAAGTGGAAGTGTTTGAACACGCCTGGAAAAACCGTCTGCCCCTGCTTTTAAAAGGCCCCACCGGCGTGGGGAAATCCCGTTTTGTGGAGTATATGAGCTATAAACTGCAAAGACCCCTCATCTCCATTGCCTGCCATGAGGAAACCTCCTCAACCGACCTTATCGGGCGCTATATCATCAAGGGCGCGGAAACTGTCTGGATCGACGGGCCGCTGACCCGTGCCCTGAAGGAAGGAGCCCTGCTCTATATGGATGAGATCGCCGAAGCGCGGCCCGACGTCATTGTGGCCATCCATCCGCTGACCGACCACCGACGCCAGCTTTATCTGGATAAAACCGGCGAAACCGTGGAGGGGCATCCCGATTTTATGTTTGTGGCCTCCTTTAACCCCGGATACCAGAAAGGCTTTAAGGATTTAAAGCCCTCCACCCGGCAGCGTTTTGTGTCGCTTTCTTTTGAATATCCGTCGGCGGATCTGGAAAAAGAGATTATTATGGGCGAGACGGGTATTGAAGCGGATATGGCCGCCGCGCTGGTAAAAATAGGCAACAAAATCCGTAATCTGACCGACATGGGGCTGACCGAGACCGTTTCCACCCGCCTGTTGGTGGATGCGGCCAAGCTGATCCGGAGCGGTTTGTTCCGGCGCCTGGCGGTGGAGGTGGCCGTGGTGGAACCCCTGACCGATGATCCCGATATCCTTAGCGCCCTTAAGGATATGACCGCATTGATGATTTAAAACGGATATTTCATGGAACTGGATCAGATATTATTTAAAAAACTCTATGACCTGTTCAAGAAGAGGAAGGCCGTTCAGGACCACCCCGGTGAGCAGGTCAGGCTGGAAGATATCAGCGGCCGTCTGACCCTGATGGCCCGGGCTCTGACAGGAGAGGCCCTATACATCGCCGAATCCGAGCGAGAGGGCGGCTGGCAGGGCGATGTGTTCTATTTTCCCAAAAAAGTGGATATTTTTGACCGGGAAGAGCTTAATTTTAATCTTTATATTTTCCGTCTGTTTTATATGGTGAAACAAAGGGCGCTGGGGCTGAGCTGGAGGGAATCCGGCGAAGCTTCCGTAAGGCAACTTCAGCAAAAAGCCTATGAGTCCCGCCGGCAGGTTTTGGACGCGCTGTTCGCGGAGTTTCCTCTTTTGCGTGAGTTGCACAGTGAATTGCTAAGCCATTGGCCGCAAGAGCGGAACCCGAAAACAGGCGAAATCCACCGGGATTTTAGCTGGCTGTATGGCCGCCTGATGCGCCACCTGGATAGCGATGCCGCAAAAAGGGAGCGCCTGAAAAATGTCAATCCCCGCACCAGGGCCCTGGTGGAAAAAATAAAAGCGGAGACGGTGATCAAGGCCAAAAAAGCCGACGAAGTGGATGTGCTGACCGTGGATAAAAAGGCTCAGGAAGATTATGTTCTGACCCACAATTTTGAAAAAGTGGAAACCATCGATGAGTTTGACGGTACCTGGCGTGATTTTGACGGCGACGACTCTCTTCAGGAGGATATGGAAGCCCTGCAGGAATACAACCTGCGTCATCTGGTGCGTGTCGATGATCCCGTTCACTCCATCTATCAGGCCGATTTTCTGGG